>VBEQ01000015.1:0-29957 GCA_005881235.1 Chloroflexota bacterium | reverse complement strand
CTCCCCGCTGGAACAGCTATCGGCCACCGCAGAACCAGGCGACCATCGTTCCCGGATACGGTCACGCACAGCTGGATTGTTGGGAAGCGCCTGCGCAGGCTATGGAGCAGATGGGTAAGACCAATTCGGGCGCGGTAAAGCAAGTCCAGAACAGGCGCAGCAGCCTCAAGCTTGAACGCTACCAACGGCTGGTCAGCGCACTTGCCGTCGGCGCGGTTGGCTGCGGCCCAGATTACCCGCCCGCCCTCCCAGCCTGCGGCCCTGAACTCCTTAACTAGAGCGCGATGGCCTTTGGCGTCCCAAATCTCGTCGGGATCGAGCACAACCTCCAGAGGTGGCACCTCGGGCACCTTAATCGTGGTCACCGTGTTCGCCTCAACCTAAACCTGGGAGGACGAGCCCCCAAGCTCCTGCTCACTTCTCGAGAAGGCACTGATCATCGAACAGATTGTCGCACCGTTCCTGAGGAAGGCGATGGCTGGGTCGTTAGAAATCGAACCCGAGGCTCACCTTGCCCAGAGGACCGCGCGGGTGAGGCCTGCATCACCACCCTTGATCCGCAGTGGGAAGGCTGCCATCTGCCAGCGACCAGGACGCACGTTGAACAGGTCGAGGCCCTCGAGGATCGGGATTCCCGCGCCCAACAGTCGCTTGTGCGTGGGTGCGCCGGGGACGCCATAGCCTTCGATCGACAGGTAATCGATGCCGACCAGCTGCGCACCGCGTTCGACCAGCCAGTCCGCGCCATCCGGAGCGAGGTACACGAAGTCCGTCTGGAATGCGCGGGCAGGGTGCCACCAGCGCGAATTGCTCGTGCGCAACAGGACCCGACGGGTGGCGCGCGGGATACGCGCCTTCGCCAGGTCGAGGGCGCCGATGCCGCCCTTCACGCGACGAAGATCCGCGACCCAGGCCGAGCCGATGAATCGCTCGGGATCCATTCGGTCGATCCCTTTTCCGCCCTTGATGAAGTGGCTGGGCGCGTCGACGTGTGTCCCGGTATGCGATCCGAGGCGGAGTTCACTGACGCAGACGCCATCTTTCTCGAGCGTCATCAGCGGGTGGATCCGCACCACCGGATTGCCGCGATAGACCGTCATCGCGTCACGGATCGGGATGCTGACGTCGATGAGCTTCACCGGGTCTCAGGATAGGGCGCGTGCGTGGCGGAGGATTTCGGCGACGCTCCAGGCCTGGGAAATGCAACCGACCGGCCGGTGGGGCGGCTCCGGCTCGAAGATTTCGCTGATCGTACCCAGCCCGCCATCCTGGAGATGGGCGACAAACGGCTCGAGGAGCCGGCGAACCACCTCGCGATCGTCATTGATGCGAAGGTGCGCATCGAGATACGGTCCCAACAGCCAGGGCCACACCATCCCCATGTGATAGGCGGCGTCGCGCGCGCGTTGATCGCCGTGGTAGGAGGGCTGATAGCGGGGATCGTCCGGACTCAGCGTCCGCAGCCCGAATGGCGTCAACAAGTTGGATGTAACCCGGTCGAGTGCCGAGCGCGCGCGATCGCCTTCGATCAAGGGGTACACGAGGGCGAGCGCGATCACCTGGTTGGGCCGCAGGCTGGGATCGTCGCCATCGGCCGAGTCGACCACGTCATAGCAGTAGCCGCCCTCCCCATACCAGAACCGCGCCTGTGCCGATTCGTGCGCCTGCGCGGCCATCTGACGGTAGCGTCCCGCCGGTCGACTGGCCCGCTCGCACCAGTCACCCGTCAGCCGCAGCGCGTTGTACCAGAGGGCGTTGATCTCGATCGGCTTGCCGCGTCGGGGCGTGACCACCCAGTCCCCCACGCGCGCATCCATCCAGGTCAGCGCGTAGCCCTCCTGGCCGCCGGCGAGCAACCCATCCCGATGGTCCATGCCGATGTTGTGCCGGGTTCCGCCGACGTGCCAGTCGATGATCCCTTCGAGCGCCTCCAGCCGGTCCGCGATGAATCGCCAGTCACCGCTCGCTCGCAGGTAGGCGGCCAGTGCCTGGAACAGCCACAGGGTCGCGTCGATCGTGTTGTACTCAGGCTGCTCGCCACCATCCGGAAATCGGTTCGGGATGAGACCGTGATCCAGATATGTGATGCAGGTGTCGAGCACCGCGCGTGCTTCCCAGAGTGAGCCGGGGTGCATGGCCAGCGCCGGGAGGCTGATCATGGTGTCGCGGCCCCAATCGGCAAACCAGTGATAGCCGGCGATCAGGGTCCGCGGGCTCCCACCCTGGCTCTCCCCCGTGAGCGGTGGAGGGGAAATAGCCATGCGGCGAGCGACCCGGAACTGTTCGCCGGCGACCACCAGTTGCCCGGCGAGCGGATGCTCGCTCGAGGGATCCGCGAGGGCGTTCTGCCGCTGCTGGGCGGCGTGCCACGACGTCGACACGTCCCATCCCTGGGGGACGGGATCCGTGCCGGCGAGGATGACCACCTCGGTCTGTCCGTCGAGTGCCACCTCGACCGTCCCGGGCGTGAACAGGTCCTCCTCGTCGTCGAGACCACGGTCACGCTCGGCTCGATGCAAGACACGCCAGTACCAATCGGGACGGCTGCGAACAACCGGGGACGGGCGAACGTCGAAGTGACTGCGAACCCCCGCGGCGTCGATGATCCAACCGTCACTGCCCTCCGCCATGTCGAAACCGCCTTGCCCGTGTCGCTGCTCGTGATAGTCGCGATGAGCAAAGAGGGGCCGGAGTTGCAACAAGAGCGGTGGGCCGGCCAGCAGGCGGTAGGTCAGCACCGTCCGCGAGACGCCGTGGTCCATCCATATCCGTTTTTCGATGATGCGGCCGTCGACCGCCCAGCGAAAAGTGGGCAGCATGCCGTCGACGGTGATGCCCTCGAGCAAGCGGAAGCCATCCGGGTAGACGGTTCCGTCCCAGTACTCCTGGGCCGAAAGTGGATGTCGCTCGCCGTCGGCTAGGATCAGCCACTCCTCGAGGGCCGCCAGCAGCACCATCCGTTGGACGGGCGGATTCAAGGATGCAACAAGCAAGCCGTGGTAGCGGCGAGTGTTCACCCCGGCCACCGTTCCCGACGCGTAACCGCCGAGGCCGTTCGTGACCAACCACTCGCGGCCCATGGCCGCCTCGACGTTTCGACAAATCTGCGAATCGAGGTGAAGCGCCACCGTGGTTAGGCTGGCGCGATCGTCAGGAGGGTCTTGATGTCTTCGGGCCGCCGATCGAGCGCGGCGGTGAAATCGTCCAATGGGACTCGACGCGTGATCAGCCGCTCGAAGATGCCGGGCCATTGCCGCTCGGCCTGCTGGAAATGTTGGACCCCCATCTCGAAGTAGCGGCGGTTGGCATTGACGGACCCAAATGCCAGGCGGTTGCCGAGGACCATCTGCAGGTTGATAACGTCCGACGGGATCTCGATCTGGCGATTGCCCGCCGACACGCCGGTGAGGCAGAGGACGCCGTTGATCCCGAGCTGCGCCATCGCGGCAAAGGCGACCTCGCTGTTGCCCGTCCCCTCGAGGATGAAGTCGATCTGACCGAGCTCCTCCTTGATGCCGGTCACGGGGTGATCCGCGACGGTTTCGTAGCTGGCGCCGAGGCTGGTAAGGATGTGGCCCTGCAGCGTGTCGGATGACGACTTGGCATAGACGTGCACATCGAGGCCGCGTAGGCGCAGCAGGATCGTACCGAGGATGCCGATCGGTCCCGCGCCGAGGACAACGGCCCGATCTTCCAGGCCTGGGCGGTCGCCTTCTCCACGATCCTCAAGGGCTCGAGCAGAACGGCGAAGGGTCGCAGGACAGGCGGGATCTTGATCATGAATGCCGGGGTCTCGGCGTAGTACTCGCCCATGTATCCGTGCGCGCCCTTGATCCCGCGCTCCGTGTATCGGCCGAAGAGGCACATATCGCTCTCCCCGGCCCGGCAATTCGGGCAGTCGTCTGGACGGCGGACCGTCGAGACGACGAGGTCACCTCGGCTGAATCCCGACACCCCCTCCCCCACCGCCTCGACCACGCTGAGCGCCTCGTGACCGATGACCAAGAAATCCGAACCCGGCGGCGCCTCGCCGTAGAGGCCGCTGTTGATCTCCGTGTCGGTGCCGTCGATGCCGACCTCGAGCACCCGCATCAACGCCATATCCCGGGTCGCCGTAGGAACCGGCAGCTCGACCTGCCGGGCGCTGCCGGCCCGCATGGGCGTCACCGCCACCGCGCGCATCGTGGCGGTCGCCGTCCTTGCCATCGCCTCAATAGTAGAAAGCCCGCTTACCGAGTCGCCAGCAACGCAATGCGCGGCACCGGCGGAAGGAGAAAGAATCCGGCGTCGAACCGCACGACCCGGTGGAATCCGGTCGATCGGAGCGCCCGTGAAAACTCCGCGCTCGTGCGGAGCTGGAAGGAAGGCGGCAACCCACTGAGTCGCGCACTCCAGAACAGGAGCGCGGATCGTGGACTCTTGTCGAACTCCCAGAGCAGGAATCGTCCGCCAGGCCGCAGCACGCGGGCAACCTCGAGGAAACACGCGAGCAGCGCCTCATCATCCAGATGCTTGAGGACGTGCGAGGTGAGAACGACATCCATCGAGCCGTCCTCGAACGGCAGGCGCGTGGCCGGCGCAACCTGCAGGCCGATGCGATTCTGCAGGCCGACCCGTGCGACCTCTCGCTGGCCGATCCGAATCAGGTCGGGCGAGACGTCAACGCCGGCCGCCGGATGGACGAAGTCGATCCGTTCGGCGAGGGCGATCAGGATGTTCCCGATCCCGCAGCCGAGGTCGAGCACCCGATCGTCGCGCGTGACGGCGGCCGCGCGCAGAATGCGGCGGTAGGGGGTATTGATCACCCACAGGCCGCGTCTGGAAAAGACGTACCGCATGCCGATGCCTCGCAGGCCGCGGGTGAACCACTCGCCGTAGCGGCTGCCAACGTCGGTCTCGTCGATGCGGCCGGTGTTATCGCCCACTTGTCTGCGCCACCAGCGGCAGCGCGGCCAGCGCGGCCGCCGCGATCACCATCCATTTGCCGAATAATGACGACAGTCGACCGACGCGAGAACTGAGAGCGACGACCAGGCCACTCCCCACCACGGCCACGAGGGAAAGCGCGGCGGTCGATGATTGGCCACCACGGATGACCAGGACGGTCGAGACCAACGAGCCGAGTAGCAGGAGCCCCGCGGCAGCCAGTTCCGCTCGCGGCGCTCCGAGCGCGACCGCCAGCGTCCGGAGCCCCGCCGCCCGATCGGCGTCGCGGTCGGGAATGGCGTCGGCCAGGTGGATGGCGGCGGCAAGCGGGCCGCCGCCGAGGAAGAGGATCACGAGCGAGCTCAGCGGACGGGCCGCGAGCACGCCGATCCAGAACGGCATCAGGGGAAACGCGATGGCGAACGGAACGACGCTCAGGGGTGTGGCCTTGAGCCGGAGATCGTAAGCCCATCCACAGGCGGTCCCGATCCCGACAAGAAGCAGAGCGAACGGCCCCAGATCAGCGAGCACGCAGAGCAGGAAGGCGCCCACGGCGGCAACGACCGCGATCGCCAGGGCCGCTCCGCGTGAGACCAGTCCCAGCGGGATCGGCCGCTGCCGTCGCGCCCGCCGGTCGAGGTCGGCATCGGCCCACTCGTTGAGCGCGCTGATCGAGAACTGGACGAGCAGCATGATGCTGGCGATCCACCAGAATCGGCGATCGCGCGAGCCGATGCCGAAGATCCAGGCAAAGCCCAGCGCGGCCAGCGTCGTCAGTAGCGACGGGATCGGGTGGAACAGCTCGACGACGGTCCACCGCGCCAGCGCGGCGCGCACGGTTAGTGAGGCTGGCCCTGGTGGCTGGGCGGCTCGGTGACCGGAATGCGAGTCGGCGACGACATGTCCTCCCTGCCGATCGGCAGCGAGATGGTCAAGATGCCATGGGTCAGCGTTGCCTTCGCGCCGCTGGCACGAACCGGCCTGGATAGCTCGATTTCCCGATGCGAGCTTCCGACCGACCACTCGTGCTGGAGGTAGTGCTGTTGCTCCTGCGGATAGCGCGCCTCCGCCCGGATGGTCAGCGTCTGCCTGTGAAGCCTGACCTCGGTCGTGTCGTGGTGTGCGCCGGGAACCGGGACCGCGACCGTGAGCTGGTCGTTGGCCTCGTAGACGTTCACCGGTGGCGACTCGATCGCCGCTTGCTTCGCCATTACGCCAAGCCTAGCGGATGGATGCAAGATAACGGCACGGCGTGAACGCCCATCAGCCGGTGCTAAGCGACGACGAATGGCTTCCCGGCGACCAGCCGGGCCCGCCGCTGACGGCGCTCGTCCGGCAGCGTCGCGGCCTGGTGTTTGGGGCGCTGGCCGTGGCGCTCGCGCTGGCCGTCGTGGTGGTCGCGCAACGACCCGCCGCGCCGCCCTCGGCACGTGCCCGCCCGAGTGGTTCGCCAGCGCCGTCCGGCATCCCCTTCTTTGGTTTGTTTCCCCTTTTTGCCTTCGACCCGGATCACCAGCAGGTCGTACTCCTGGACTTCCGCGCTCAGACCTGGCTCTGGTCGAATCATCAATGGACGCAGGCGCATGCACCGGTCACGCCGCCCGCGCGGACGGGCGCGGCGGTCGCCTGGAATCCGGGCCTGCACGCCGTGCTGCTGTTTGGTGGACAGGCGGAGGGGGGTCAGACGCTGCTACGGGACACATGGGCCTGGAACGGATCGACCTGGCGAGAGGTTGGGCGCGGCCGGCTCGCGCCACCCGCAAGTCTCATGAGCAGCATGGCCTATGACGTCGACTTGCACGAGATGGTCCTGGTCGCGTCAGACATCCACTTCCGAGCGCCGATTCAGCTGTGGACCTACGACGGGCTGGCCTGGCGCCAGCGCAGCGTATCCGGTGGGCCGACCAGCCCGGTGGCCGCGATCGGCTTCGATCCCCGGACGCGAACGATGGTCGCGATCGCCGGAGACTGCGCGGGCTTCGAGTGCCGGTCGCAGACCTGGAGCTGGGATGGTGACGCGTGGCGACAGCTCCGGCCGGCACAGGAGCCCGATTTCGCCTTTCACAGCATGGCGCTCGTCCCCGACCCGATATCCGGGCGTTTGCTGCTCGTCACGACGACGAGCAACAGCCTGGGGCCGGCTCCCATGCAAACCTGGCGCTGGGAGGGACGCGACTGGGTGGTGTTGCAACTGATCGGCCACCCCGGCGCCGACCTGAAAATCGTGGGCGCGACTGGCGATAACGGCGCGGTCTTCGCCTTCGAAGACGTGAGTCGGGATTTCAACACCCTTCGCCTCAACGCCTGGGAATGGACCGGCAACGCCTGGCAGACGATCGCGCCTTAGATTCGCTCGAAGTTTCTTCGCAGCTCCCAGTCGGTTACGGCGCTGTCGAAACTCTGCCGCTCGAGCCGGGCCGAGTGCAGGTAGTGCTCGATCACGTCATCGCCGAAGGCTTCGCGCGCCACCTGGCTCTTCTCCAGCGCATCGATCGCCTCGGTCAGGTTGCCCGGCACACGTGGCAAATCCTTCGCGGTGTAGGCATCGCCACGGAACTCCGGTGGCAACGCGAGCTTGTTCTCGATGCCGTGCAACCCGGCGGCGATCGTCGCCGCGAAGGCGAGGTAGGGATTGGCATCGGCGCCCGGAATGCGGCATTCCACGCGCAGGCTCGGCCCGTGGCCGATGATGCGGAAGCCGCAGGTCCGGTTGTCCCAGCTCCAGACGATCGAGGTGGGCGCGAAGGAGGTCGCCTGGTAGCGCTTGTAGGAGTTGACGAAGGGCGCGTAGAAGAGCGAGAAGTCGCGGGCCAGCGCGATCAGACCCGCGAGGTAGTGCTGAAACAGCGTCGACATGCCGTGCGGGCCACCGTTCGCTGAATGGAACAGCGCCTTGTCGCTCTTGACGTCCCACAGCGACGAATGGAGATGGAACGAGCTTCCCGCCTGCGCCATGGTCCACTTCGCCATGAAGGTCGCCGCCACCTGGTTGAGGGCGGCGATCTCCTTGACGCCGTTCTTGTAGACGACGTGTCGGTCCGCCATCTCCAAGGATTCGGCAAAGCGCAGGTTGATCTCCTGCTGCCCGAACCCCCACTCGCCCTTGCTGTTCTCGACCGGCACTGCGGCACCTTCCATCCCGTTGCGAACGAGCCGGTTAAACCACTCGGCCTTGGTGCCCTGCAGGATGTGATAGTCCTCGATGTAGCGGCCGTAGGGCTGCAGGTTGCGGTAATCCTTCTCCGCCGCCTGCTCGTAGCTGTCCTTGAAGAGGTAGAACTCGAGCTCCGATCCGGTCTTGGGATTGAAGCCCAGCTTGCGCGCGCGGTCGACCTGGCGGCGAAGGATCTGCCGCGGCGCGACGTCCACCGGCTTGCCGGCCATCGTCTCGACGTCGCAGAGGATGAGGGCCGTTTTCTCCAGCCAGGGAAGGCGCCGGATCGTCGACAGGTCGGGATGGCCGTGCATGTCGCCGTAGCCGGTGCCCCAGTTGGTGAACTTGAAGCCGGGCAGCGGTTCGTTGTCGACGTCCATCGCCAGCAGATAGTCACAGGCGTGAAGCCCCTCATCGACGTGGTCGAGGAAATAGGGACCGGTCACCCGCCTTGGTCTGGCGCACCAGCTCCTCGAGCGTGAGCTTGGCGGTCTTCTCCTGACGGCGCGACTGTCCATTGGTCCGGTCGGCGCGGGCGCTGGTCGATCGTTCACGCGTCGTGGTGCCTGTGCGCGCCATGTCGAATCCCTCCTGGTTACTCGAGACTGACGAAGACGTTCTTGACTTCGGTGTAGAGCTGCAGCGCATGCATCCCCAGTTCGCGGCCGATGCCGCTGCGCTTGTAGCCGCCGAAGGGCGCTTCCTGATGCACGCTCCGGCTGCTGTTGATGCTGAGCACCCCCGTCTTGACACCCCGGGCGACCCGCAGCGCGCGGCCGATGTCACGCGTCCAGATCGACCCGGAAAGGCCGTAGGGGGTGTCGTTGACCAACCGCAGGACCTCGTCCTCATCGGCGAAGGGAATGATGGTGAGCACGGGGCCGAAAATTTCCTCCTGCGCGATCCGCATGTGATTCTCGGCGTGGTCGAACACGGTCGGCTCGAGGAAGCTGCCGGCCGCCAGGTGGCCACCCGGCGCCGACCCACCCGCCAGCAAGCGTGCGCCTTCCTGCCTCCCGAGCTGGATGTAGTCCTGCACCCGCGCACGTTGCTTCATGGAGATCAGGGGACCGACGTCCGTGCGGACGTCGAGCGGATCGCCGAGGTTCAGGTTGCGGGCGCCGGCCGCGACCCGCTGGTCGAACTCGTCCGCGATCGAGCGATGGACAAAGGCGCGGCTGCGCGCGCAGCAGTCCTGGCCCGCATTGCCAAAGACGCTGTTGACGGCGGCCGGCGCCGCCCTCTCGAGATCCGCGTCCGCAAAGATGATGTTGGGCGATTTCCCTCCGAGCTCGAGCGACACCCGCGTGATGTTGGGCGCCGCCAGCTGGAGGATGCTGACGCCCGTCGACGTCTCGCCAGTAAAGGCGATCTTGTCGACACCCGGATGGCCCGCGAGCGCGCTGCCCGTGCTGCGGCCTGGACCGGTGATCACGTTGAGCACGCCCTCCGGGAGGCCGGCCTCGAGCGCGATGCGCCCCAGTTCCAGCGCGGTGAGCGGCGTGTAGCTCGCCGGCTTCAGGATGGCGGCGTTGCCCGCCGCCAGGGCGGGCGCCACCTTCCAGGAGGCGATCGTCAGCGGGAAATTCCAGGGGACGATCAACGCGACCACGCCGACCGGCTCGCGCAGCGTGAAGTCGAGTCCGGGCGCGGTGACTGGAATGGTCTCGCCGAAGATCCGCGTGGCGGCGCCGGCGTAGTACTCGAAGCATTGCGCGGCGCCCAGTACCTCGTCGCGGGCGTCGCGGATCGGCTTGCCGGCGTTGCGCGCCTCCAGCGTGGCCAGCTGGTCGACCTCTGACCGGATCAGCTCCGCGATGCGGTAGAGCACCTTCGCCCGGACGCTGGCGGGCGCCTCACTCCAGGCTCCGCTCTCGAAGGCCGCCCGTGCCGCGCTGACCGCGGCGTCGACGTCGGCCGGCGAGGCGACGGCGGCGGTCGCCATCACTTGGGAGGTGGCGGGCTCGATGATCTCGAAGGTCTCCTCGTCCTGTCCGCCGCGCCAGCTGCCGCCGATCAGCAACCGGCCGGGGCTGTCCACCGTCACCATCAGAAGTAGTTGGAGGTGATGCCGCCGTCGACCACGAGAGCGGCACCGTTGGTCCAGGTCGATTCGTCGGACGCCAGGTAGATGGCGAGCGAGACGATGTCCTGCGCGTGGCCGAAGCGGCCCATCGGGATCCGGTTGAGCCGGACGCGTTTCTTGTTTTCATCTTTGAGCAGGTCGCGCATCAGCGGCGTCTCGATCGGTCCGGGGCAGATCGCATTGGTGCGAATCCCCTTGGGACCGAACTGCACGGCCAGCGACCTGGTCAGCGCGATGACCGCCCCTTTGCTGGCGGTGTAGGCATCCTGCGGAACGGTGCACCCCACCAGGGCGACGAAGGAGGCGATGTTGATCACGGAGCCGCCCCCGGCCTTGATCAGCTCGGGGATGCCGTGCTTGCAACAGAAGGCCAGCCCCTTCACGTTGATGGCCATGGTCCGGTCCCAGATCGCATCGGTCGTGGTGAGCACGGATTCATCCGCCTCATCGAAGATGCCGGCGTTGTTGTAGAGGACGTCGAGCTTGCCGAAGCGGCCGACGGCGGTCTCGACGAAGACCGCCACGTCGGCATCGCGGGTGACGTCGCCGACCACCGCCACAGCCTGTCCATCGAGGTTGGCAACCGTTTCATGGACGGCCTTGTCATTGACATCGGCGGCGACCACCCTGGCGCCTTCGCGGACGAACGCCTGGGCCGCCACGCGGCCCATCCCGCTGCCGGCACCGGTGATCAGCGCGACTTTACCCTCGAGTCGTCCCATCTCCCCTCCCCTGGAGTTGAGGCGCGAGCCCGGCTCGCGCCTCGCACTAGCCTATCGCTTGGTCAGACGTGTTGCGGCTCGGGCTGCGCCGCGGGCGCCCTCTCCGTTACGCCCGGCTCGCGATAGATCGAACCTTTCTCCACCTCGGATTCAAGGCGCTTCATGTCGTCTTCCGAGCCCATCATGATCGGGCCGCTGTAGTGGTGCCGGCCCCAGAGCAGGTAGTAGAGCCCACCCAGGACCAGGAAGATCGCGACCGATGGTCCGGCCCAGGTGCCGGTCGCGGTGAGCCAACCGATGATGTCGCCCGTGTAATCGGCTTTGTACTCGGGGAGCATCAGCACCACGCTGATGAACGCCACCCAGACGACCGCGACCCAGCCGACGATCGGCCAGTAGCGCCCGAGGTTCCAGGGTCCAGGCGTCCAGCGCTTGGGGTAGATCAACGCCAGCAGGACCGGGATCACGTAGGAGACGTAGAGCCCGATGACGGAGATCGAGACGACGATCGAATACACCGCCGGCACCGGGAACTGCGCCAGGGCCGGGATGAAGGCGATGATCGCCGCCACCCAGATGGCGCGCGCCGGCGTGCGGTACTTCTTGCTCACGACGTGCAGCCACTTCGAGCCAGGCAGCGCACCGTCGCGGCTGAAGGCGAACAACATGCGTGAGTTGGACGTGATGGAACTCAGGCCACAAAACGCCTGGGCGATCACGAATCCAGCGAACAGCAGCAGGCCGCCGGTCGAGCCAAGGGCGGTCTTGACGATGTCGAGCACCGGGTTACCGCTCTTCGCGGTTGCCGCCAGATCAGGGATGGCGAGCGTGAGTGCCAGCAACATCAAGTAGCCGAAGATCAGCGACCAAAAGACCGAGTTGACGATCCCCCAGGGCGCGCGTCTCGCCGGGTTGACCGTCTCTTCGGTGACATGCGCCGAGGCGTCGTAGCCGGTAAAGGTCCACTGCGCCAGCAGCAGCCCGACGAGAAAGGCGTAGAGCGGGGAACCGAAGCCGGACTGGTCGTAGGACTGGGTGAAGGCATAGCTCAGCGGATGCAGCGGATGCAAGAGTCCGACCGCCACCAGCAGGACGCCGATCACACCGATGTGCCACCAGACGCTGATATCGGCCGCTCGTGCGGCCAGCCGCACACCGACGTGATTGATGGTCGCCTGCACCGCGAGCAGGACCGCGAAGACCGCGATCACCCCAATCTTCCCCGAGGTGGTCGTCAGATCGGATGGATAATTCCACAGCGCGTTGAGCAGCGCGGCGGCGAAGATCGCGTTGCCGAAGACGATGCCGGTCGTGATGGTGATCTGACCGATCAGGTTGAACCAGCCGGTGATCCAGCCCCAGTGCTTGTTCCCGAGCTTGGCCGCCTGGTAGTAGAGCGCACCGGCCGTCGGTAGCGCGGACGCCAGCTGCGCCATGGCGGCGGCGACGACGAGAACCATCACGCCCACCAGCAGCCAGCCGATGCCCATCTGCTGCGGCCCACCGTGGTTGAGGCCGTAGCCGTAGAGCGTGAGCCCGCCGGTAAGAACGGAAATGATGGTGAACGAGATCGCGAAGTTGCTAAAGCCACCCATGTCGCGGAACAGCTGCTGCGCGTAGCCCAGCTGATGCAGCCGTGCCGTATCGGCACGGATCTGCTCCTCCTTGGTCGCTGCCGGCATGCTTTGCCTTCCTTTTGCCCGAGCAAAATTCAAAACTCCCTCTCCGGGCTGCTCATATTTGATGCTCGGCCCCACCCAAAGTCAAGGGACCTGTGGCCTTAACAACAATTTGCACAAGGCGAGCAAGTCGGCCCGGGCGCATGACGTTTCGGTCGCATGCACAACATTGCGCGCCTGGCGGTCGCGGTCGCGGCCAGCCTCAGCCTCACCGTCGCCCTCGCCGTCCAGCCCGCCTATGCCGCCCATAAGAGCAGCCTGACCTCCCCCCAGGCACGCGCGATTCTGATCCGGGCGGCTCACCACCATGGCCTCAACCCCAACTTCGTGCTGGCCGTCTCTTACTGGGAAAGCGGCTGGAACCAGGCCGCCCGCTCCTACAGCGGCGCCGTCGGGCTGATGCAGGTCGAGCCCTATACCGCGGCCTGGGCAGGCCCGGCGCTGCTCCATCGCCGCGTGAACCTCAACAATCCGGTCGACAACGCCGAGCTCGGCGCTGCCCTGTTACGGTCCTACCTCGATCGCCTCCACGATCCGAAGCTGGCGCTCGCGGCCTACTACCAGGGACTGAACGGCGTCCTGCGACATGGGATCTACCCCAGTAGCCGGACGTATGTCAACGGCATCTGGCGTCTGCGCAACCAGTTCCAGGCTTCTCACCTGGGCGCCTAACGCAGTTTTTCGCCGCCTGCGCCTTGCTTGGCCTGCGACCATCCTGATATGCTTGATATCACGATTTGATACAGCAGCATACGCAGGAGGCGAATATGGACGCGATCGAGTTACTGAAGCAGGATCACAAGAAGGTCGAGAAGCTCTTCACCGAGATGGAGAAGAAAGATGCTCGCCAGAAGCTTTTTCCAGAGCTGGACCGGGAGCTGAGCGTTCACGCCGAGATCGAGGAGAAGATCTTCTATCCCGCCACCAAAGAGGCCGAGCCGACGCGCGACCTGGTGCTCGAGTCGATCGAGGAGCACAAGCAGATCAAGATGGTCCTTTCGGACCTCGAGAAGACGGACAAGACCACTGAGGTTTGGGGCGCCGCCCTCAAGGTGCTCAAAGAGGACGTCATGCACCACGTCGGTGAGGAGGAGAACGAGCTCTTCCCTAAGGTCAAGAAGGTCCTCTCGAAGCAGCAGCTCGAGGATCTCGGCACGCGCATGGAACAGTTGAAGATGCAGCTCACGGGGGCCGTTCGAGGCCGCTAGCTCATTGGTCGCTCCCTCCCCCGCTCTGCGGGGGAGGCTCGCGGCTCCAGCGTCGGACCACAGGTGCGGTATCGTAATGGCGCGCTCTCGAGCGCTGGAGGAATCGATGGCTGTCAAGACTGATCCCACCGAGTCGCTGCGACGGGTCCCGCTGTTTGCCGGTCTCGACCGCAAAGAGCTGGCGATGCTTGGCAAGCTGATCAACGAGCAACGCTATCCCGCGGGGGCCACGATCGTCAAGTCCGGCGCCGGTGGCCACGGGCTCTACATCATTCGGGAGGGCAACGTCGCCGTGATCCGGGACGGCCAGCGGGTCGCCAGCATGGGCCCCGGTCAGTTTTTCGGCGAGATCTCGGTCCTGGACGGGGGTCTACGAACGGCCGACGTCCGCGCCGAGAGCGACACGGTCTGTCTCACCCTCGTCTCCTGGGAGGTCAAGCCCCTGCTGATGGAGAACGCCAGCATCACCTACAAGATGTTGCTGGAAATGGTCAAGCGCCTGCGTGCACAGGCGCCCGACGAGCGCCACTAGTCCGTCAGAAAATCGTGCGCGATCCAGCCCTGGGGCTCATGCCACCAGAGGCGACCGTCGGCGTAGGTTGGCCCGGCGTCGACGTGGACCGTGCTTCCGTCTTTGAGGCAGGCGACGACGCGGGCCGTGAGGCTGGCTCCATTGCGCACGTTGGCGCAGTTGCCCGGGACGTGGACGATGGCGTCGTGCGCGACCTGCGGGCTGAGCTGATCCGGCAGGCCACAGACCGCGTCGAGAAAGTGCCAGTGCCCGTCCTTGCGGTAGACGTAAGCGACGCATTGCCGCGCCGCCGAGCTTGCCGTCGAAAATACCACTGCCGCGGCGTCCTTCCCCACGGTTTCGCTCGCGACCGTCAGGCAGGGCGTGCTGGCCGCGCAGGTGCGGGTGTGATAACGCAAGTGCGTCTTCGCCTCGACGCCCGGGATGGCCGCCGCCTGGGGAGTGTCGCCGGTCGTCGTGCCGTTGGTCGACGGGAGGTGACTTGCCTCGGTCTGCTGAGCCACCGCGGCACGACCTGCGGGCAACAGGACGTACGCGAGCGGCACGATCAGGAGAATGGCCAGGATCGCCGCGACCACCAGCGCGATACGCGGCAGGTGGGGCATTCTGGGGCGAGGCAGCGTCAACACCGGTAGCCGGACTAAAGGCCAGGCGATGGCTGGCATGGTCAGCCGCGGACGTGTGGTCGCGCGCCGGCGACGTGGGAGCTCGACCCGTGCCGGCGTCACCGTGGTGGCGGGATTCCAATCCAGCGGTCTGCGGCAACGCGCGCACCAGATGTTGATGCCGGGGTTGGGGTGGCGGCAGGCAGGACAGGCGACGGGCGTGCCGATCGCTTTCACCTTCGATAATACGTAGCACAATTCGGGCCACCGACTCAAGCTCGAGCGTTCCGCGTTAAGGTTGCCCTGTGCCGAGCGCTGCTACCAAAACGTGGCCCCTCCCATTCCCACTGGATCTCGACCTGACCCTCGGTCTTCTGCAGCGTGGCCCAGCCGACCCGACGATCCGATTCCAGGCGGGCGAAGTCTGGCGAGCCGCCCGCACGCCCGAGGGAGCCGCATCGGTGCGGCTTCGGCTGGGGCGCGCCCTGCTGCGAGCCGACGCCTGGGGTCCCGGTGCCGGCTGGATGATCGAGCACACGCCGGCGCTGGTCGGCCTCGACGACCAGCCGGAGACCTTCCGACCGTCGCACCGCCTGCTGGCCGAGCTGCACCGCCATCACCCGGGATTGCGCCTGGGCCGGACCGGCCTGGTGTTCGAAGCCCTGCTGCCGACCATCCTCGAGCAGAAGGTGCCGAGCGTCGAGGCCTACGCCTCCTATGGCCGGCTGGTGCGGGCGTTCGGTGAGCCGGCGCCCGGCGACACCGGCCTCCTGCTGTCGCCCCAGCCGGCGCGGATCCTCGCCACCCCCTACTGGGCGGTGCATCGCTTCGGGATCGAGCGCCGGCGCTTTGGTGTCATTCAGAGCGCCGCGGCGCAGGCCCGCCGGCTCGAAGCGATCACCGGCCTAGAACCGACGCAGGCGCGCCGCCTGCTCACGACGCTGCCCGGCGTCGGTCCCTGGTCGGCGGCCGAGGTGTCCGTCGTCGCCCTCGGCGATCGTGATGTCGTGTCCCTGGGCGACTACCATCTGCCGCACCAGGTGTCGTGGGCACTTGCCGGCGAGGCGCGTGGCAGCGAGGCCCGCATGCTCGAGCTGCTCGAGCCCTACCGCGGACATCGCGCGCGCGTCATCCGGCTGCTGACACTGGGCGGGATCCAGGCTCCGCGCTTCGGACCCCGCATGCGCCTGCGGCGCATTGCCGCGATCTAAGACGCTTTCTTCGCCGGCTGGAAGTAAGGGTTTAACCCTGCCGCGTGGTCAGTGATGTCGATCACCTCGGTGATCTGCGGCACCGCCGCTTTGATGGCGACCTCGATCCCCTGCCGTAGCGTGACATCGACCTGGGCACAACCCTGGCAGCCGCCCCCCAGCTGCACGTACGCGGCACCACCGCGCACCTCGAGCAGGTCGACGAAGCCACCATGCGCGGCGACCGAGGGATTGATCTGCCGATCGAGCACCTCCTGGATGCGCGCCGCAACCGGGTCGCGCCAGCCCTCGTTCGGGTTGTCGATGCGCAACGCCCCGCCGAGCGCTGAGGCGTCGAGGTCGATCACCGCGCCCTCGAGGTTGGCGGCGCTGCCCGGCTCGACCAGCACGCGGAACCCCGCCGTCTGCACCGTGAGGTCGCCACTGGGCGCGTCCTCGGGCGCGACCAGATCGAGCTCGTAGACGAACTGGCCGCCCCGGCGGCCCGCGATTGCGATTCGCAGACAGGCATCAGGATGGCCGCTCTTTGAACGAACGGCCTCGATCTTGGCCATCGCCGCCGGGGTGACCGTGATCGCGGGCGGCATTGGCATCATTCTATTCGTGGTCAACTAAGAGAGATGGTCCGCGTCCTGCTGCTGATCCCAAGCCGAACCTATCGCACTCACGATTTCATGACCGCGGCCTCCCGCCTGGAGATCGAGGTCGTGGTCGGGTCGGAGCACCGGCCGGCGCTCGCCGGCTTGATGGACGGTCGCCACCTCCGGCTCGACTTCGAGAATATCGACGGCTCGACGGAGCGCATCGTCGCCTTCGCGCAGACGCGTCCCCTGTCCGCAATCATCGCCGTCGATGACGCGGGGACGTTGCTGGCCGCGGCCGCCGCTCGGGCGCTTGGCCTGCCGCACAATCCGGTCGACGCCGTCGAAGCGGCCCGCGACAAGGCGCGCATGCGGGAGCGCTTTGCGCGCGCCGGCCTCCTGACCCCTCGATTCACGACTGCGGCCATCGACGCGGATGCGCAGACGATCGCCGCCAGCGTTGGCTACCCCTGCGTCATCAAGCCGATCGATCTTTCAGCCAGCCAGGGCGTGGTGAAGGTCGATGACGCCGCGAGCTTTCCTTTGGTCTTTGCCCGGGTCGCGGCCATCGTGGCCGCCTGCCGGCCCAACGGTGCCCCTCACTCGGTATTGATCGAGGAATTCATCGCAGGCGAGGAGGTGGCGGTCGAAGGGCTGCTTCGTGGTGGCGAGCTCGAGGTCCTGGCCATCTTCGACAAGCCCGACCCCCTCAACGGCCCCTTCTTCGAGGAGACGATCTACGTCACCCCCTCACGTCTCTCGCGCGAGCGGCAGGCGGAGATTCGAGCGACGACGGCTCGGGCGGCGCGCGCCCTGGGCCTCACCGACGGCCCGATCCACGCCGAACTCCGACTCAACGACCGCGGCACCTGGATGCTGGAGGTCGCCGCGCGCTCGATCGGCGGACTCTGCTCGCGAACGCTCCGCTTCGGGTCTTGCATCTCGCTCGAGGAGTTGATCCTGCGGCATGCCGCGGGCCTGCCGATGCCGTCCCATCAGCGAGAGCAGGCCGCGGCCGGCGTGATGATGCTGCCGATTCGGGAACGCGGGCGGTTGCGCGCCGTTGAGGGCCAGCCCGAGGCGAAAGCGATACCGGGTGTCGAAGGGCTGGTGATCACGATTCCGCCGGGCGAGCGGCTCGTTCCCCTGCCCGAGGGCGATCGCTATCTCGGCTTCATGTTCGCGCGCGCCGAGTCGCCCGACGCCGTCGAGGCCGCGCTGCGGCACGCCCACGCGCAGCTCCGCGTCGTGACGGATGGCTGAAACGCGCGCCCGCGTCGTGATCGTCGGCGCGGGGTTCGGCGGGCTCGCCTGCGCCCGCAAGCTCGACGGCGAACCGGTCGACGTCGTCCTCCTTGACCAGCACAACTACCACCTCTTCACGCCGCTGCTCTACCAGGTGGCAACCGGGTTGCTGAACCCTAGCGACATCGCCTACCCGTTGCGGACGATCTTCCGGCACTCGCCGAACGTCCGGTTTCGCCAGGCGACCGTGACGCGCGTCGACCTCGCCAGCAAGGTGGTGCGCCTCGATGCCAGTCCACCATTGAGCTACGACTACCTGGTGCTCGCAACCGGCAGCACCGACAACTACTTCGGCAACCAGGACGTCGCTCGCGTTTCGCTGGGGTTGAAATCGCTCGAAGACGCCACCCGGCTGCGCAACCACGTGCTGACCTGCCTGGAGCGCGCCGATGCCGAGCCCGACCCCGAGGCGCGCCGCGCGCTGCTCACCTTCGTGGTCGTCGGCGGCGGGCCAACCGGCGTCGAGTCGTCGGGAGCGCTCATCGAATTGATGGACATCGTCGCCGGCAAGGACTATCACGAGATCTCGCGGGCGGAGATCCAGGTCATCCTGGTGGAGGGCACGGACCGCTTGCTCAACGCCTTTTCGCTTCGCCTGGGGCGCTACGCGCAGCGCGTCCTGACAAAACGCGGCGTGGCGGTCCGCACCGGCGCGCTGGTCAAGAGCGCAAACGGCCACTCGGTGACCCTCTCTGACGGGACGGCGATCGCGTGCGCCACCATCATCTGGTCGGCGGGCGTGCGGCCCAACGACCCGGTCGGTGAAGCGCCCCTCCCCCGCTTTCGGAATGCGCGCATCGAGGTGGATCCCTGGATGCGGATTCCCGGGGCGCCCGGCGCCTTCGCCATCGGCGATGCCGCCTCGCCACGCGTGGGCGACCGCGAGCTGCCCATGCTGTCGCCTCCCGCGATGCAGGCGGGGCGCTATGTGGCGCGTAGGATCGCCGGCGCCGTCCGTGGCGTGGCGGACGAAGGCGAACCATTTCACTACATCGACAAAGGCACCATGGCAACCATCGGTCGCAACGCCGGAGTCACGCATCTGCCGGGTGGACTGGAGTTCACCGGGTTTCTCGGCTGGCTGACCTGGATCTTCGTCCACATCTACTACTTGATCGGCTTTCGTAACCGCATCAGCGCGCTGAGCTCCTGGGCCTGGGACTACCTGCGACACGACCGCCCGATCCGCATCATCCTGGCGCCGGGCGCGGCCCCGAAGCGCGTCTAGCCTGTGCGATTCCTGGCGCTCGCCACCGACTACGACGGCACCTTGGCGACCGACGGCGCGGTCGATCCTGAAACCCTGGCGGCCCTACGGCGGCTCGCCGCCACCGGTCGAACGCTGATCCTCGTCACCGGTCGCCAGCTCAACGACCTCCTCCGCGTCTTCCCTGATGCCCGGATCTTTGACGCCGTCGTGGCCGAAAACGGTGCCGTCGTCTATCGCCCGGCGACTGGTGCCACGCGGGTCCTCGCACCGCCGCCGCCCGCAGATTTCGTCGAGACGCTGCAACGCCGCCGAGTCGAGCCGCTCTGGCGGGGTCAGGTCGTGGTCGCCACGGTGCAGCCCAACGACACCGCCGTGGTGGAGGTGATTCGGGAGCTCGGCCTCGATCTGCAGGTGATCCTCAATAAAGGATCGGTCATGGTGCTACCGGCTTCGGTGGACAAGGCGAGCGGGCTGCGGGCGGCACTCGCCGAGCTCGCACTCGCCCCGGAGCGCGTCGTCGCCATTGGCGATGCGGAGAACGACCAGGCGTTTCTGGGCACGTGCGGATACGGCGTTGCGGTCGCCAACGCGCTCGACAGCCTGAAGGCAACAACCGCACACGTGACGCGCGGCGAGGCCGGCGCGGGCGTCCGCGAAATCATCGATTGGCTGATCACCACGGACGCATAAAGAAGAGGCCGGACACCCTGCCCGGCCTCTTGTCGATTACTCGTCTATTTGCTCAGGGCTCCAACGAATGTGCTCGTCGGCGTCCCGATCCCGGTGACGTCGTCCCAGCCCGGCGTCGTGTGCAGGCTGAGCGTCTGGTTCATCGTCCGAAGCCGAACGCTGGTTCCGCTCGTCGCATCTTCGCCGTTGTTGTAGTTGATGCGCACCGCCGCGACCGTTGACGCAGGATCAACGATGTCGGTCACCGCTGAGCTGCCGTTGAGCGAGTACAACATCGGGTTGGCAAAGCCTAGCTCCGCCGTCCCGCTGGCGCTGCGTGCCTGATTGGCAAGCGCGAAGATTCCGGCCATGATCGGCGAGGACAGGCTCGTCCCACCGATGCGGTATTCCGAGTACCGGGCTCCGGCCGGCGTCGCCGATGTCGCGAAGAACGTCTGCGTCTGGCCGATCAGGTATCCGGTTTGGGGATCGCCGAGCGCCGAGACGTCAGGCACAGCCCGACCGCTGCCGTGACCCTGCGCCGCGAAGACCGAATCCTGGACGACGCCCACCTGGTACCACGGCTCGGCAAAGAGGCGGCTCACGCCGCCGCCGGAGCCGTATAGCCAACTGGCCGGCTTCCACGCCGTACCGCTCCAGGTGCGGTTAGTGGTTCCCCACCCGGTTTCGAACAGATAGGTGTTATTGGCGCCAACCGCGAGGCTCGTCCCGCCAACGGCGGTTACGAATGGGCTGGATGCCGGCCAATCGACCGTCTTGTAGCCGACCACCAGCGACTCATCGTTGTCGTCACCGGAGGAGAAGTTGATGGTAATGCCCTCGATCGCGCCTTGAAGGATGGTGTCCTCGTAGGGTTTGATGAAGCCGAACGGCAGGAGCTCCGTCCGGAATCCGTACGAGTTGGTCACGATAGAGGCCAAATGCCGATCGACCACGTGGTTGAGCGCAGCGTCAAGGTCCTGGAAATTGTTCGGTGAGCCGACGTAGACGATATGGGCGCCGGGGGCCATGCCGTGCACGGCTTCCACATCCAGCGTCTCCTCGCCGTACCAGCCCTGGGGATCTTGCCGCAGGCCTCGCTCGGGATGGTTGTAGGTGCCCGGCGCGACCACCTGCGTGATGTTCGTTGACGCCATGCCGCGGTTGCTCGACCACTGGTCGAGGTCCTGCTGAACCGTCGGGGACGCGTAAGCATCGATGATGGCCACGCTTACGCCGCTGCCGTCGAGCGTCGTATTTCCGAGGCCGTACGCACCGTTGATCTGTTGCGGAGTGTAACCGCGAGGCACGTAGGGCAATGCGTCGCTGCCATAGGGGTTCGGGTACGGCGCTGTCAGTTGGCCCCAGTAGTCGGCAAGCGGCGGGGCGTTGACGAACGCGGGCGACGGGGGTGCGTTCGGATCAGCCTTGATGTTATTGGTGTGCACCGTTTGGGCAACATCGTCGAGGCCGATCACGCCGGTGACGGCGTTGGCGATCGATGCCGGTACGGAGATATCGGACGACGGCGACCGAAGTGTGAGGCCGTCGACGCTGTACATCCCGAAGGACGTCCCGAAGGCGGCGGCAGCCTGGGCAATCGTGCCTTCAGCCGAGACGTAATGGTTGTTCTGCGGAGTGTAGACAATCGAGAAGCCCTGACTCCGAAGCCAGCTTTGCACCGCATTGACCTGTGCCTGGGATGGTGCGAACTGCTGCCGGAACTGCTGGGCCGTCAGATAGTTCCCGTACGAGGCACTGCGGGGGTCGGAGACCGACTTGGCCAATGCCTCCACCGCCGAGCCGTTGTTCCACCCCAGGTAGACCCGGAAGCCGATCGAATCGGACGCATTCGCGGCCCCCTTGAAGTTGGCCGATTTCGCCCAGGGCGGTACGTTGCCGGCGAGGGTCGCCCGGGGGGACGGTGCCGCCAGAGCCGGGATGACCGACCCGAGCAGCGCGATCGACGCGACGATACCGAGGATGCTGGTTCTACTGCGCAAGCGCTTCCCTCCTGCTTATTTGATGAGCGCACCTAGGGTAACCCGGGTTAGAGCCATTGGTCAACGGTCAGTTAACCGGAATTAAGATCGGCGTCGTATCGTCCGGGCTTTTGAATACGTTGGCACTTGACAGCGGCCGTCTCTAACCGCAACGCCCTCCCGGCGCAGCCGCCGCGCCTGCTCCTCCCCACCGTGTGCCGCCAGCTCGCCGTTCGCCCGCACGATCCGCCACCAGGGAAGGCCCAGACTGTTTGCAAGCACATTGCCGACCGCCCTGGCGGCGCGGGGATATCCGGCCCGCCGGGCGACTTCGCCGTAGCTGACCACCTGGCCACGGCCGACGTCGCGGACGACCGCCCGCACCGCCTCGACAAAGGATCGCTTCTTTTCGATGCTAGGCGCGCTCCGGCGCCGCTTCGTCCCGGGAGATCAAGACCGGGTCGGGCCGAATCGCGATCCGGACTCTCGTTCCAGCCGGCAGCGCCGTCGCCTCCGACGTCGGTAACTGGGCGAGCACCGTGAGATCTCCGAGGTCGATGCTGACCCGGCTGGTAGCGCCCAGGAACGCCGTGGCGATGACGGTCCCGACTAGCGGCCCGGCCGCCGTTTCGCCGCCGCTCGCCACCGTTACCGCCTCGGGGCGTACCAGGGCGATCGCCGGCCCGTCCGCGGCATCGGGCTGCACCAGCGGAAGCCGGGTGCCCCGCACGTCCACCTCGCCGCCCCGCACGACACCGGGAAGCCGATTGGTCAGGCCGACGAACTCGGCGACGAAGGGGGTGGCGGGTCGGGAGTAAATCGTGGTCGGCGGTCCCAGCTGTTCAATGCGACCCGAGTGCATGACCCCCACTCGGTCGGCGATGGCGAGCGCCTCCTCCTGGTCATGGGTCACGAACAGGGTGGTGATCCCGACTTCGAGCTGCACTCGGCGGATCTCGTCGCGCAGCCGTGCCCGCACCTTCGCGTCGAGGGCGGATAACGGTTCATCGAGCAGCAGGACCTTGGGTTGGATGGCGAGCGCTCTGGCAAGCGCCACACGCTGCTGCTGACCGCCCGAGAGCTGGTGGGCGAACCGATCGGCAAACCCGGATAGCCCGACCAACTCGAGCATCTCGCCGGCCCGCTGGCGCCGCTGGCGGGCGTCGACCTTCCGCATTTGAAGGCCGAACGCAACGTTCTGCCAGGCCGTCAGGTGGGGAAACAGCGAATACGCCTGGAACACCATGCCGACATCGCGCTTGTTGGTCGGCTGCCCTGTGACGTCCTCACCGCCGACGACCACCCGTCCGCTGTCGGCTTGCTCCAGACCCGCGACCAGGCGCAGCGCCGTCGTTTTACCACAGCCGGATGGCCCGAGCAGAGCGACCAGCTCGCCCGGGGCCATCGTCAGACTCAAGCCGTCGAGCGCCGTCACCCCGGCGTAGCGGCGCTGGAGGTTCTCGAGCCGAACCTCGACACCTGCGCGCGCGGCGGTCCCCAACCCCGCGGCTGCGACCGTCGTCGTCACTTCGGGCCTGCAGCTGCGCTCGGGTATGCCAGACCGGTGCGCTCAGGCGCCACGCGCCTTCGAGGCCGGCCGAAGAACGACAGAATTACGAGCAGGATAAAGGCGAACATCAGCGAGGCCACGGAGACCGCGATCGACGTCCCTGCGTTGGCCAGACCGAGCTGGAAGATTTCGACCTGGAGGTTGAGGTAGCTGAGCAGGTTCGCAAAGGTGAACTCACCCAGGACGAGGGCGACCGAGAGCAAACACGCATTGAGGAGCGCGCTGGACATGTTCGGCGCAATGACGCGAAACATCACGGTGCCCCAGCCAGCCCCCAGGCTGCGGGCCGCCTCCGAGAGTGTCTTAACGTCGATGGCGGAAAGGCCGGCGTCGAGCGCGCGGTACGCGAACGGCAGCACCAGAATGACGTACGCAAAGGAAAGCAGGAAGATCGTGTCGACGAGGTTGATCGCCATCCACCGGTAGACGGGCGATAGCCCGACCACCAGGACGATCGCGGGGATGGTGAGCGGCAGGAGACAGAGGAATTCGATGCTCCGCTTCAGCCGAGGCAATCGGAGGCGGACCCAGATCATGGTCGGCAGCAGGAGGACCAGCATGCCGACTGACGTGATGGTGGCGAGACCCAACGAGTCGCGGATGGCCCCTAGCAGGTCGGGATAGGTCACGATCGTGGTCCACGCCTCCAGCGTGCGGGGAGCGCCGACCCGGTTGCCTCGCGTGGAAAACTCGAACATCGCCCCGATCGGAACGAGGAAGAAGGCGCCCCCCAGGACGAGGACGATCACGCGAAATACTTGCAGCCTGAGCCGGCGAGCGCGCGTCATCGGCCCGCCTGGTAACCCGAGTTCATCGAAGCCACCGCGACGTCCTGCGTTGAAGCAGCGCATACAGCGCCATCACGATCGCCACGATCACGACCATGCCCAGGGCCAGCGCTTGCGCGAGTCCCGGGTTGTTGCGCCCGGTCTCACTGGTTAGAAAGTTGCTGATCGCGATCGGCACGATGGGATTGCCCTGGCTGATCAGTGCGGCCGCAGTAGCGTAGGCGGAGAACGCGTTGGCGAAGAGCAGCAAAGTGGCGCCAAGGAAGGCCGGGGCCAGGAGCGGACCGGCGACATAGCGCCAGTAGTGCCAGGTGCCGCCGCCAAGGCTCTCGGTTGCCTCCCGCCATTGCGGGCGGATGCCGTCGAGTGCCGGCAGAAAGACGAGGACCATCAGCGGGATCTGAAAGTAGGTATAGACCAGCACCAGACCCGGCAGCTCCGTGAGCCACACGCCATTCGCGAAGATATCGATGCCGCGCTCCTGAAGCCACAACCTGATGAACCCGACGCTCCCGATGGTGGCGATGAAGGCGAAGGCCAGCGTCACGCCACCGAACTGGGCGAGCACGCCACATGCGGATGAGACAACCCGGCGCAGCACACCCCGTGGATTTCCGGTCGCCACGGCGTACGCCAGCAGGGCGCCTGCGACCGCGCCAACGACGGCGCTTGCCGTCGAGATCAGCAGGCTACTGAAAAAGGCGTTCAGGAGGAACCCCTGGTTCAGATCGGTGATATTGGAGAGGCTCGGGCCAGCCTTGCCCGCGAACGCGCCCACGACGACGATCGCGGTGGGGAGAAGCAGAAACAGGGCGACGTAGATCAGGAACGGAAGCGCGCCGATCCAGTGAAGCGGGAAACGGCGGCCGCCCTCTCGAGGGCGGCGCGCCGTTTTGACGTCAGGATTACCGGCAGCGATCAACCGATGGCCTGGGACCAGTTGTCTTTGAGGTACGCGTTGGCTTTTGCGGCCTGATCATCGCTCATGAATACGGGCGTTCCCTTCACCGGCGGCAGCGCAGCCGCCGCGGCCGCGTCAACGCTCCCCGCCGCCGTCATGGCGGCCATGCGCACCGGGTGTGCACCGCCCCTGAGGAACTCGTTCTGGCCGGCGTTCGAGTAAAGGTACTCCTCCCACAAGCGGGCGGCCGCCGGGTGTGGCGCACCTTTGTTGATAGCCTGCGCGTAGGCGGCCACCACCGGGTTCGTCGGCAAAAAGAGCTTCCACGTCGAGACGTCCTTGACGTGCGTCTGCGAGTTGTAATCCCATTCGAAGAGGACCGGGGTAGTGCCTTCCTTGACCGTGGCCGTCGTCCCGATCACGTTGACCCAGTTGCCCTTCGCCTTCAGCTGCTTGAAGAAATCGACGCCCTTACTGATGTCATCGAGCGAACCACCGTTGTTGAGGCTGACCTCCATGATCGAGTTCACCGCTTGGTTCGAGCCCAGCGCGTTGCCAGGAAGGGCGACCTTGCTCTTGAAGGCCGGACCGAGCAGATCCTGAATCGATGTGATGGCCGGGACCTTGCTGGAGTCGTAGCCGATCGCCATGGCGCCGCTGTAGTCCTGGACCCACAGGCCGGTGGGCTCCTTCGAAGTCGCCGCGATGTCGTTCCACGTTGCCACCTGATATGGCGCAAATCGGTCGACGTTCTTGAGCGCGACCGCCATCCCAACGTCGACCACGTCGGGAGCGCGATTCGTGCCTGCGAGCGTGCCGATCGCGTCGACCTCCTGCTGGCTGCTGTCGTTGGGAGCGGCTGAATTGACGTGGATGCCGTATTTCTTTTGGAACGCCGTGATGGTTACGCCGTAGTTGGCCCAGTCAGGAGGGAGCGCGATAACGTTCAGCGTGCCCTCTTTCTTGGCCGCGGCGATCAAGGCATCCATACCACCCATGTCCGCGGCGGACTTTGCGCTTGCCGCGCTCGTGGAACTGGTGCTTGTTCCGCCGCAGGCGGTCAACAGGGTCAGGGCTCCAGCCAGGATGCCCAGGTGGCGCAGGCCGCCACCCCCCAAGAAGTCGCGTCGTCGAGGCCAAGTGTATTCCACGTTCCCCTCCCTTCAAGTCGACCTGATAATTGCCCCGTTTAATCATCTCTCGGGCCGCCTGTCAAGGAAAGGCGGATTAAGGGTTTGCTCTCACGAACCAGCCAGGCGAGCGAACGTCTCCCGGACAGCTCGCTGCCCATCCACGCCGCTCGCGGTGATCGACAACCCGATTCCATGTGGCGACTCTGACATCGCGAAGACCATCCAGGCGCAGCATTCGCCCTCCAGCCGGACAAGCTCGGTCAGCGATCCGGCGAGGCCGCGAGTTGGCGCGAAGCTCACTCGCAGCCCGCCCGGTATGGCCGCGGACGCCGTCACAAACTCTCCGACCTTGCGCCACGCCTTCTCTCGGTCGCGATAGTCGGCGGCCGTCAAGCTGCAGACGAGCTCACTGGCTGGCACGGTCAGTAAGCTTAGCCGGAGCGATGAATCCGATGGCGAATTCGAATATCGCGCCGTGGATGACGGTCCGTGATGCGCAGAAGGCGCTTGACTACTACAAGGCCGCGTTCGGCGCTGTCGAGCTCTACCGTCTGCCCGCCGACGATGGGAGCCTCGCCGTCGCGCAACTCTCCGTCGGTGGAGCGGTGTTCTGGCTCCAGGCTGACAGCAACGTCAGTCCGTCAGGAGCCGGGAGCGGACCGGTGCGCATGATTCTGTCGGTCGACGACCCAGACGCCCTCTTCGAGCGGGCCGTCGCGGCGGGCGCCGCGGTGGTGGCGGCGATCCACGAGGATTACGGCTGGCGAACCGGACGCGTCACCGACCCCTTTGGTTTCGACTGGGAACTGAGCAAGCAGCTCTGATCGAGCCACGAGTCATTGACTTTCCCCTGACCGCCCCTCGATGACGGAGAGGACGTTTCCGGCGGGATCCTTGAACCAGGCGATGTCCGGGCCCCGATTCTGCGCCCTGCCCCGCAAGATGCCTTTATCGTCCTGCCTGGGACCACTGTCGTAGTGCTCGAACTTGACACCTCGGCGTGCCAGCTCATCCACCGCCGCGTCGATGTCATCGACGCCGAAGTTCAGGATCGTGAACGTGGCGGGCTGGTGATCGCGCTTGGGATAGGCGAACACGATGCCGCCGCCAGGCAAATGTAGTCGCATTCCAACGCCGTCGTCCTCGACATTCAACCCGAGGGTCTCGGAATAGAACCTCTTCGCGGCCGCCAGGTCGCTCACGGAAAAGCCACTGAATGCGGATTTCGGTTTAAACATCACTAGCCTCCTTTTGGCAGGTCACGGTTATGTTCGGCTCAGCGCCTGACGGCGGCGCTGCAGGAAATCGCGCTCGGCGGCATTTTCAGCGCGGGCGATCGCTTGCACGTACGCCAGCTCCGCATCGGCGTTGCGACCCAGGCGCCGGAGCAGGTCGGCGCGGATGGCGTGGAACAGGTGGTAGCGATCGAGCTCGAGGCCGTCCAGGAGGGTCAGTGCGGCATCCGGTCCCTCGACCTCGGCGACCGCGACCGCGCGGTTTAAGGCTACGACTGGGCTCGGCGCCAGCGAGAGGAGCTGGTTGTACAGCTGCAGGATCTGCCACCAGTCAGTGGCCGCCGCATCCGTGGCATCGCTGTGCACGGCGTTGATCGCGGCCTGAATCTGGTATGGACCAGGCCGGTTGCGATCGAGGCACTGGCGGACGATGCCCTGCCCTTCGGCGACAAGGTCGCGATCCCAACGTCCACGGTCCTGCTCAGCCAGGACGATGAGAGCGCCGTCCGATGTCGTTCGGGCCGCGCGGCGCGACTCGATCAGCAACATGAGCGCGAGCAGGCCCATCGCCTCCGGTTCCCCGGGCATGAGCTGGATCAGGAGCCGTCCCAGCCGGATCGCCTCGGCGCAGAGCTCCTCGCGAACCAGACGGTCGCCGGAGCTCGCCGCGTAACCCTCGTTGAAGATCAAATAGACGACCGCGAGAACTCCGCCCAGCCGGACCGGAAGCTCGGCCTCGTTGGGGATTCGGAATGGGATGCGCGCGTCGCGGATCTTGCCCTTGGCGCGGACCAGCCGCTGCGCCATGGTCGCCTCCGGCACCAGGAAGGCGCGCGCGATCTCGGCGGTCGTGAGCCCTCCCAGGAGCCGGAGCGTCAGCGCAACCTGCACGCCGGGCGCGAGTGCCGGGTGGCAGCAGGTGAAGATCAGGCGCAGCCGATCGTCGGGCACGTCGCCCTCCTCTGCCGGTTCATTTCTCGCTTGCAGCAGCGCGGCCTGGGCATGACGGTCGTCGCGGGATGCCTCGCGGCGAAGGCGGTCGATCGCCCGGTTGCGCGCGGTGGTGATGATCCAGCCGGCCGGGCTCGGAGGCAGACCGGTCGCGGGCCAGCGCTGCACCGCCGCCACGAACGCGTCCTGGACTGCCTCCTCGGCCATGTCGATGTCACCGAAGACGCGGACCAGGACGGCGACCGCTCGTCCGTACTCCTCGCGGAATACACGTTCAATCTCCGATGCTGCCAGGGCATGGCCGCCTGCTATCAGTCCTCGGCCTCCTCTTGGAACGGCCGGACCTCGATCGGGAGGGTGATCGCCCGCGCGAGCTTGCGACCCCATTCGAGCGCCGCGTCGAGGTCGGTCGCGTTGATGATGCAGAGCCCACCGACGTGCTCCTTGCCTTCGGCGTAGGGGCCATCGGTGATGAGCACCTCGCCGGCCTGGAACCGAACGACGGTCGCCGTGCTTGCCGGATGCAAACCGCCGTTGAAGACCCAGGCTCCGGTTGCCTTCATCTCAGCGATCACGACGTTGACATCCCGCATCACCTTTCCGAGGTCGACGGACGGCGGAGGCGGACCATCGGGCTGATTGATGCTCAGAAGATACTGCGTCATTTGGTTTTCCCCTCTGAGCTTGCGGTCTCCGGCCGGTAGGTCGCGATCAGTACGCCGGTGGTCGTCGCTTTGCTATCGACCAGCCGCAACGTCGCGGCTGCACCGCCGTCCGGAAAGAGGCGACGGCCCGATCCGAGGACCAGAGGGTGGATCAACAGGATGTATTCGTCCACCAGCTGATAACGCATCAGCGATTGCAGCAGCGTCCCACTCCCCAGGACGACCAGATCCTTTTTCATATCGGCCTTGAGCCGGGCTACCGCCTGCGGCATCTCGCCCTTGAGCAGCGTGGAGTTCATCCACGGCAGTGGATCTTTCAGCGTCGTCGAAGCAACGTACTTCTGGGTGTTGTTCAACACCGGTGTGAAGGGATTGTCGTCGGTCCGCTTTGGCCAGACGGCGTAGAAGTCCTCGTAGGTGCGTCGCCCGAAGAGCAATGCGCCGGCGGATGACCCGCTCTCGGCGGAGGCGCTAGCCATCACTGGATCGGGGTATGGTGTCGCCCAGCCGCCGTGCTCGAAGCCGCCTCGGGTGTCCTCATCGGGGCGCGCGGGAGACTGCATAACCCCGTCGAGCGTCACGCTCGTGAATGCGATCACTTTGCCCATTCTTTCCTCCTTGGCAGCGATGCCGGCCATCTACCGGTCTTGTCCTCTATACGAACGGCCTTGGACCGGATCGACACCACCTAGGCCGGAGGCATCAGGTCGAGCTGGAACTGTGGCGGCAGCGCCCGAGGATCGAGCAACTCGGGACCTTGATTACGCACATCGTTCACTAACGGCGACGCCGGGGCCAGCTGCAGCCACCTATCGGGACAGGGTTTGAGGAATTCGGTTATCTG
>VBEQ01000014.1 GCA_005881235.1 Chloroflexota bacterium | reverse complement strand
ATCAGGTTCACCGCCTCGTACTGGCGAGCGAGATCATCCATGAGTCGGCAACATTTTAGTGAGCGGGTCGTTCCCTCCCCCTCTCGGGAAGGGCAGGGTGGGGGCCGAAAAGGGTGTGTAGCATGGCATCGATGGAGAAGGCCGTGATCGTCGAGGCGCTACGCACCCCCATCGGCCGCTACGCCGGCTCCCTCAAAGATGCGCGCCCGGACGATCTCGCGGCGCTGGTCGTGAGGGAGGCGGTGCAGCGCAACCAGCTCGACCCGGCGAGCATCGAGGACGTCTATTTCGGTGACGCCAACCAGGCCGGCGAGGACAACCGCAACGTCGCCCGCATGGCGGTCCTGCTGGCCGGCCTGCCGGTCGAGATCCCGGCGGCCACGATGAACCGGCTCTGCGGTTCGGGGATGCAGGCGGTGGTGTCGGCGACGCGCGAGATCGAGACCGGTAATGGCGCCTGCTTTCTCGCCGGCGGTGTCGAGAGCATGACGCGCGCGCCCTTCATCCTGGAGAAAGCGCAGCGCGAGTTCCCCCGCGGCGCCCAGACGCTTCACGACAGCACCCTGGGCTGGCGCATGATCAATCCCAAGCTGGCGGAGCGGTATCCGCCCATCAGCCTGGGACAGACGGCCGAGGTGGTGGCCCGCCGTTACAGCATCACGCGCGAGGCCCAGGATGAGTGGGCACTGGGCAGCCACCGCAAGGCGGTCGCGGCACAGGAAGCCTGCCACTTTCGCAACGAGATGGTGGCGGTCGCGCTGGCTGACGGTGTGATGGTCGAGAAGGATGAGGGGCCGCGGCCGGATACCACCCTCGAAAAGCTGGCGAGCCTCAAGCCGGCCTTCGAGAAGGACGGCACCGTGACCGCCGGCAACTCCTCACCGCTCAATGATGGGGCCGCCTGTCTGGTTTTGATGGCGGAGTCACACGCGCAGCGAATCGGCGCCCGGCCGCTGGCGCGGATCCTGGCGGCGGCCAGTGCGGGTGTCGACCCGTCCTGCATGGGGCTTGGGCCGATTCCCGCAACGCGGAAAGCCCTCGCCCGCGCCGGCCTGCGGGTTTCCGATCTCGACAGCGTGGAGCTGAACGAGGCCTTCGCGTCGCAGGTACTGGCGTGCATGCGCGACCTCGAACTCGACCCGGCGCGCGTCAACCCGAATGGCGGTGCCATCGCCCTGGGTCATCCGTTGGGCGCAAGTGGGGCGCGCCTGATCGCCACCCTGGTCCACGAGCTCGTCCGCCGCAAGGCCCGTTATGGTCTCGCCACCATGTGCATCGGCGTAGGGCAGGGAATCTCGACCGTCGTCGAAAACCTCCAGCGCTAGCAGTCGCGTCAGCTCCGTCAACACTCTGCGACGGGCATGTCTGCCATGGCTCAATGCCGCTGGCGGATGATCATCCCGAGGCCGCCCTGCTCCCTATGAGTTGTGTCGTACTACGCCGCCTGGTCGCCGCATATGTTGTTGCGGCGCTTTCGCTTGCCCCGCTCACGGCGCACGCCGCGGGCGCAGCCGATGTGGACGCGCTCTGGAACCAGCCGCAGGGGGTCGGCGTCGACAGTGCCTTCTACGTCGTCCAGGCGTGGTGGGATGGTGTCACGCGAGCCACCAGCGATCCGGCTCAGCGCGGGCTGGCTGAGCTCGCTCAGGCCAATGCGGACCTGCTCAACAGCTACACCGTGTTGCAGCAGAAACGCAGCGGCGCTGGACCACAGCCGGTCGCGGTGATCGACCCCTTCCTGTCCGGCATCTACAACTTCATCACGGGGTCCAATGCGAAGGCGCCGGTCGGCTCGCTGCTGAGCTGGGCCAATCAGTCCCTGCTCAACCTGGAAGGCCGTGGATCGACGACCGATATCGTGCAGTCACTGCTCAAGGACTTCCGGTCGCAGCAGGCCGCCGCCGTGAGCGACCTGGCGGGAGGCAGCGACCTCAGCGCCCTGTGGGCCGAAAACGCCGATCGCGACAGCGCCTTCCTGGTGAAGATCAAGGGCGTGACCATCGCCTCCGATGGCCTGGCGGGCTCATTGAATGACGCCGGTCAATCGACGGTTGCGATCGCCGCCAAGCAACATGCCGACGACAAAGCCAAGGCCAACGACAAAACCGACAAGGGCCACAGCGGCCATCCGCAAGGCAACGGCAAACCCTAGGCGAGGTCGCGACCGCAGGTTAGCCCGCTTTAGACTTCTTCGTCGTCCTGAACGCCTTCCAGCGTGAGCATCAGGCCGTCCTGAAGGTCGTAGAGCGCGTCCATCGATTCCCCAATGGAGATATCCTCGAGTGCCCGATTGCCGAGGGGGTGATCCATCTCGGCGGCGAGCTGCTGCACGCGAAAGGCCAGGTCGGTGGGCAACTGGGTCTCCTCGGCGATATTGAGCATCTCGAGCTCATCCAGCAGCCGGTCGATGTGGCGGATCCGGTTGCGGCGCGCATACCGCAACTCGCGCTCCGCTTGCCATCGCTCGCGTTGCGCTGAGATCTGGACCGAGGTCTGCTCGATCATGCGCCCGCTTCCAAGGGTGGTTCGAGCCATGCTTCCCGAGGGTTTACTGTACTTTCAAATACCGACTTGGTCAAGAAGTCAGGCAGGGGCTATCTGCTGGTGGTCCTGTCCGCCTTCCTCTTTGCCGCCGGCGGCAACACCGTCAAGGTGCTCTTCGGGCGGGGCTACTCGCCGCTCGTGCTGGCGCAACTCCGAATTGGGTTCGCCTTCGCCTGGCTCCTCGTCATCCTGCTCGCCGTCCGGCCGAGGCTGCTTCGCGTCGATCGTCGCGAGCTTCCCGCGCTGGCGGTCTTCGGCACCATCGGCCTGGCCGGGGTCCAGCTCAGCTACTACCTGACGATCGCCCGGATCAACATCGCGGTCGCGCTGCTGGTCCAGTACCTGGGTCTGGTCGCGGTGACGGCGTTCGAGCGGTATCAGCGCCAACAGGCGGTGCCGGCCCAGGTCTGGGGCGCCCTCGCGATGGTACTGGTGGGCGCCTTCTTCGCCGTGGGCGCCTACCAGCCGGCGCTCCTCCGCGTCAACCTGCCGGGTGTCATGCTGGGCCTGGTGGCGGCTGCTTTCTTCGCCTTCTACGTCCTGCGGGCATCGACGCTGACACGGCGGCTCAATACCTGGACGTTGCTCGTCTACGGATTTGGCGCCGGTAGCATCATGTGGGCGGTGTTCGATCTCGTCAGTGGGACGGCCCTGCCGCCGGACTGGCGCATCTGGGTCGTCATGGCCCTGGTGGGCCTGATCGGCACGCTGGCCGCGCATGGCCTCTTCGTGTGGGCCCTTCGAACCATCCGCCCTTCGTCGGCGGGGATCGTGTCCACCGCTGAGCCGGTCTTTGCCGGCTTGATCGCGTTCCTCGTCCTCGGCGACCGGCTGCAGCCGTTGCAAGTCTTCGGCGCGGCCGTGATCGTCGCCGGCATCATCATCGTCCAGGCGGGCAGCGCCGACGCCGGCGTCACGGCGCCACCCATCCAATGACGGCGATGGTCCTCGAGCGGGTGCGCGAGCGGCTCGTCCCCGGCGAGGTCCTATGGAAGCTGCATTACGAGCCCTCCTGCAGCAGCACGCAGGAGCTCGCCCGCGCCGCCGCCGCTCGCGGTGCGGGCGAGGGCTGGACGGTGGTGACCGACGTGCAGCGGGAGGGCCGAGGACGCCTGGGGCGATCCTGGGTCGCTCCGCCGGAGAGGGCGCTCCTCTTCTCCACCATCCTTCAGCCCCCGCTTGATGTCCTGCCCCTACTGCCGCTGCTGGCGGCGCTGGCCGTCGCGGGTGGGATCGAGGGCTCCACAGGCGCGGTGCCCGATCTCAAATGGCCAAACGACGTCCTCCTCAACGGCAAGAAGCTGGCCGGCATCCTGCTGGAACGACCGGCGGGTCCGGACGTCGTTCTCGGGGTGGGCCTGAACGTCAACCAAGCGCGTCAAGAGGTGCCGGACGGCGGCACCTCGCTGGCCCTCGAATTGGGCCATGAGCTGGAGCGCGAACCTCTGCTGGCTGCCATTCTCAACGACCTCGGTTCCGTCTACGAGCGGGCCGATCGCGAAGGCTTGGGCTGGATCGTTCCGGGCTGGCGCAGCCGGAGCTCGATGCTCGGCGAGGCGGTCAGCTTCCATCGGGATGGCACGCTGATTCGCGGGATCGCCGAGGACGTCCTCGCGGACGGCGCGCTGCGCGTCCGCCTCGAGGACGGCACCCAGATCAGCGTCGTCGCCGGTGAGGTCGAACGCCTGCGGACGGCTCAGTCGTAGGTCTTGCCGTTGTCCTGGATATAACCGGCCTCGTGGGTTCCCTTGGGATCGTGGTGGGTGAAGTGGATGAGACCACCCTGCGCGTTCCAGACATACTCGCCATGGACGACCACGTGATCGCCCAATGCGACCGGGACGCGCGGCGCGATCGAGATGTTGTGCTCCACCTCGACGGTGAGATCGCCCGAAGAGAGCTTGAGAATGAACTGCTCGTGCGTCCCGGTCGAGCTGGTGCGGTCGGGCAGCAGCCGCGTGACGGTTCCGTCCGCCGTCACCTCAACATATGATTGCCGGCTGTGGAAGTCGGCGACGATCGCTGCGTCATCCGGCTGCGCCGATCCGCCGCACGCCGCGAGCAGCACGGCGAGGCCGCCGGCTAAGACGCGCGCGATCGTTTGCGAGCTAACTAACCTTCACGTCTCCCGTCATCGCGGCGTGGATCGAGCAGTGATACTTGACATCGCCCGCGGTGTTGAAGGTAAAGAAGAATTTGGTGCCCGCGCTGCACAGGCCGGAGTCAAAGGTCGTGGTGTCGTCGGACGTGACGCTGTGCTGGGCGTCGGTGGCGACCCAATCCCACTCGACCGTCTGTCCCTTGGTCACGGTCACGGTCGACGGCTCGAATTTGCCGACCGTGTTCGGGTCGGGATTGAGCTTGACGACCTGGGATGCCGTGCCGCTGGTCGTGCCGCCCTTGGGCGTGCAGGCGGAGGTGCCGCCGTCGCTGCTCGAACTGCCGCATGCGGCCAGTACCAGGCCACTCGCCGCCGCCACGATTGCCATCTTCCACACGGTCACGTCGTCCTCCTTGCCGAAATGGTTGATCCCCCGACTGAGTCTACGGGGCGATCGCGCGCCCACGGCGTGGAATCGTGCCCGCCGGCCGAGAATCAGGTGCTGACCGTACTAGTCCGGCAGGCTCGCGAATTCGCGGCGCGCGTCGCGTACCCAGAGCGCGGTCGCGCCCACCGCGATGACGACGCCCGCGATCAGCACGACCGGGTTAAGGATGAGCCCGGTGAGAAGCAACGCAATCCCGAGCGCCAGCACGGCCGGCCAGATGCTCGGCGGCGGGAGATGGAAGGCGTCGTGGGATTCGGCGTGCGACGCCGGCTCAGGCTCCGTCATGCGCCGAAGTTGTTGTAGATCAGGGCCCAGGCGAAGGCCAGGCCGAACATGATCAGGGCTGTCACGAACAGCAGCATCCCGAGACGAACGTTCTTGCGTGCTTCTTCTTTATGCATCAACGACCACTGGAAACTATAGCCTCCCGATCATTCGGTCAGCCACCATTACGGCGAAGAGCAGCCCGAGGTAGGCGATCGAGTAATCGAAGAGCAGGCGTGACCACCGCTGCCGCTGATTGCGGAGGTTGACGACCGCGAGCGCGATGAACACGCCCCCAAGGACGGCCGCCCCGGCCAGGTAGAGCAAGCCAAGCGCGCCCGTCACGACGACCGCGAGCGTGACGGCGACCAGCACGAGTGTGTACAGCAGGATCTGGCGGCGGGCGACTGCCTCGCCGCGGACGACGGGTAACATCGGGACCCGCGCACGCGCGTAATCGCCCTTGAGCCGAAGGGCCAGCGCCCAGAAGTGCGGCGGCGTCCAGAGGAAGATGACGGCGAAGAGATAGATCGCGGTCAGGTCGACGCGGTGCGTCACGGCGGCCCACCCCACGACCGGCGGGACCGCGCCGGCAGCGCCCCCGATCACGATGTTCTGGACGGTCCAGCGCTTGAGCCAGAGCGTGTAGACGAAGACGTAGAAGAGCAGGCCGCTGATCGCCAGTGTCGCGGTCAGCACGTTGACCCAGAAAGCCAGGAGCACGAAGGCGGCCAGGCCGAGCGCGATGCCGAAGAGCAAGGCGTGGCTAGGCGCGATCCGGCCGTCGGGCAGCGGGCGGCGTCGCGTGCGGAGCATAGCTCCGTCGAGGTCGCGGTCGATCCAGCAATTGATGGCGCCGGCGCCCGCGGCGGCCAGGGCCCCGCCAAGCAGGGTGAGGACTACCAGGCCGGTCGACGGCCAGCCGCGCTCGGCCATCATCATCCCGCCCAATGCGGTGATGAGTAGCAACGGGATGATGCGCGGCTTGGCGAGGCTGACATAGTCGAGTACGACCTCGCGCGCGGGCCGGGGTGGCTGGCGGGCATGATCAGCGACGGCAACCGGCGCACCGCCGGCCGGCAGCCGGTCGGCGAGGACGGCAAGGACGACGGTGCCGGCCCAGACAGCGCTGGCAAGGGCCAGGTGCAGGCCGCGCAAGGCCGCCGGGAGGTGCAGCGTGACGACGGCGGCACCGACCGCAACCTGGAAGGCGAGCGCCGCCAGCGTGAGCGCCACCGTCGCCCGCACGGCGCGCTGCACCCGGTGGCGGTTGAGCAACGCGAAAAGACTCACGATGATCAGCACCCCGATCGCGGCGGCAAGGCCGCGATGGAGGAGTTGGATCGCGGGATAGCCCTCGAAGCTCAGGCTGAAGCCGCCGCCACAGAGCGGCCAGGCAGCGCAGCTACTGCTCGCACCACTGCCCACAACCAGGGAGCCGCTGAGGATCAGCAGATAAGTGCCGGCCGCTGCGGCACGTGCTAAAGGAACGGAGGCTCGATCCGTTGCCGTGGTCGGGCGAGCGACGCTCGCCGCGACAGCGGTCACGCAGACCGCGGCAAGGAGCGCCATCGCGGTGGCGAGGTGCGCCAGCACGATCATCGGCGGCAGCTCGAGACGGACCGTGATCGCGCCCAGGACCACCTGCGCCACCAGAAGGCCGAGCGCAACCATCGCCGGAATCACGATGTCGCGGCGCTTCCGCCAGGCGAGCAAGGCGACGGCCGCCGTGAGCACGATGAGGGCGCTGGCGAGCGAGGCGGTGGTGCGGTGGGAGTACTCGATGATGGCGTGCAGGTTCAGGGGCGGCAGCAACCGGCCGTGACAGAGGGGCCAGTCGGGACAGCCGAGGCCGGAGCCCGAGACGCGAACGACGCCACCCAGCACGACCAGGGCGTACGTCACGAGCGCGGCCGCGACGGTCAGCAGCCGAAAGGCTTTCATCGTGGAGGCTAGCTGTGTTCGGCGCCCGCGGTCACGCCGCGGCGCAGATCTCGAATCGGACGCCCACTGCGAACCGGCGGGACGCTGTCGAAGTTATGAGCCGGCGGCGGCGACGAGGTCGCCCATTCCAGCGTGTTGCCTTCCCAGGGATCCCGGGGCGCCTGCCGGCCGCCGCGAACACTGAGCGCGAAGTTCACGATGAAGGTCAGGATGGCGAGCGCGATCATGAACGCCCCGAAGGTCGCCAGCAGGTTCCAGGGCGCCCAATCGGTCCGGTTCGAATACCACATCGCGATTCGGCGCGGCATCCCCTCGAGCCCGAGGAAGTGCATTGGCATGAAGGTCAGGTTGAAGCCGACCAGTTGCAGCCAGAACTGGATCTTACCGAGGGTTTCGTTCAGGTAGCGTCCGGTCATCTTCGGAAACCAGTAGTAGAAGGCGGCGAAGACGCCGAACACACTTCCACCGAAGAGCACGTAATGGATGTGCGATACGACCCAATACGTGGCGTGGATCTGGTAATCGACGGCCAGCGACGCCATGAAGACGCCGTCAACCCCGCCCATCAGGAACATCAGGACAAAGGCGACGGCAAAGAGCATCGCGGACGTGTACTTGATGGAGCCGCCCCACAGCGTGGCCAGCCAGTTCAACACCTTCACGCCCGAGGGAACGGCAATCAGGGCGGTGGTCGCCATGAAGAATTCCTGGAGCTGCAGCGGCAGTCCGGTCGTGAACATGTGGTGCGCGAAGACCATGAAGCCGAGCACGCCGATGGCGGCCATGGAGAAGGCCATCGCGCGGTAGCCGAAGATCGGTTTTCGGCTGAACACGGGGATGATCTCGGAGACGATCCCGAAGGCGGGCAGGATCATGATGTAGACCGCCGGGTGCGAGTAGAACCAGAAGATGAACTGGTACAGCAGCGGATCCGAGCCGTGGGTGAAGAAGTGGGTGCCCAGCTGGCGATCCATCAGCACCATGCCGAGCACGCCGGCGAGAAAGGGGCTGGCCAGCAGCGTCAGCCCAGCGGTGATCTCCATGGACCAGACGAAGAGCGGAAGCCGGAACCACGTCATCCCCGGCGCCCGCATGTTCTGGATCGTCACCAGGAAGTTGATCGCGCCCATGATCGACGAGATCCCCAGGATGTGCAGCCCGAGGATCCAGAGGTCCTGGCCGATTCCGATCGCGTAGGCCTTCTCGGTCAGCGGCACATAGCCCGTCCAGCCGGCAGCGGCGGCCCCCGTCTTCGTCAACAGTCCGCTATACATCGTCAGGCCGCCGAGCGGAATCAGCCAAAAGGAGAAGGCGTTGATCCGCGGAAACGCCATGTCGCGGGCTCCGATCATCAGTGGGACGAAGTAGTTGCCGAAGCCGGAGAAGACCGGGATGATCCAGAGGAAGATCATGGTCGTCCCGTGGAGGGTCATGATCTCGTTGTAGGTCTGCGGCGCGAGAAAATGATTGTTCCCGACGGCGAGCTGGGTGCGCATCAGCAGCGCAAAGATGCCGCCGACCAGGAAGAAGGCAAAGGTTGTGTAGAGATAGAGGATCCCGATCTTCTTGTGGTCGACCGTGGTCAGCCACGACATGATGCCGCTTGCGGGGCGGGTTTCGCTCCGCGGCAGGGCGATGCTAGCCATGTGCCTCCTTCATCCTCCGGTCACGGTGATGGTTCCCCGCATGTTGTTCGCTTCGTGGAATTTGCAGACATAGCTGTACGTCCCGGCCTTCGTGAACTTGACCTCGAAGGTGTCACCCTGGTTCATGGGGTCCGAGCTTGGCACCTGATTGTTGTCGAAGACCACGTTGTGAACGAGCGACCCGTTGTTCTTCCACTGGATGACATCGCCGATCTTCGCCGTCGCTGTGGTCGGCTCGAACTTCAGGGCGTCCGTCTCCCCGACATTGACCCCAGCAGGCACGCCGGTCACCTTCTCGGCCGCCGCGCCAGGTGGGGCTGCGCCGCTCAAGAAAGCCTGGTAATCCGCGTCCGACACGGCGTCCACTTCCAGGAGCATTGAGAAGTGATTGAGCCCGCAGAGCTCATTGCATTGGCCCAAGTATTGCCCTGGCTGGCTGGCCTCGATCCAGCCGCTGTTTTGATAACCGGGCTTGGCGTAGATCTGCCCACCCAGACGCGGCACCCAGAAGGAGTGAAGCACGTCCTTGCTCGTGACCTGCAGGCGGACGACCTGGCCCACCGGGATGGTCAGCTTGGTGATGCTTGTCTTGCCGTTCGGGTACTTGAAGGACCAGGCCCACTGGATGCCCGTCACCTGGATGGTCTGTTGCGGCGGCGGCCCGTTTCGCACGTAATCCATCCGCAGCGTGGTCCGGACGAACAGAAACGACACGATCACCAGCGGGACCGCCGTCCAGAGGATCTCCAGGCGAGGGTTGCCATGCACCTGGGCCGGCTCGCGATCATCCGTGCGGCGAAAGCGTAGCGCCGCGTAAACGAGCAAGCCACCCACGATGACGAGCACCGCCATCGCGATCCAGAAGACGCTGGTGTAGACGCTGACGATGTCGCAGGCATTCGGGCCGGCGCAGTTCAGCGGCGTGACACTGACCGCGCGCACGCCCACGAGTGTAGCGACCAGCGGCGTGATCATCGGTGAAAAAGCCACCAGCGGCCCCCGGGTTGCCGCTCGCCATTGCGCTCCTGCGCCGTGCGGCGGGCGTCGTGCATGGCGTCGTACCAGAACGTCAGCGCCAGCAGGAAGGTGCTGATGAAGACCAGCAGCGACACCATCTCAACCAGCAGCGAGAGCAGCACCATCGTGCTGCCGCGCGGCTTCCAGAACGCCAGCAATTCCGCGGTGGCGCCCGGGATGTTCAGTGTCACCAGGAAGAGCAGGACCACACCGAAGAGGAAGACCACGGCCTTCTTCGGTTGACGGTTGTACAGCTGGCCCAGGCCGGGCACCACCGAGAGCCAGGTCGCCAGCCGGACACGCGCGCGGCGTCGGGGCGGGCTTTCGACCGGGGCTGGATGCAGCTCGACCACAGGTGCTGGAACAGCTACCGCTGGAACATCCGGTAGCAGTAGAAGGCCACCAGCAGCAAGGTACACACCGCCCAGACGAGAACGAAGAAGAAATCGCCGGCTCCCGGGTCACGAGTGAGATTGATCAGCTGGACGAGGGCGGGGAACATCAGCCGCCCGCCTTGTGCGCCTTGGTCACGTCGAGCAGGTTCTCCGCCACGATCACGAGCGCGGTCAACCCGACGATCACCGCGAAGGCCACCACGGTCCCGATCAAGTTCTTGAGCTGCTGGCGTCTCATCGGGGTCCCCGGAGAATCGCAGATTCGAGGGGGTGATTCATGGACGGCTCGTGTACTGCTGCCACATCCGGACCCAGTGCACCAGCAGGTTGATGTTGGCGTTGATCGGCTGCGGGAGCAGCTTGTTGGCGCCCCACGCCGGCATGATCGTGCCCTTGTGTTCCTCGCCCGTGTTGCCCAGGTAGATGCAGCGGTAGTAGTAGTCGTCGTTGAAGAAGCCCAGCCGGTTCTGGTCATTCAGCGGCGGGCCCTTGCCCCCCTCACCGGTGGCCCCGTGACACTGCGCGCAGTTGTTCTCATAGAGCTGGGGCGCCTTGTCGAAGGTCCCAAAGGGATTTGCCACCAGGTTCTGGTGGGCGCCCGCCTGGTCGGTCGCCTGGCGGTTGCCGTTGTGGCAGATGATGCAGCCGCTCTCGTCGATCCCCAACCCTTTATAGGCATTGGGGATGAAGCCGGTGAGCTGCGCCACGACCGGCTTGTTCGTCGACGGGTCGTTGACGACCTTACCGTTGGCGTCGAGCACGTAGTAGGGCTGGGCCTTTGGATCGAGGCAGCTGATGGCGGGGGCCGCCGCCGCGGAAGGCGACGCCGCCGGTGAGGCCGCCGGGCCGGGTGAGGCCGCCGTCGCGGGCGCGGCGGAAGACGATGGCGCGGCCGACGCCGAGGGCTTGGGCGAGGCTGTCGCCTTGGCCGAGGCCGACGGGCTCGCCGACGCACTGGCGGCCGCCGTGGCCGGCCGGCAGATCAGCGTCTCCTGGCCGTACTTGGCGAAGACCGAGTCGGTGATCACGGAGGGATGGTTCGGACCGAGCCGCTCGGCCGCCTTTTGCGGACCGATCTTCGCGATGTCGGGGACGTGGCAGGTGATGCAGCGCTCGACCATGAACTGCCCGTTGACCTGGACTTTGGGGAAGAGCTGCTGGACCTGGATGGGAAAGTCCTGGCCGTACTGCGCCGCGTACTTCTCCTGGATCGGCGCCCACGGACGGCTCAGGTCCTGGTAAAAGGCGAAGCCGAGCAGCAGCAGGAACGCCACGCTCACCGCCAGGAAGGCGCGCCCTAGCACGGGCTGCCTCCGCAGGTCTGGGGATTGCCCAACACCCAGCCCCAGTCCCAGATGAACTCATGGCCACGGAAGAAGGTTCCGATGATGACGAGCGCCACCACGATCGCGGTGTAGAGCGCGAAGAGGATGATGGCGACTTTCCGTTCGGACGGCCGCCGGCTGGGGTTGCGATCGAGGAACGGCACCAGAATCATGAGCACGATCACGAACGTCGGAAAGGCGACGCCCGCCATCAGCGGCGGGAAGCGCGAGAGCAGTTCCTGCAGGCCGAGAAAGTACCAGGGCGCCTTGGAGGGGTTCGGCGTCATGCCCGGGTTGGCCTGGCCTAACAATGGTGCCTGCAACCAGACCGAGACCAGGATCAAAAAGGCCGTCATCGCGACCGCGGCGATGAACTCCTTGAAGACGAACTCGGGGAAGGAGACGACCATTTCGTCCTCACTGTCGTCGCGGACGGTCGACGGCGCCTCCACCGAGCGGCGGCGCTGCTCCACCCGGTCGCGGGCGGCGATGCGGTCGCGGGCTTCAGTGGCCATTAGTGCAGAGTCTCAGTATGCCGCCGACGATTCGCGGCATCGGCGGCCGAGGCCAAGGAGCCGACGAGCACCGGAGCGAGCGTATCTGAATACGCGAGCGAGGAGCGCAGGAGGCGACGCTGGCATTCGGTTCGCCTAGGCCGATGAAGCGTCAAGGCATATCTGGGACTTTGCACTATCAATTACAGCCCCCCGCTGAAGCCATCTTTTCGGACTCGCCAGAAGTGGACGACCATCAAGAGGAATGCCGCCAGCGGCAGTCCGACGACGTGCAAGACGTAGAAGCGCAACAGTGCATTGTCACCGACCACCCGCCCGCCGATCAGCAGGTACCGGGTATAGGGTCCGGCGATGGGAGCGTACTTCGCCATGTTGGTGCCGACCGTCACCGCCCAGATGGAGAGCTGGTCCCAGGGCAACAGGTATCCGGTGAAGCTCAGCAGTAGCGTGATCAGCAGCAGCAGGGTGCCGACACCCCAGTTGAACTCGCGCGGCTTCTTGTAGGACCCGGTCAAGAACACGCGCGCCATGTGGAGCCAGACGGTGATCACCATGGCGTGCGCCGCCCAGCGGTGCATGTTGCGGATGACGCCACCGAAGGTGACGACGAACTGCAGGTCGCGCATGTCCTGGTAGGCGTGACTGGTGGAGGGCACGTAGTAGAACATCAGGAAGAGCCCGGTGACGGTCAGCACGATGAAGAGGAAGAAGGACAGTCCACCGAGGCACAGCGTGTACGACATCCGGATCCAGGAGCGGCGCACGCGGACCGGATGGATGTGAAGGAAAAAGTTCGTGAGCGCCGTGCGGGCCGCGATCTTGTCGGTGAGCGGAAGGCCATGACGGAAGACCGAGCCAACCATCTGCCCGATGACCGCGAACATCTCATCCAGCGCCGCACGGATAACGGTCATGAATCCTCCTGGCTAGCCGATCAGACTTTCAGGCGGAAAGCGCGATCCACGATGACGGAGCGGTCAATCAACAGTTTCCCATCCGGGGCAACCTCGAGGTGGACGCGGTCCATCGGCCGGGGCGCGGGCCCGAAGAAGTTGATGGCGTCGCGGAAGTAGCGGCTACCGTGGCAGGGGCACTTGAAACCGGGCAGGGCGGGGTTGGCTTTTGTTGCCAGTTGGCCGGTATCCGGGTCCTTTGAGATCGAGGTGCCGGCGTCCACCAGGTCGCTGGTGACGTCCTGAAAGTAGCGCGGCGTGCAGCCCAGGTGGGTGCAGATCA
>VBEQ01000102.1 GCA_005881235.1 Chloroflexota bacterium | reverse complement strand
ACCTTACTATTGCGCTCCGTGAGCCCCGCCCCGGAGCGCCAAAAACCCCGCCTCCATCCGTTCCTCGAGCGGCTTCGCCGGGGCCCGCTCCTGGGCGACGGCGCCATGGGCACCCAACTCCACGCCCGCGGCGTCAGCTTCGAGCGATCCTTCGACGAACTCAACCTCACCGAGCCCAAAATCGTCGAGGAAATTCACCGAGCGTACATTTCGGCTGGCGCGGAGCTGATCGAGACCAATACCTTCGGCGCCAACCGGATCAAGCTCGCCCGCCACGGCCTCGAAGGGCGCGTGCGCGACATCAACTTCCGGGCGGTGAAACTGGCGCGCGAGGCGCGCGAGATCACCGGCGAGCCGGTCTTCCTCGCCGGGTCGGTCGGGCCCATCGGCCAGCAGCTCGAGCCCATCGGCCGCATTACGATCGCCCAGGCGACGGCGGCCTTCGAGGAACAGATCGCGGCCCTGCTTGAAGGCGGCGCCGATCTCCTCGTGCTCGAGACCTTCACCAATCTCCCCGAGCTGCTCGCGGCGGTCAGCGCGGCGAAGAAAACGACCGACCTGCCGATCGTCGCCCAGATGACCTTCGCCGAAGATGGCCTCACCCTCAGCGCGGAGGAACCGAGCCAGGTGGTGCAGGCGCTCGAGCGTGCCGGCGTCGACGTCATCGGGGTCAATTGCGGGGTCGGTCCGCAGGTGGCGCTCGAGGTTCTCGAGGCGATGCGGCACGAGACCAGGCTGCCGCTCTCCGGCCAGCCCAATGCCGGACTTCCGGCGCGCGTCGAAGGGCGCTTCTTCTACTTCGCGACGCCCGAGTACTTCGCGACCTACGCCCGCCAGGCCGCGGATCTCGGCGTGGCCTACATCGGGGGCTGCTGCGGCACCACCCCGGCGCACATCGCCGCCATGCGCGCCGCGCTCCAACCGGTCGCCGGCGCGCCCCGAATCCGGCAGGCACCAGCGTCGACCGCGATTGCCATCGACCTCAATCCAGCGGAGCAACTACCTGCCACGCCGTTTGCGCAACGGCTCGCCCAAGGCAGCTTCGTGGTCAGCGTCGAGATCGATCCGCCGCGCGGTCTCAATCCCTCGAAATGCATCGCCGGCGCGCAGCTGATCAACGATGCCGGCGCGGATGCGATCAATATCGGGGACAGCCCGATGGCCCGCGTTCGCATGAGTGCGCTGTCACTGGCCATCATGATCCGGCAGCAGGTCGGCATCGATACGCTGATCCACTTCACCTCACGCGACAAGAACCTGATGGCGCTGCAGGCGGAACTGATCGGCGCGCACGCACTCGGCATCCGCAACATCATCGCGCTGACCGGCGACCCGCCCCGCATCGGCGACTACCCGTCGGCGACGGGTGTCTGGGACGTCGACTCGATCGGCCTGATCAAGATCCTAAAGCGCCTCAACGAGGGCTACGACTGGCTCGGGACCTCGATCGGCAAGCCGGCCAACTTCACGATCGCCTGCGCCGTCAATCCCTCGGCGGAAGACGTCGACCACGAAATCGACCGCTTCCGGCAGAAGATCGAAGCCGGCGCCGATGTCGCCATGTCTCAGCCCCTCTACGACCTCGAGACGCTGGCGCGCTTCTTCGAGAAGACCGGGCCGCTCCCGATCCCATTTCTGCTCGGCGTGCTGCCGCTGCAATCCTCGCGGCACGCGGAGTTCATGCACAACGAGGTCCCCGGTATCGTCGTCCCGCAAGCGCTGCGCGACCGCATGCGCGACGCCGGCGAAAACGGAATCGCCGAGGGCTTAGAGCAATCGCGCGAGCTCCTCACCGAGACCCGGCATCTCGTCCAGGGCGTCTACCTGATGCCGTCCTTCGGTCGCTACGAAGTCGTCGCCGAGCTCGTTCGCTGGCTTCGTCAGCAGCAGAGTGCCCCCGCCCTCCCCTTCCCCCCAAGCGGGGGAGGGAATCGTTAGCGCTCTTCTTAGCCGGCGGTCGCTTCCACGCGTCCGGCGCGCCGGTGCTCGGCCTCGAGGAGCGCCTCGAACACGGCTAGCAGGATCAGATCAACCGCGAGGTCGGCGACCGCGCCGAGCTGCTGGTAATAGAACGTGAAGAGGTCCGTCAGGAAGATCGATGCGAGAATCGAGCGCCTGAACCAGCGCAGGGCGTGGGCCCGCGAGCGCAGGATCAGATAGACGACGCCGACGAGCGTTAACCCGCCCGACACGGCGGAGGCCAGGAGCAGCGGCAGATCGACCGTTTCTCCCGGTCCCGTGGCGTTTGGCGCATAAACGAGAGCCAGGCTCGCCGTGACGGCCGCCAGCAGCCTGATCAACAACACGGCGATAGCGATGCGACCCGTCCAGCGCGAGCGAAGAATGCCCTCGACCCGCCTCTGGATCCATCGCAGGCGAGCCCCGAGTGGACTCCTCCGGGGCAGGTCCGGCCGGCGCGCGGCCACCTCCTGCTCGATATTGCCCAGCAAGGCTGTACCCGCTGTACCACTCTGGCGCAGCCACCGAACCAGGTGGTACTTCTCCGTCGGGTCGAGGTCGTGCAAGGCCGCGTCCTGGAGCAGCATGAGGGCGTTGGCGAGGTACGTCTGCTCGTCCCAGACCCGGTGCCGCTCCAGCGAGCGCCACCAGAGAAAGAGCAGGACGAAGACCACATAGATCAGCGCGATGGCGGGCCGATAGAAGTAGTTGTTGTCGCTGGTGATGAACTTGCCCAGCTCGTCGATAAAGAGGCCGAATCCCAGGCCAGCGACCACCGCCGCCGCCCTGCGGATGCGCTGCCCGAGATAGCTCAGTAGCAGCAGGACACCGGCCACCATCAGCGTCCCGCCCCACAGCATGTGGGCGATATGCAGCCCGCCGCCGCCGAGGCGTGGATAGCCGGTCACTCCAAGGAAGAAGCGCACCCCGAGAAAGGCCGCCACCGCCGACACGAGGAAGGTCTCGAGCAATTGGCCGGCACCGAGGTTGCGAATGAAGAACGGCCGCGTTAGGGGCTTTTCCATCCGCTCGGAGGCGACCTACGAATACGCGGTGCTGGTGGGCATCGGCTTGCTCAGTCCCATGAGCATGCGAACACTCAGGATGAGGATCAGAATCAGAAATGCAATCGGCGCCAGGGCGTCAAGTGCCGCCACACCAAACGGCGTCAGCATAACGCGCAACAGCGAAATGGCGGCAACCGCCAGGCCGCCCGCGCGGACCCACCCAACCTCGTCAATCGTCGACGCGACAGAAAAGATCGCAATGGAAATCAACAGTGCCTCATCGGCAAGATCCTCGATCACCGTCCATGCGTGCGCGCCGTCCGGCCCGAGGTTCGTCAGCGTCAGGATGACCGCAACAATGTTCGTGACAAGTTCCGAGATGGTGAGCAGTACCGTGCCGGCCAGCAGCCACCGCCGCCGGCGTGCGCCGAGCGCAAGGGCGAACGCGAGAAAGAAGGCGAGCGTTACCAGGCCCAGGACCTGCTGGACGAGGATCGCGCCGGCGTGCGCCGCGTAGAAGGCGGCGATCGCGCGACCTGTCTGCCTACCGGTCGGGAGCGAGACCAGTGCCACAGACACGAACAGCGTCACGACGAACGCCATCCCCCACCACCCGCCACGCCGGCTGGTCGCTGACGACGGCATCAGCTTCGTCTCCGGCATCGGCCCAGTCTACGGCGTAGGATGGGTTGCTTACGCGCCTTCGGCCATTCGCGAAGAGGGAGGTCAGTCTCATGATCGACACCGTATCTCGTCTTACCGCCGATCAGGTCGATCAAGCCAACGCCAGCGGACGCACACCGGTCGTCTTCATTCACGGTCTCTGGCTGCTGCCCCATAGCTGGGACCGCTGGGCGGCGGTTTTCGATCAGGCCGGCTACGCACCGCTCACACCCGGATGGCCCGATGACCCCGAGACGGTCGAGGAGGCCAACAAGCATCCCGAAGTCTTCGCCCACAAGACCATCGGAGACGTCGCTGACCATTACGCCGATGTCATTGGCCAGCTGAAGACGAAGCCGGTCGTGATCGGGCACTCGTTCGGAGGACTGCTCACGCAGATCATCGCGGGACGCGGCCTCGCGGCCGCAGCCGTCGCCATCGATCCCGCGCCGTTCCGGGGTGTCCTCCCGCTCCCGCTGTCGTCACTGAAGTCGGCGTCGCCGGTGCTTGGCAATCCCCTCAACCGCAACCGGGCGATCCCGCTGACCTACGAGCAGTTCCGCTAC
>VBEQ01000013.1 GCA_005881235.1 Chloroflexota bacterium | reverse complement strand
CCGCCCGGATCAACTCGCCGCCGGTGGTGTGCTGGGTCAGGCCAACCGCGTACACGATCGTCATCACCTTGTCCGGTTTGCCCATCTCGCCAACCAGTTGCGCAATGCGCGTGAACTGGTCCTGGGGGATCCCGGTGATACGCGACACCATTTCGGGCGTATAGCGCGAATAGTGCTGCTTCATGAGCTGGAAGACGGTTTGCGGATCCTGAAGCGTCATGTCGCGCTTCGCCAGGGCGGCGACCGCCCCGCCCGCGGGCGGATGCGCCGAGTTGTAGGCATCGCTGGCAGCCGTATCGATCTGGTAGCCCCAGGACGAGATGTCGTACTTGCGGGTCTTGGGGTCGTACCCGCTGAAGAGTCCGTCTTTGAAGCTGTAATTGGTCTTTACCAGGAAGGAGGCATTCGTGTAGTTGCGCACGTATTCGTCGTGGAAGAGGTTGTTCTGCAGCACGTAATTGATCAGCCCGCCGAAATAGGCGACATCCGTGCCAACTCGAATCCGGGCGTAGATGTCGGCCATGGCCGAAGTTCGGGTAAAGCGCGGATCGGCGTGGATGATCTTGGCGCCGCCACCGGCGCCGGGCCCGCGCTTGGGGTCGTTCTTAGCGGCGAGGAACCACTGGAAGCCGACCGGATGCGCCTCGGCCGGGTTGGCGCCGTTGATCAACATGAGGTCCGTGTGCTTGATGTCGCGCCAGTGATTGGTCATAGCCCCTCTCCCGAATGTGGCGGCCAAACTGACCACCGTGGGGCCGTGTCAAACCCGTGCCTGTTGTTCTAGGTGCACCAGCCCGAGGCCGCGCATGACCTTCGTCGCGAAGTAGCCTTCCTCGCTGCTGAAGGCGGCGCCGCCAGCGAAGGCAATCCCCTCGGTGCGGTTGACCGTGTTGCCGGACGCATCCTTCGCGACGAAGGTGGCGTCGCGGGCGTCCTTGACGCGCTGGGCCAGCTTGTTGAGCATGTCGTCCCAGGTCATCTGTTGCCACTTGTCGGAGCCGGGCGCCCGATACATCGGGTTTTCGACCCGGCGCGCGCTGGTGGCGAGCTGCATGGCAGTGGCACCCTTCGGACAGAGCCGTCCCTCGTTGACCGGGCTGTCGGGATTCCCCTCGATTTGCAGCAACTGGGTCGTCCCGTCGCTGTTCGTTTTCGTGTAGGCGACCAGGGAACAGCCAACCGCACAGTAGGGACAGACGGAATGCGACTCTTTGGCGCCGGCAATATGGAAGCTTTGCTTGGCCGCAACGGCCTGGGCCATGTCGAATCCGAGGGCTGTGAGGCCGGCCGCACCCGTCCCGGCGGCGCCGATCTTTAGAAAGTCGCGGCGCGTGACCTGTGGCACCCAATTCCTCCAGGGGAGGTTTGCAGGCGACTAAAGCAAGCGTACCGACCCGGCGTAAGGGATGTCAACCAACGTCACCCTCCCCCGGCGTGCGGGGGAGGGCAGGGTGGGGGCGTGATACGGTGGCGAAGAGATGAATGCCTGGTTCGAGGCGCTAGGCCGCCGGTTCGCGGACGCCGCCGAGGCCCGCAGGACCACGATCGCCCCGCCCGAGATCGATCAGTCGGTGGCCGACGAGGTTCTCGAACTGGCCCGGGTGTCGGCGCATACCAAGGAGCGGCGATTCGCCCCGCTCGCCAGCTTCATGGCTGGGATCGCTGTCGAACGGCTTCGTCAGAAAGGGCCGCTCCACCCGGCGGATGAAGCGGCCTATCTTCGAACCGTCCGCGAATCGTTGGAGACGGAGCCCCCAGCCTGACCCTTCCCCGCAAGCGGGGAGGGCAATTCGGTGCATAGCCTAAACTCCGAACCGCGCTGGACATGCCGGATCAACTGCGGATGTACACGATCAAGCCGGGCGAGATGACGTCCTGGCTTGAGGAATGGCGGCGCTTGGTCGCTCCGCTCCGACGCCGGAGTGGATTCGAGATCCTTGGCGCCTGGACGACGGAGTCCGATCAATTCGTCTGGATCCTTCGCTACGAGGGCCCGAAGACCTGGGAAGAAGCCGACGCTGCCTACTACGCCTCCACGGAGCGGACGCAGATGCAGCCGGATCCGGCCCGCCACATCGCGAGGTCCGAGCATTGGCTCATGTCCGCCGTCGATGCGAGGTGAGGTGAACGCGCTGGCACCCGCGCCTGGGGGCTCGATAGCAGAAGGCACCCGGACTTTCCTCTTCGCCGATCTCCGGGATTACACGGCCTTCGTCGAGCGGCACGGCGACCGGATCGCCGCCGATCTCGTGGCTGCCTATCGAACGCTGATCCGTCAACGCGTTCGCGAAACGAGCGGGGCCGAGATCAAGGTCGAGGGCGATGCGATGTTCGTGGTCTTTCCGTCGGCCCGTCAGGCGATTGCCTGTGGCGCCGCGATCCTCAACGACGCCGCCGTCCGCACCCAGGCTCAGCCCGACCTCCCGATGCGAGTCGGCATCGGATTGCACGCCGGAGAACCGGTGGCGCAGGACGACGACTTCATCGGGTCGGCCGTCAACGTGGCGGCGCGGATCGGCGCCGCGGCCGGCGCCGGCCAGCTGCTGATCTCGGACGTGGTGCGGGCCCTGGTTCGCACCGGCGCTCCCTTTCCGATGCGCGACCGGGGGCCGGTCACACTGAAGGGCCTCTCTGAGCCGGTTCGTCTTTATGAGGTTGTCTGGAGCGACGTGTCTCCGACCGATAGCGCGGCGCTGATCGAAGGCAGCCTGATTCCTTGTCCGCAGCCTCCGCGATTTGAGGCACCCGGGTCGCCACTGGTTGGGCGCGACGACGAGCTCGCACTCTTGAGGTCCGGTATGGCCGCCCTCACCGGTGGCACCGGAGGCACGGTGATGATCGCCGGCGATGCCGGCATCGGCAAGTCGCGCCTGCTTCGCGAGGCGTTGTTCGGATCGGCACCCGCGCTGCTCTACGGGGCGTGCGGGCTTTCTGAAGCGCCACCACCGTACGAGCCCTTCGTGGCGATCGTCCGCAGCATCATCCGGGAGCCGAATGGCGAGGCGGCGCTGCAGGGCATGGTCCCCGAGCTGCTGGCGCTCGCACCAGAGACCGCAGCGTCCAGGCACCAGGCGCCGGATCGAGACCGACTCTTCGGCGCGTTTCTCCGCCTGCTTCGGCAATATGCTCGCGCGCGACCGACGGTCCTCGTGGTTGAAGACCTGCATTGGGCGGACGAGGCAACGCTGGCCATGTTCCAGTTCCTGATCGCGGAGGCTGAGCCGACGCCGTACCTGGTCGTCGCCACCTATCGAAGTGATGAGCTGCATCGCCGGCACCGCATCCGCCCGCTCCTTGCGGCACTCGCACGTCGGCCCGACGTCATCACCATTGCCCTTGCGCCGCTATCGGCGGCAAACGCCCTCGATCTGCTTCAGGGGCTTCCGACACTGAAGGCGGCGTCCCCGTCCGAAATGGAAGCGATCAACCATCGCGCTGAAGGCAACCCACTCTTCCTCGAGGAGCTGGCGGAGACACATCAGCTCGGCCGCTCCGCTGTGCCCGCCTCGGTCGCCGAGACCGTGTTACAACGGGTCGCTCGTGCCGGTGACAATGCCGGGCGGCTTCTCCAGTACCTCGCTGTGACCGGGGCCCGCGCCAACTACGACATTCTCGAGCCACTCATGGGCGAGGAGGCAGCCCTACTGGAAGGTGCCCGGGCCGGCGTTGAGGAGCATCTCGTTCAGGAAGACGATGACGGCCTGGCATTCCGGCACGCGCTCATTCGGGAAGCCATCCTCTCAGACCTGATGACTCGGGAGCGACGCGCCTTGCACCGCAGCGTGGGCGAGGCGATGGAACGCTTGCACAAGGACGATCCCGAATACGCCGGCGACATTGCGCAGCACCTCGGCGCGGCAGGCCTGGCCGATCGCGCGCTCCCCTTCGCGATGAGGGCAGGCGAGCGCGCGCTGCGACTTGCTGCGGCCGAAGAGGCGGCCCGGATCTACGAACACGCCGTCGAGTGGTCACAGCCGTCGACCGTCGACCGTATGCGGGCGCTGGAAGGTCTTGGCCGCGCCTACGCTCGCGACCTCTTCGTGAAGAAGGCCACGGCAACCTACCAGGAGGCGCTCGACCTGGCCCGCTCGATCGGCTCGCAGGACGATGTCGCCCGGATCACCCTGCGCCGGACCTTCGTCTTGCCGTGGGGGCGAGAGGAGTACGCCTCGTGGCAGGCGTCGTGGGCGGCAGCCGAGCCGCTCGACCAACCGGCAACGCTGGCGCGGATTGCCAGCGGCCTCGCTCGGCGCGCGTACCTCTACCTCGAGGACGATCGCGGCGCAGCCTGGGTCGAGCGGGCGCTGGTCGAGGCACGTCGCGCTGGAGGGCGGGGGCAGGAGTTGTTTGCCCTTCGCCTTCAACTCCAGTACCAGCACCGCCCCGGCTGGCAGGCAGAGGAAGAGGCCCACATCCGGGAGCAGCTCGAGCTTGCGCTCTGGGACGACGACGGCGTACTCAGCATGTACACCGACTTCTACGTTCGTCGCTGCCGCGACTCGGACGAGGCCGAGCGCGAGCAGATTCTGCAGACGGGCCGCGACTACGCCGACCGTCTCGCGATCCCGGAAGGGATCGTGTTTCGTTACGGGGTCGCCTGGGTCAACTGGTTGACCGGCCGCTGGGACCGCGCCCGTGCATTGTCGGACCTCATTCGCTCTCGCTGGTCCGACGATGCGCCAGTGGTTTATCCGAGCGTGGGACCGATCGCGGCCAGCGTCGCCATCGAAATCGACGGGCCCGAGGCCGGACGGCGGCAGCTCACCGATGCCACGGCGCGTCTGCGCAAGACCGAGACCTGGAGGGCGCTGCTCTGGGCGGCGGCACACGAGGCGAACCTGCACCTTGCGGAAGGCCGCGCTGCGGCCGTGCTCGAGAGCTTCAGGCCGATCTTTGAACCGCGACCACCGAGTCTTTACGATGTCGAAGACTTCGCGCTGGCGAGTCGCGTTGTTTTGCCTGCTGCCCTGCTGGCCGGCGATCGCCGCGTTCTCAGCCGATGGATCGACGATCCGACCGTGGCCGCTGGCGGAGCCATCTACCAGGCTGCGGTCGATCACGCGCGGGCCATCGTGGCTCTCCTCGATGGCAACCGCACCGCCGCCGACGCATCGTTCGCGCGGGCAAGCGCCGCGTACCTCGAACGGGGCTGGCTGCTTCTCGCGCACGAACTGGCCTGGCAGTGGTCGAGGACCGGTTCGCCGGCCGCGAGCCAGGCGTTGCGCGCAGCGGTAACGTTCTACGAGGCGCAGGGGGCGACCTGGCGCCTTGGGTGGCTGGCCGAGCGGCGCGACGCAGAAGGGGGAGGGGCCTAGTGGCGAAAGATGGCAGCCTGGAGCATCTCGACATCTCGGTCTCCGACCTCGAGCGGAGTGGCGCGTTCTGGGCCGCGTTCCTGAAGGATCTGGGCTATCGGGAGTTTGCGAAATCGGCGACCGGGTGGAGCTGGACCAACGACGAGTCCACGGTCTTCCTGCTGCAGGCGGAATCCGGGTATCTCGATCCGCCCTATCACCGCAAGCGCGTCGGTCTGAATCATCTGGCATTCGGTGTGTCCGACCGCAAGCAAGTGGATGCGATGGCCACCCGGCTCAGGGAGCGCAACATCCCGCTTCTCTACGGTGGACCTCGCACCGGGCGGACGACGTATGCGGTCTTCTTCGAAGATCCCGATCGCATCAAGATCGAAGTCGTCGCCCCGCTGGTAGCTCGAGCAGTTCCCGCTCCCGCTCGCGTGGGAGGGCAGGGTGGGGGCGCCGGGGGCTCGATTACCGCCACCGAGGTCATCACCTACGCAGGTGCGCTCGTCGTGCTCGTTGGGCTGGGCATTCTGCTCGGCACGGAGTACGAGCAGCTCGGTGCGGTGGGCCGGCTCGGTATTCCGGGGCTGGTCGCAATCGCGGCGCTGCTGGCGACGCGTGCGATTTCGGGTGAGCGGGCCCGCGCGCGTCGCGCCCAGACCAGTCTCGCCACGCTCGCCGTCATCGCAATCGGGTTTTTCGCCGGTCAGCTCCAGGCCGAGATACTTGGCGGTCCCGGCCCGAGGATTACGCAGCTCATCGGCTATCGGATCATCCTGGCGGCGGCGCTGGTCGCGGCCGCCGTCGCCGCGCTATTTCTGATCCGCCTCCGCGCCGGTCTTCTGGCGGCGGTGCTCAGCCTGTCGCTGCTGGTGGCAGCCTTTCTGACCCTCAACACCCAGCCGATCCCACGTGGGTGGCCGGTCGAGGCGTTGTTTCTCGCACCCGGGGCGCTCCTGGTCGGTGCTGCGGAGTACGGTCGGCGGCAGCGGGTGGTGTGGGCGACCGAAGTGCTGGCCTTTTCCGGGGCTTCGATGGCGATCGTCACAGCGTTTTTCACCGCCGACAACGGCAATCTGCCGCTCCAGATCTTCGGCGCCCTCCTCGCTCTCGCGGCCTTCGCGGCATCCGTCTACCGCAGCAGTGCCGGCTACGCCATCGCTGGCGGCCTCGGCCTGTTCGCCTTCGTCATCGACATCAATGCCCGCTATTTCGGGAGCCGTCTCTGGTTTACGGTCAGCCTCGTGATCGCAGGACTCGTGTTGTTAGGGATCGCGCTGCTCCTGTCGAGGCTGGCCCCGCGTCTCAGGCGTTAGTATCCGGAGAGGACGGCCACTAACCACGGGAGGGGAAAGGTGCTCAGCGATTATCCGATCAACGTCGTTCTACTTGCGACGGATCTCGACGCCACGAAGGACTTCTATGCCAATAAGGTCGGCTTGAAGATCCTCAATGAGAGCCCCGGGGCGCTGGTCTTTAAGTGCGGTGGCGACAGCCAGTTCACAGTGACGAAGAGCACGGTTGGCACCAAAGATGACCAGACTCAGGCTTCGTTCCGAGTGAAGGATGTCCGGGCGGAAGTCGCCGAGCTGAAAAAACGCGGCGTCAAGATCGAGGACTACGACACGCCCAGTCTTAAGACCGTCGACGGTATCGCCGATATCGGCTTCGCGTGGATGGCCTGGTTCATCGACCCGGGGAAGAATTGTGTCGGAATGATCCAGATCAAGTCATGAGTTCCGAACAGCCGACCCAGCGAAAGCCGCCTCCCCAGATCCCGGCTGACATGAAGGCCTTTAATCGCAAGCTGATCGAGGAGTTCCGCGCGAATCGTGGGCAGCTGAGCGGTCCTATGGCCGGGCGGACGCTCATGCTCTTGACGACGACCGGCGCAAAATCCGGCAAGGAACGGACCGCGGTGCTCGGCTTCGGGAAGGATGGCGATCGCTATGTCGTGATTGCGTCCGGGAACGGCGCCCCATCGCATCCGGGCTGGTACCAGAATCTGCTCGCGCGCCCGATCGCGACGGTCGAGGTGGGTCCCAACAAGTTCAAAGCCCGCGCGCGGACCGCTCGTCCCGAAGAGCGGGAACAGCTCAAGCGCTTCGTGCCCTACATCGAGCAGCAGCAGACGCTGACAAAGCGCGAGATTCCGATCGTCGTCCTCGAGCGCAGCTAGGTTCAGTTTCCCTCCCCGGCTTGCGGGGGAGGTCAGGGTGGGGCGAGAAGCTCGCGAAGTTGGGCCGGCGTAACGTTGGAGCCGCTGAGGATCAGCGCCATCCGCTTGCCTTTGAATCGATCCTTGAGCCGGATGGCGGCCGCCAGCGGCGCCGCGCCGGCGGGCTCCGCCAGGTTGCGGGTGGTCTCGATCATCAGCCGAACCGCCGTGCGGATCTCGTCGTCCGGGACCAGGACGAAGTCGTCGAGCATCTCCCATAGGATTCGCTGCGGCAGCTCGAAGGCGGTGCGCGTCGCGAGGCCTTCCGCGATCGTGCCCATCCGGTCCTCGAGCAATCGGCGCGCTTTCCACGACTTGTAGGCGGCCGGCGCTTCGGCCGACTGCACGCCGATCACCTGGATTTTTGGATTGATCGTCTTGGCCACGATGCAGGTCCCGGCGGCGCCGCTCCCTCCACCGATCGGCACGATGATCACCTCGATGTCAGGCTGCCGCTCGAGGATCTCGAGCGCCTGCGTTCCGACCCCGGCAATCAGGTACGGCTCGTTGCCCGAATGGATGTAGCGGTAGCCGTGCTCCTCGGCCAGCTGGGCGGCATGCTCGCGAGCCTCGTCGAAATCGACACCGTGCGTCACGATCTCAGCGCCAAGGCCCCGAATCGAGCGCACCTTGACCGGGTTCGCCCCCTCAGGCACGCACACGATGGCGCGCACGCCGAAGATCCGCGCCGCGTAGGCGATCGATTGCCCGTGGTTCCCGGTTGAGGCGGTAATCACCCCGCGACGACGCTCGTCGTCAGTTAGCTGCGACAGAAGGTTGATTCCGCCGCGGACCTTGAAGGCACAGACTGGCTGGTTGTTCTCGTGCTTGACCCAGGTTTCGGTTCCGATCAGCTCATCGAGAGCTGGATAGCGGTTCAGCGCTGTGGGCTGTAGGTATCGGCTGATGCGCTCACGCGCGGCGACCACGTCATTGAAGGTGGGAAGGACCATCGCTGCTGTCGCTTCGGCCATGTACCGAAGGATACCCTCGCCCTAGGCTCGGGCAGGGTTTTTGCCAGGCGGAAGAATTAGCGCGGCAGCATACGCAATAAGACTCAATGGAAGCTCGAACTGGATTCCCCAGAAGTGAACTTGTTCAGCAAAGATCCAGGCAAGGAGCACATAGATCCCAATGGCGGCGGCCTGCGCGGCCAATTGAAGACGCAGATCGCGATATTGTGTCACTGCGAAGGCCGTAATCACCAGCGGCAAGACGGCCGTAAACCGACCGATTGAGAAGCCGGCGAGATAGGAAAAGGTGAAGCCTCCAACGGTCGCGACGACGAAGATCGCTAAGGCGAGGCGGTAGGCGCGCCCGACGAGGACAGTGCCGGCCACAACGCCGACGAAGAAGACGGCGAAAGATAGCCAGGCGATGCCGAACAGAACGGATGCCTCGATCTGTACGTCCGGCATGCCGCTCTTACGTTACTGGAAGATCACCGCCATGTTGTTGAAGTCGGCGAAGTTGGCCTCGAAGAGCGCCTTGCTCACCCAGTACTGACTCGCGTTGAGCACGTCGTTGACGCGGACCTGGGTGGGGGAGACCCCGCTGAGGGTCACCGAATGCTCGGCGAATGAATAGCGGACCTGGGTCCCGTCCCACGCGGTCCAGGTGCCGAGTGGGACCCGGGCGAACCGCGTTTGTATCCAGACCTGCACGGGATGGCCCGCCGCCAGCTCGCTGTAGATGCGGCTCGGGGCAAAGCCTTCGCCGCCAATCGCGTTGGGTAGGCCGTGGTTGCGCGCGAGCCGCAAGATGACCGGCCAGTAGACGCCGTAGCCGGTGGGCGTCCAATCGCTGCCGTTGACGTAGCCGACGAAATTCGTATACGGATTACCCCAGCGGAGCACCGTATGGTTGGCGCCCATCACGGGTAGGCGCACGTCGGCGTACTCCTCGGCAAACAGCTGGGACTGGCTGAGGTTGAGGCCGTAATAGGCAAGCCCCTGCTGTAGCGCGGCGGTTTCGCAATCGAGCACCATGCTCTGCTGGATGACCGGCACCGGAATCGTGACGGTCACCGGCGTCGGCGCGGGCGTCGGTGTCGCCGTTGGAGTGGCGGTCGGTGTTGGCGTCGCAGTTGCGGTTGACGTCGCAGTCGCGGTTGGCGCCGCCGTTGCGGTCCCTCCATTGGGGGAAGGTGATGTAAGTAGAGCGCTCGCCGCCGTGCGACTGAGTGCCGCAGCGGCAAGGGCCACTCCACCAGCGGCCAGGAATTGTCGTCTCGTCGCAACCACGGATCGCATGGACACCATCGTGGACGCCGCGACCTTTCGAATCGATGACGCGTGGCGTCACGGAATCGCAAGGTCGACAGGCCGACGATGAGTGCACATCAATCAAAACATGCGAGGTGAATGTCAAATGGTCGCTTATCAATACTTCGAGTCAGCGCCCCCACCCTACCCTCCCCCAGAGGGGGAGGGAAATATCAACCTGTCCCCTGCGTCGTCAGGGAATCCGATCGGCCCACCGCCCAAACGCTTTCGGCGGGGGCTGCTCATCGCGCTCGCCGCCCTCACCGTCGCAAGTGGTGCTGGCGCGGGTGCCGCGTCGGCCGCCCTGATCGGTCAAGGAACCGCAAGCGCGTCGACCGGTACCGCGCTGCCGACGACGCAGACATCGACCAGCTCGACCTCGTCGAGCACGGCGGCGAGCATCTACAAGCAGGACCTGCCGGGTGTCGTGACGCTGACGGTCAACCTGAGCCGGGGTCAGGCCATCGGCTCGGGAATCGTGCTCGATACCAAGGGTGACATCCTGACCAACGCGCACGTGATCGCCGGCGGCCAGAATATCCAGGTCGCGTTCAGCGACGGAACGACCGCTCCGGCCACCGTGGTCGGGTCCAACACCAGTGCTGACCTTGCGGTGATTCGCGTTTCGGTCGCCGCGTCCACGCTCCATCCCCTCACCCTCGGCAGTTCCTCGAGCGTGCAGATCGGTGACACCGTCTACGCCATCGGCTCACCATTCGGGCTGTCCGGATCGTTCACGGAAGGGATCGTGTCGAACATCGGCCAGACCGCCGCGGCTTCCGGTGCCAACCTGATCCAGACCGACGCCGCGATCAATCCGGGGAATTCGGGCGGGCCGCTCGTCAACTCACAGGGCCAGGTCATCGGTATCAACAACTCGATCGAGAGCCCCGTTGACGGCAGCGTCGGCGTCGGCTTCGCCATCCCGATCGACCAGGTCAATCAACTCCTGCCGTCGCTCGAGGGAGGTTCCAACGTATGAAAACGGAACTCCTCTTAGTCCGCGATGGGTTGGAAGGCGCCGCTCCCTGGATGGCGCAGGTGCTCCGCGATGCCGGCTTCCACGTTCGCATGGCATCGGGCGCTGAGCTGACTGACATCGAACCGGCCGAGGTCGTTCTCGTTCGGATCTCGGATCGCGATCCTACGGCAACATGCTGGACCCTGCACCGGCAGGGCTACCGCTGGATCGTTGCGGTCAGCGGGTCGTCGAGCAGCCAGGAATGCATCCGGCTGCTCAACGCCGGCGCCGACTACTACATCGACGCCTGGCTACCGCCGGCGGAACTCGTGGCGCGGGTGAAAGTGGTGCTGCGCTTTTCCGATTGGCTCGCTGAATCCTATGACCACGGGACCCTGGGCCACCAGCCGATCCCAAATACGGCCGGCAGCCGTACGCACCAGTAGGCGATGAGAAAGGTGCCCGCCGCCAGCAGTGCGACAGCGTTGAAGCGGGCGACACGATCGGGCCGCGCGGCGAGCCAGCGCAGGAGCCGCCCGCGGCCCACCATCGCGACGAGCAGGAAGACAACCGCGAGCAGGGCGATGTTGCCAAGGCTCTGGAGCACGAAGACGAAGGCGCCCAGCGCAGGGTTGTGGGTCGCCGCGGCGTACTCGAGGATCTTCACGAAAAGCGCAAATGGCCGTCCGATGAGAAACGCGCCGATCAGTCCACCGATAAGCACCAGCCTCGCCGAGGCGTAGCGGCCACGCGCATCGGGCACTCGCATCCCCAATTTCCGCAGCGCCGCGAGTCCCATCAGCAGCAGCACCAGCCCGAGGATGCCGAAAACCACCATCGATTGGATGAGGCGTATCGGGAAGCGCCCAACCAGAGCCTGGGAGAGCTGCGGGATATTCGGGCCGAGGAGCGCTCCGATTGCGCCGTAGACACCGGCAACGACGCTGGTGCCAAGCGCCAGCCAGCCGAGGGATCGAAGGGCCGATGGAAGGGACGGCCGCCGGCCCGCCGAGAGCGGCGCGATCGCGGAAAGGCCCGCCACATTGCAGGCGGTGAAGGTGCCGGTCAGACCTGAGACGAAGGCGAAGCCGATCGCCATGAGGATCCCCGTGATGGGGGTTGCCGTGACGCTGTAGCCGAGGATGGTCGTCGCCCCGTTTTCGCCGATCGTCTGATCGACGAAGCTGGGCGACCAGACGATGGCGAGTCCTAGCCCGAGCGCGACGCTTCCGAGCAACAGCCAGACGGCGCTCGAGTTGGCGCCAGACTGGGGAAGCTCAGGCGTCACCGATCGTGTGGAATCGGTTCGGGTAGTGAGCGCGGCACGCACCGTGCCGCCATGTTCGACGGCGCGACCTTTCAGTTTGATTGCACCCCCACCCTGACCCTCCCCCGCGAGCGGGGGAGGGAAATTCATGAAGGGCCTCCTTATATAAGGATGTCCTCACCAATTCGTCATGGATCTGAAAGGCGGCGCTCCTCATTCTCGAACCGGTGGCGATCGGCCATCGCATGGCCACCAAGGAGGTGATTCAAGCGATGAACAACCTTGGATGGTTTCGGGGTTCGATAGCCAGGATGGCGGTGGCAGCGGGAATTGGCCTTGCCGGCGGCTTCGGCACGATCGTGGCGCATGCCGCGGTGTCACCGTCGCCCAGCGTCTCCCCGGATGTCGGCCCGTCGACCGGCGCATCGCCGTCGACCGGCGCCTCACCGTCCACGCCGGCGCCGACGACGCCGAGCCCCGGCAGTGGCTCGGGCAACATGAACTGCCCGAATATGTAG
>VBEQ01000101.1 GCA_005881235.1 Chloroflexota bacterium | reverse complement strand
GCCCGCTTTGGCGACGAGGACGTGTGCGTGGAGCCGATGCTGCGACTCGACGAGTCAGAAGCGGACTGAGGCGGCGCCGGTCACCGCCTCAGTCACGGCTGTCAGCTGCCGGCGTTTGTGATCGTGCCGAACAACCCGTCCTGTTCGCCGTTGATCCCAGCCGTGAAGTAGACGGCATTCGGGTCACCACTCGTGGCCGTGCCGCCGCCATTCCCCACGCGGAGCGCCCAGAGGCCGTCGATCGTGATCGGGGCACCGGTCACCACGTCGCGGAGCTCTCCCCTGAAATTGCCCTTATCGGGGGTGAAAGCGTTGATCCGGCCATCGCCGAAGTTCCCGACCAACAGGTCGCCGGCGAATCGTCCGAAACTTGGCGGCGCGATCGCCAGGCCCCAAGGCGAATCAAGCTGACCATGGGTAACGAGGCGGCCAAGCAAACTACCGTTGACGTCGAATGCGTCGACGAAGCCATGGCCGCGGCCGGCCACGTCGTCGTGCCTGTTCGCATCCTGCATGGCATAGGTCACGTAGAGCACCCCGCCCAGCTTCTGGACGTTGAATGGGGCGTAACCGGCGGGGATTTTTGGATCGCTAAAGGCGCCGGCCAATGTCACCTGGGAGTACCCGCTATCGAATACGTCGATTGTGCCAGCGCGGAAATTGGCGGCATAGAGGTGCGGGCTGGAGCTGTTATCGATGGCGAGTCCTTTATAAACTGCGCCAGCCGGTGAGTTGTCTTTCCCGATCACAGCCGTCACCCCGTAAGCCGGCTGCCAGCCGAAAATGGCGCCGTCCTCGGTGGCAAAGAGGAACCGGTCGCCCCGAAAGGCCCCGGCATTGGCATTGAAGACGGTTCCAGTCGGAGTGCCGGTGGGGGACGAGCTGGCACCGGCGGGTGGGATCACTACCGTCAACGGCACTTTTGATCCGTCTCCCCGGTAGAGGGTAGTGACGCCGGCGCCGTTGTCAGAGACCCACATCGGGCTGGTGGCGCTCGCCGAGATTCCCCATGGATTCCGTAGGTCGGGATCGGTAAATGCCGCCATCCCGGGGATGTCCGACTCCAGGTTCGTCTGTCGGAACGAGTTCTTATCGGATCCGGCCTGGGCGCCAATGGCCGGCAGGGCGATAGCGACCGCCGAGGCGACCGTGAGCCCAACCGTCAATAGTCTTCGTGCGTGCATGCGCGATCCTCCTTGCGAGTCCCCGTTTTGTGGGCGGTAATAGCCTCTCTAGACTGTTACGGAAGGGGTTACGGCTGGTCTCCCTGAGATCGGGAATTTCACCGACTTCTTGCCTGCTTCTCAGCCTCTTCTCATAGACGTTCGGCACGATAGAGGGGTTCGTAAAAACCCCTAGGAAGGAGAGGTTTCTGTATGAAGTTGAAGCGTTGGATCGTGCTGCCGGCCGCCGGCCTGGCTGCCGTGATCATCGGCGTGGCCGCCGTTGAAGCGGCGCCGTCGCCATCCGCCTCGCCGACCGGCTCCAAGAACTATGCGCAGGTCTTTGTCGACAAGCTGGCGGGGATCCTGCACCTGACGCCGGCCCAAACGCAGGATGCGCTCAAGCAGGCGCAGCTGCAGACCGTCGACCAGATGCTGGCCGACGGCAAGATCACGAAGGCGCAGGCGGATGCGATGAAGGCGCGCATCAACGCGGGTCAGGGACTTGGCGCCATTGGCGGCTTTGGCCGCCATGGTGGCTTCAAAGCCGATCGGACCCTGATGAAGGATCTCACGACGGCTGAGCTCACCGCGGCCGCCTCGTCGCTGCACATGAGCACCGCCGATTTGCAGAGCGCCCTCCGCTCGGGCAAGTCGCTGAGCGACCTCGAGACGCAGCAGAACGTGAGCGACAGCGCCGTGAAGGCGGCGATGAAGAGTGCTGCGAAAGGCGTGCTCGACAAGGCGGTCAAGGCCGGGACGATCACGCAGGCCCAGGCGGACTCGGTCCTATCCAGGGTTGGTTCGGGCCTGGACCGATTCGGGCACAAGCCCGCGCGGCCGCAAACGCCCGGCGGCTCGGCTCCTTCGACATCACCGACGCCGGGGACCTCGCCGGCGGCGTATTACTCCAGCATTTAGGCGCTCGTAGCGACGACTTTGCGACGAAGCGGGCACCAGCCGGCAACGGTTTGGTCGCCCGCTTCGTGGTTGTAGGGTTACGAGGCTAGGGTTGATTTTGGGAGGAGTGGCACGTGCGCCACGGACTATTGAACTGGCTCCACTTTGCCCTTGCCGTTCTGGAGTTGCCGCCGAACCCCCGGGAACGCCACTTCTGGGGTAGGCTGGCGACGCTGCAGCTGATCTATTCCCTTGCCGGCCTGGTCTTCGGGCTCGCCTGCATCGTGGGTGGCATCGGGCTCTTCTACCACGGCGTGTCGGGTTCGAGCAGCTGGGTTGGCGAGTTCATCGGTGTGCAGAGCAAGCTCTCGGATGCCGCGCCGGGCACGGTACTCTTCGTGGTCGGCCTGGTCGTCGTCTGGCTCACGCGCTTCGTCGTCCGCGTCCGACAGCCGATCGACATCGAGCTGCGGGCGAGCGCGGGGCTGCCGGAAAAGCGCGAGCACGAGCGGCGCGAGCCTGAGCGGCAGCGCAAAGCCGGCTGACCTACGCTATAGGGGCGAACCGGCGGTAGATCACCTCGACTTGCCGGCGGGTGTTCTCGCGACTCCCGCTGTTGTCGACAACGAGGTCGGCCCTGGCGCGCTTTTCGTCCAGTGGCATCTGCGCGGCGATCCGCTGTCGAGCTTCGTCGGGGGTGAGTCCGTCGCGCTCGGTGAGCCGTCGCAACTGTGTCTTGGCGTCGACCCAGACGACGATCACGCTCTCGACGGTGTCCGAACGGTCGTTCTCGTAGAGCAGCGGGATGTCGACGATCAGGAGGCCAGGGCGTGACCCGCGCAGCGCCATCTCGGTAGCCATGCGTTCCCGAATGCGCGGGTGCGTGATGGCGTTGAGCCTGGCGCGGGCGACCGGGTCCGCGAAGATGATGCGGGCGAGCTTCCCGCGGTCGAGCCGCCCATCCGGCATCAGCATGTCCCGGCCGAATGCCGTCGCGATCTCCTCGAGCGCGGGTTGCCCCGGCTCGACTCGGCCCCCAGGTTCGCGAACATCGAAAGTACCATCGACTTGCCGGAGCCGATCCCCCCGGTCAGGCCCAGGACCTTCACTTCAGACCGTACGATTACCAGAGATGGCGTTGATCAAGTCGATCGCCGTGCTGGCCGTCCTGCTCGCCGCCATCGCCTACTTCTCCATCCGGGCGCGCCAACTCTATCGGATCTTGCGCCTGGGTCCCACTGAGAACCGCTTCGACCATATCCCCGAACGCATTCGCGGGGTGCTGAGCTACGTGGGCCTCCACACCCGCATGTTCCGCAATGTCTATTCCGGCACGCTTCACCTCTTCATCTTTTACGGCTTCGTCGTCCTCCTCACGGCGATCATCCAGGCGTTCGGCGAGGGCATCTTCCCCGGCTTCAGCCTGGCGCTGATCGGCGGTACTACCTGGATCGCCTTCCTCCAGGATCTGTTCGGCGTCCTGGTGCTGGTTGGGGTGCTGATGGCGCTGGTGAACCGGCTCATCATCCGGCCACGCCAGTTTCACGAGAGCAACGAAATCGACGCGTTGATCATCCTCGGGCTGATCGCGACCATCATGATCGGGATGCTGGGCCAAAACGCGGCCCGCGTCGCGCAGGGCGGCGATCCGTCGGCGGCGTGGCGGCCGGTATCCTCCCTGATCGCGCGTGCCTTTGAAGGCTTCGGCTGGCAGGGCACCGCGGCGGTTCCCGCGCACGAGGTCTTCTACTGGATGCACATCCTCGCGGTACTGGCCTTCCTCGTCTACATCCCGAGCTCGAAACACCTGCACATCATCGTCGCCATCCCCAATGTCTTTTTTCGCAAGCTCCTGCCAAAAATCGGCGCCCAGCTGCCGGCAATCGATCTCGAGCACGCCGAGCACTACGGCGTCAGCGCGGTCACCCAGTGGTCCTGGAAGAACCTCCTCGACCTCTACTCCTGCACGGAATGCGGCCGCTGCCAGGAGCAGTGCCCGGCCTTCCTCACGGGCAAGCCGCTCAATCCCAAGATGATCATCGTCGACGCCCGCGAGAACCTCTTCAAGACGGTGCGTGATGCGCCGCCCGAGCAGCGGCGCGCGCCCCAGCAGTCGCAGAAGCTGATCGGTGAGGCGATCAAAGAGGACGAGATCTGGTCGTGCGTGGCCTGTGGCGCCTGCCAGCAGGAATGCCCGGTGCTGATCGAACACGTGCCCAAGATCATCGACATGCGCCGCAGCCTGGTGCTGGAAGAGAGCAAATTTCCCAAGGAGGCGCAGGGCGCGCTGCGTAGCATCGAGACCCAGGGCAACCCCTACGGCCTGCCCCGGGCGCAACGCATGGACTGGGTGCAGGGTGTTGGCGTCAAGACCATCGAGGAGAAGCCCGACGCCGAATACCTGTACTTCGTCGGCTGCGCCGCCTCATATGACGAGGCCAACCGGGCGGTGGCGCGTGCCTTCGTCGGGCTGCTGCAGAAAGCCGGTGTCGACTTCGCCATCCTCGGCCGGTCGGAGACCTGCAACGGCGACCCGGCGCGGCGCATCGGCAACGAGTACCTGTACCAGACCCAGGCCCAGGCCAACATCGAGGCGATGAACGCCGCCAAGGTTCGGAAGGTGATCGCGACCTGCCCGCACTGCTTCAACACCATCAAGAACGAGTTCCCCCAGTTCGGCGGGAACTACGAGGTCGTCCATCACACGCAGCTGCTGGCCAGCTTGATCAAGGAGGGCAAGCTCAAGCCGAGCAAAGC
>VBEQ01000176.1 GCA_005881235.1 Chloroflexota bacterium | reverse complement strand
GCGCTCGGCCGGGCGTGGGACCAGTGGGACGCGCGGCACTACGTCTATCTCGCCACTCACGGTTACGAAGCGGCGGGTGATGCCCGGAACCTGATTGCCTTCTTCCCGCTCTACCCGGCGCTGATCAGCGCGGTGTCCGCCGTCGGGTTGCCGGCGCGGACGGCAGCCCTGCTGATCAGCAACGTTGCGGGAGTGGTCGCCGCCATCCTCCTCTACGAGATCGCCCGGGTCGATGGTCGCGAGAGGGCGGCCTGGCGCGCGGCGGCGTTCTTCACCGTCTTCCCCACCGCCTACTTCTTACTGGTTGGTTACACCGAGGCACTCTTCTGCGCCCTGACCTTCGGCTCCGTGCTGGCCGCCCGCCACAAGCGCTGGCTCTGGGCGGGGCTGCTGGGCGGGCTGGCCTCGGCTGCGCGGCTCACCGGGCTCGCGCTGCTGCCCTTCCTTGTGGTCGAGCTGGGTGCGGCGCGGCGCGCCGCGCGCAGCCTTTGGCAGCTGGTCGTCCCTCCGCTGCTCGTTGGTCTTGGCTTCGTCGTCTACCTCCTCACCAACTTGCTGGTCCTCGGCGACCCGCTCGCCTTCGTCGCGGTGCAGCGGGAACACTGGTCGCATTCATTCGCCGCGCCCTGGCTCGGGCTCGAAGGCGCGGTCCGCAGCCTCACCTGGCGCGTCCCCTGGGAAAAGCTCACCGTCGGCGGCGGCGAGATCGCCGGCGGCATCGCCGCCTACCTGGCGACGGCGCTGAGCTGGTTGCGACTGCGGCCGGCGGACGCCGTCTACGCCACCGTGGTCACGGTGCTGGTCACGTTTCTGCCCTTCTGGCTGAGCATCCCCCGCTACCTGCTCGGACTGTACCCCCTCTTCCTGCTGGCCGGGCGGATCACCCGCCGCTGGTTCTACCTCCCACTCGTGGCAGCGTCCTTTGTCGCGCTGATCTTTTTCGGGCTGGCCTTCGGCCGCGGCTATTGGGCCTTTTGATCGGCGGGGCGAACCTGGTTAGAGCAGGTGCGTGAGCACGGTGCTGACGATCACGTAGATCAGGTAGCCGATCAGGATCAGGCCGAAGCCCACCACGAAGTGGACGTTCATGATGCCCTGCAGCACGAGGAAGGAGAGGCCGAAAAGGAGCGCGTTCAGCACGATGACGAACAATCCCAACGTCACGATCGTGACCGGCAGCGTCAGGATCAACAGGACCGGACGGATGATCGTGTTGACCACGGCGAGGATCAGCGCCATCACCACCGCCAACCAGAGGTTGCCACCGCGAATGCCCCAGACCACGTAAAAGACGAAGAGCAAAGCGACGATATGAATGAGGAAGCGCGTCAGCACGCCTGCATTCTAATCGCCTCAATGCACGGCGTAGATGTCGTAGTTCGGCGTGTGCAGCACGAGCCGGAACTGCGCGTTGAAGTAGTTGGCGTCCGGCTGAAAGACGGTGCGTTCCGCCGGCCCGATCACGATGTAGTCGGCGTGGTACTGGCGCAGCAGGCCGATCGCCTCCGGCCCGCCGTGGTAGATACGAGCGATATCCGCTTCCCGCTGCGCGTAGTTGATCCCATAGCTCCAGAGCCATCCTGGGTAGCTCATCAGCACCGGGCGCCCGGCCAGGTCCGCGATCGGATTGTTCGGTTCCTGTCCCGTCACGAACACCGCGCGCGGCGGCGTCTGCCGGCGCAGCTGCGCGGCGAGCTGCACCTCTTCACTCGAAAACCAGACATAGGCCGGCCCCTGCGGTGGCAAAAACTGCATCAGCGAGAGGACACCGGATGCAATCAGGCTGAGCCAGATCGTCACCGCCACGAGGGCGCCGACCAGGTGCGCGCGGGCGAGGCGGACCAGTATCGCGCCCACCGCCACCGCGCTGGCCATGTACCAGAACACCAGCAGCTTGCTGTTGTCCCAATCCCAGGGTTGAAACTTGACCAGGTTGGCGGCGAGGAAGACGAGGCTGAAAGGCGCGATGATGAGGCGGGCGCGACCGCGCAGTGCCAGCGGGCTCAGCAGTGCGACCAGGAGCAGCGGCCAGAACAGACCGGTGTTCTTGATCCAGAACCAGGGCGGAAAGTCGGTTCCCGACACCCAGCCGATCAACCACCGCGGGTACTGGTGCTCGGGTGGGGCGCCGGGGTCGCCCGGCACCGCCATCAGCAGGCGCGGCATGGCAAGCAGCAGCGTCACCGCAAAGAATCCGAGCCATGCCGGGCGCGGAAAGAGCAGCGCCCAGCAGCCGGTGACGATGCCCAGCACCAGCAGGCTGTGGACGTGGAAGAGCGGTAAAAGGCCGGTCAGTCCGCCGGCGACCAGGAAGGCGACCGCCTCGCTCTTCAGCGTCCACCGCCGCCACGCCGACCGGATCGTGGCAACCGTCTCGCGCCAGCGGAAGAATGGCGTGCTGAGGAGCGGCGGCGTCAGCAGCAACAGGACCGCCATCACCATGGCCGCGCCGAAGACAAAGCTTCGCTGTGGGAGGTAGTAGGAAAGGATCGGGTTGTACCACTGGATGTTGAAGCTCGGGTCCAGGCATGACGGGTCAGGCGGCAGGTTCGGCAGCGGGCACGAGCGGTCGTAGCTGCGAGGGATGTGCATCAGGGTGTTGATCAGCCCGGGCCGTGCCGCGTCACCGAAGAAGACCAAAAACCCGATGCCCCCACCGAGCAAGGTCAGCGTGACCGCGATCACGCCCGCGCCGATTCCGCCGCTAAGCCGGCGCGCCCAAAGGATGAGTCCGCTGAGCGCGAGCACGGTCATCGCCCAGCTCGGCCAGGCCAGCGCCGCGGGGATGCTCCAGCCGCCGGCGATCAGCAAGGCAGTGCCGAAGTCGGGCGCGAAGGGATAGCGGAAAGGCGTTCCGGCGAAGATTGGATTCTGCGGCGGCAGGTTGTGGCCGTAGACGAAGGCGGTGGTGTAGCTGGCGTGGAACGACCAGTCCGACCAGGTGTTGTTGTAATGGGCCAGCCAGGCGTCGGGCGTGACCTCGACCGCGCGCGCAAAGAGGTACCCCATGCCCAGCGCGAGCGCGGCCACGACACCGGGCAAGAGCACTGAGCGAGGTGATGCGGCCTGCGCGCGGATCCATCCGCGGTGACGCCAGAGCAACCAGCCACCCGCGGCAATTCCCGCGAGCGCCAGCAGCAGGACCAGGCCGACCGTGACGCCGATGGCCAGCGCGGCGACGTAGCCCACCATCGTCAGCCCGACCACGGCCAGCACCAGGCCGATGACGATGCGCTCGCCCGTTGTCAGCCAGGGCGGCCCGCCCGCAGCCAGGCCCAGGCCCAGGACCAGGCAGCCGGCAACCAGCGCTAGCCCGGGGAGGTCCAGTAGCAGAGGCACCAGTTGGGCAGCGGTTTGACGAAGGCGAACCAGACGTGGTTGTTCAAGGCATCGGCCGTGAGCGGCAGTCCGGTCCAGAGCGGATAGAAGTAGATGAAGAAGCCTAAGACCATCAGCAGGTAGGCATAGGCTGGCACCGCCCCGCTGACGCGTATCGCGAACCCGGGCAGGCGACCGCGCAAGGTGCGCAGGTAGGTGAGCGTCAGCGCCAGCGCCAGGAACATCGGCGGCAACCCGCCGAGCATGTGATAAAGGAAGAGCCCACGCGGTACCCGGGAGAATGGCAGCCAGGCCGCGAAAAAGGCGACGAGAATGAAGATCGACAGGTAGAGACGCTGCTGCACGGGACCCGCCGCGTGACGAAGCGCGGCTTCGGCCGGCTCCAGCGCGTGGCGCGAGCGGTAGTCGCGGATCAGCGCCGGCAACCCGCCCACGATCCCCAGCAGGGAACCGGTGGCGGCCCACCAGATCACGGGGTTGCCGAGGTTGAAGATCTCCGCCACCAGCGGGGCCCCGCTCGTCTGGTCGATACCGAGACCCTTATCGGTGTAGTAGTAGACGACCGGGCGGAAGTCGAGCGGCCACGACCACCACGGACTGTAGAAGATGTGCGGCGCCGTCAGGGTGATGTGGTAGTGCCAGGTCTGCCAGTGCCAATCCCGGAGCTCGGTCCAGGCTCGCCCAGGGTTGAAGTGAAAGGGGATAAAGGACAGCGCCGGCTGCGGGAGATTCGTGATGCCGTGCGTGATCATCAGGTAGCGGGTAAAGCTCAGGGCGTACACGACCCCAGGCAGCAAGGCGAGGCTGAGCAGCGCGATGCCGCCGGTGGCGCCGTCGTACCGGGTCCAGCGAACGATGAGCCGGAACGCCAGGATGACGACGATGGTGCCGTAGGCCGCCAGCGTCGTCCATTTGGATCCGAGCGCCAGGCCGAGCGTGATGCCCGTCAGCACGATCATCCACCGCTGGCGGGAGACGCTGTCCGCGTTGAGATGGAGGTGGAAGAAGAGATAGGCGAGCACCACCAGCGTGATCGGGATGATGTCGATGACCGCGGTCCGCGACTCGACGAACGTCATCCCGTCGAAGGCGGTCAGCACGCCGGCGGCAACGGCAAAGAATCGGACGGTCAGCAACTGGCGGGCCAGCAGGTACATCAGCGGGATGAGCGCAGTGCCGAAGAGCGCCGGCATGAAGCGCCAGCCGAAGGAGTTGAAACCGAAGAGCTGGATGCCGAGCGCGATGATCAGCTTGGCGAGCGGCGGCTCGGGATCGAAGTAATCGCGACCCAGCAGGTCATTGTGGGCGTCGTTGGCGAAGTAGAGCTCGTCGAACACGAAGGGCGAGTTGGGAGCGATGTCGTTCGGCTTGCCCAGGCCGGGAAGTGACGGGTCCAGATAGTTGTGGCCGATGCCCCAGGCGCTGATGGGCGCCGACGATGCGGGGTGGGCGAAGACATCCAGAAAGATCGGGCTGCCAAAACGAAGGATCCCCGCGACCAGCGTCAGCGCGAGCAGCCAGTAGAGGTCGCGCCGGTCGAGGCGCCACCAGGCGGCGCGCGACTGTGTCAACTCGCTTGACCGCGCACCCGGTTCTTGATTTCCGCCACGAACTCATCCACGCGGGCAATCGGGACGACGATGTCCGCCCCTGCCACCAGCCGCGGACCGAGTTTCCGTTCCGCTGACTCCACGAGGTCGGGTTGGCGGCGATCGAGCCGGATGTAGGCGGCCGGCTCGCGTCCCAGGCGGCGCACGAAGCGGTTCACGAAGCGGCGGCGTTCCGCCGGCTGGAACGCCACCTCGAGCGGCTGGCGTCGCACGCGCGCCACCACGTTATAGGGAAGCTCGAGGTGACGGAGCAGGTAGCGAACCCGCAGCCCGTCATCCGAGATCTCCAGGTACGAAAATTTCTGCATCAACCAGAAGGCCGCCAGGATGACGCCGCAGAGGACGGTCACCGGGACGAAGGACAGGATTGGCAGGCCCCGGTAGAGGTTGAAGGCAATCAGCACCAAGCCCACGACGAAAAGGCCCCCGTAGAGCCACTTGCCGTCCGTCCAGCGCTGGGTCGCGTAGCGGATCGGAAAGCGGCGCGTTCCGTTCTGGGTCATCGAGCCACGCGGACGGTGCCGGTGCGCTCCATCAGATGGTCGGCTCCCTCGAAGTAGGTGTCGAGGTTGGGCTGCGCCGTCAGCCATTGCCAGTATTCGCGCGCCATCGCCTCGAGTCCGATCTGCGCTTCCCAGCCCGCCGCCTTCATGCGGCTGACATCGGGCACCGCGTGCCGAGGATCACCCACGCGATAGCGACCCGGCGTTTCCGGCACGATGTCGCGCTCTGCGACGCGCAGGAGGATGCGCGCCAGGTCCATCACGGTGTGCGCGCGCCCGCTCGCGACGTTGTAGGCGCCGGGCGGCAGCCCGGCGAGCGCAGCCACGTTGGCGCGCGCCACGTCGTCGACGTCGATGAAATCGCGGAGCTGGTTCCCGTCCTCGAGCAGCTGGGGGGTCTGCTGGTGCGCGAGCCGGAGCGCAAAGATCCGTAGGGCTCCGTAGTAGGCATTCTGAAAGGGCTGCGCCCGTCCCTGGACCGCGCCGTAGCGAAGGATGATCCACTCGATCCCGTGGCGCTCGCCGAGCAGCCGGACCAATTCTTCCTGCGCCAGCTTGCTCAAGCCGTAGGCGCTCGTGGGTCGGGCCACCGACTCGTCGGTGACCATCGGCGTGATCGCTCCGCCGCAGATGGGGCAGGGAGGATCCCAGACACCGCGCTCGAGCGCATCGACACGGCGGGGCTGCGGATACACGTCGCCGTCCTTGCCGCAACGGTATCGCCCCTCACCGTAGACGGCCATCGAGGAGCCGAGCACCACCCGGCGCACCGAGGTCTTCCCTTCCAGCAGCAGCTCGAAGAGAATCGCCGTGCCGACGGCATTGATGTGGAAGAGTTTGCTGAAGGACGGCAGGTAGTCGTGGTGATCCGCGAGGTGCAGGACGACCTCGTTCTCCCTGAGCGCCTTCACCCAGTCCTCCCGCTTGCGGACATCTCCCTCGACCAACTCCATGCCCGCCGGAAGCGCTGGCGGGCCGTCGTGCGCCGGAGGCGAGAGGTTGTCGAGGATGGTGACCTGGTGCCCCTGCTTCATCAGATGCTCGCCGGTGCGCTGACCAATGAAGCCGGCCCCGCCGGTGATCAGCACCTTCATTGCTGGGGACTATAGCTGACGCCCGATCGGCGTCCGATCCTCTCCTGTGACAGCGCCGTTACCGCCTCTTCACTGGTCCTTAACACCGCCACAGATATCGTGATCCCGCTTCCCCTTCCTTGAAGGCCGAGACCCCAATCTCGGCCTTTCTTCTTTTATAGCCGGGCTCCACCGGCCGGGCGCCGCAGATCGGGATGCGGGGCGAGATGAGACGAAGGCGGCGACGAGCACGCGAGGGAGCGCATCCGTCGATGCGTAACCGAGCGCGCACAGGAGCCAACGCACGGATCGCTCGCATCCGCGCCCGAGATGCCAGCTCGGTTCGGTGGATCCCGGCTGGTGGGTCACATGCGGGCGCCTTGCAGCGAACGCTGGCAGTCGCAGCTCGGAGTCGCGGGGATGATCGGGATGAGGGTGGCGAGAAGGTCGCGGACGCGGGCGATGTTGGCAGCCAGCACCCGCATCACCTCCTGGGCCTGCACCGCTGCCACTTCGGGCGCGCCCTCGACGCCCGCGTCGTAGTCCGTGACGAGCGAGAGATTCAGGTAGCACATCTGGAGCTCGCGCGCGAGGATCACCTCCGGATACTGGGTCATGCCGACGATGTCCCAACCCATCCGCCCGTACCAGCGGCTCTCAGCGCGCGTCGAGAAGCGAGGGCCCTGCACGACGACGACGGTCCCGGCGGGGCGAAAGCGCATGGCCTGTTCCCGGGCAACGCCTCCGGCCAGCGCGCGCAGCTCGGGACAATACGGATCGGCGGCGCTGATGTGCACCACCTCCGGCCCGGGGTAATAGGTGTCCGATCGGCCGCTGGTGCGGTCGATGAACTGGTCGCAGATCACCAGGTCGCCTGGATGCAGGTCCGGCTGGAGGCTGCCGACTGCCGAGGGGCCGATGATGCGGCGCACGCCCAGCTCATGCATCGCCCACACATTGGCTCGGTAATTGACGAAGGGCGCGGGAATCGTGTGGCGCGGGCCATGGCGCGGAAGGAACGCCACGCGACGGCCCGCGACATCCGCCACCGAGATCGGCGCGCTGGGCGTGCCGTACGGTGTCTCCATCGTGACCAGCTCCGCGCCGCTGAACCATTCATAGAATCCGGAACCGCCGAACACGCCGATCTCCGCCGGCGCCGGCATCAGACGAGGACGTGACCGCGCGGTGAGACCTGCTCCTCGTAGTGCGCGAGGTCTCTGATGCGCGCCCGCGACGAGCAGACCGGGCATTCGGGATCGCGCGGAAACATCGTCGTCCGCGTCTCACCCAGTAGCCCGTCGTGCTGAAAGATGCGGCCGCTGAGTGGATTTCCCACCCCCAGAAGGACCTTGATGACTTCCTCCCCCTGCACGCTGCCGATGACGCCCGTTGCGGCGCCGATGATGCCCGCCTCTTCGCAGGTCTGCACGTCACCGGGCTCGGGGGGCTCACGGAAGAGGCAGCGCAAGCAGGGAGCGTCCGGCAAGACCGTCGTCACCTGTCCGCCCCAGCGCAGCACGGCGCCGTGAACCAGTGGTTTGCGCAGCAGCACCGCGGCGTCGTTGAGGAGAAACTTCGTCTCGAACGCGTCGGTACCATCGACCACCACGTCGTACTCCGCAAACAGCTCGGCCACATTGGAGGCTCGCACGTTCTCACGGCGAGCGTCGATGCGGAGCCCGGCGTCGAGCCGGAGCAGCCGGCCGGCGGCCGCCTCGACTTTCGACCGGCCAATGTCGGCTTCCTCGTAGATGACCTGGCGGTTCAGGTTCGATCGTTCGACCTGTTGATCGTCGATCAGTCCAAGCCGGCCCACACCGGCCGCCGCAAGATAGAGCGCGACCGGCGAGCCGAGACCGCCCACACCGACGATCGCGACGGCCGCGCGCTCCAGCCGCTGCTGGCCTGATTCGCCCACCTCAGCGAGGATCCGTTGCCGGTGATGACGCGCATCGGTCATGAACGGGCCTCCAGGACGAATGCGTCATAGTCGACGAGACTGTGCACCGTCGGATGATCGCCGCAGACCGGGCAGGCGCGGTTGCGGCGGTAGCGGACCTCACGGAATGTCATCGCCATGGTGTCGTGCAGGAGCACGCGGTTGACGAGCCCGTCGCCGACGCCCGTGATCAGCTTGATCGTTTCGGCCGCCTGGATGGTGCCGATGATGCCGGGCAGGGCCGCGAAGACGCCGACGTTCTCGGACTCCTCGATCGCACCCGCCGGCGGAGGCTCCGGATAGAGGCAGCGGTAGCAGCCGCGGCCCGGGACGAACACGGTCACCTGGCCCTCGATGCGAAAGATGCTGCCGTGGACCAGGGGTTTGCGCAGCAGGTAGGCGGCGTCGCTGAGCAGGTAGCGGGCGCGAAATGAATCGGTGCCGTCGACGATGACCTCGTAGCGATCGAGGAGGTCCATGGCATTGCGTTCATCGACCGTCGCCTCGATTGTCTCTACCTTGATGTCCGGATTCAACGCGCTGACCGTGCGGGCCGCGCCGTCGACTTTTGACCGGTTCAACCCCTCCATCGTGTGGATGATCTGGCGCTGAAGATTGGAAAGCCGCACGTGGTCGTGGTCGGCGAGGCCGATGGTGCCCACCCCGGATGCCGCGAGGTAGAGCGCGACTGGAGAGCCGAGTGCGCCCACGCCGACGATGAGCACCTTCGCCCGCAGCAGTTTCTGCTGGCCGGCGGGCCCCACCTCGCCGAGAGCGAGATGGCGGGCGTATCGCTGTCGCTGCTCGGACGTCAGAGACCGCTCGGACATCAACTCCCTCGCGGCTTGGCCACACCCGCGTGGAAGATGCCATGGAAAACACGCGGCTCGAGCCGGCGCAGACGCAGGCAGTCGGCCAGCGTGTGCGAGGCGAAGACATCGCGGGCGGCCTCCTCCGCCTTTTCCGTAACGTGGGCCAGCAGCCGGCTGTCGCCGGGCTGCGCGCCGTCCGGCTGGCGGCTCTTGGCGCCGTTCCCCTCGAGACAGTCGATCACCTGGTCGAGGCGAATCTCCTCCGGTCCGCGGGCCAGCTCGTGCCCGCCGTGCGGCCCGCGCGTCGAGGTGATGAAGCCGGCACGGCGCAGGATCATCAGCACCTGGTCGAGAAAGGGGCCCGGGATCCCCTGGCGGCGGGCGATCTCGCTACTCTGCAGCGCGCCACGGCCAGCATGGCCCGCCAGCTCGAGGACAGCCCGCACGCCGTATTCGGTTTTCATCGAAAAGCGCATGCGCACCGTACTGACCCTTCTCCCCGCTTTTTCACGCTGGAGCGGGGACCCTTCAAAAGTTGATCGACCCGGTCAAGTATATCGCAGGCCGGCGTCAGCTTCGCGTCAAACCGGAAGGCGAAGCGCGATCGCGATGAACAGGGTGCCGAGCACGACGAGCGGCACCGTGGTCGCGATCAGGCTGAGGCTGCGAAGCCCGATGGCGCGGCGGTCCTCGGTCGATGAATGGACCCGGCTGCGCAGCACGAACCCTTCGACGGCCAGCAGCAGGGACGCCCCGCCCAGGCCGAGGGCCACCATCACGATCGCCCAGTTGGTGCTCGGCGTTCCCTCCTGCTGGGCAAAGGCGTTGAAACTCGCCGCCAGCACCCCCACCAGCGCCACCAGCACACCGAGTGGGACCAGCGTCAGGTTGATAGCGCGCATGACACGACCCGGCTCCGGCCGGCGCGAGAACTGCCAGGCCGATGCCAGCACGAACGCCATGTAGGCGGCGATGACGACATAGAAAAAGACGGGCGTCAGGAACTCGCCGAACGTCGTTGCTGCAGGCCCCACCTGCACAATCTAGTCTTCAGCGGCCTTGAGGCCCCGCCCGGTTAACTCAAGAGTCGATAGAGGTTGTTGATCACGGCAAAGGTGGTGATCCAGGCGGCGATCAGGTAGGCATTCCAGACGGCACGGCTTCGACCGAACACGAGGAGGAAACCAACGAGGGCCGCCACCAGCGATAGCTTCAACGCGTAGACGGCGAGCTCGCCGTTGTTCTGGATGATCCACGCGGCGATACCGTTCATCTCCTGCCGGCCCTGCGAGAGGCCGATGTGCGTGGTGGTGACGTCGAGGAGTTGCGCGGTGCAAAACCCGACGAGGATGAGAACCTTCTTACCGGTCGAGACGCTCGTGGTCCCCAGGCCCGTGACCCGCCGGCCGACGGAGGCTCGCGCTTCCCCAATCATTGAACCGACTCTACACAGCCGCTATCAGAAAAGCAACGTCCATACTGGCGCTTTCTGAGTTGCGCGGCCTTCCTCCTCGACTAGACTGCCCGGATTATATGGGCAGGGTCCGGCTCCGTCTAGAGCCAAGTTTCGCGACTTTTCGTCAGGAGGTTTTCTTGCTGCCGCCGAGGATCTCGCGCCGCTTGGTGAACAGGTAAGGGATGGCGATGAGCACGCCGCCGGCAACCGCGATCCCCGCTCCCCACCGAAGATACAGGCTCCAGTCGGACGGCGGGTCGAGCGCGGGATCGTAGACCGTCCGTGCCGTCAGCTTGAAGCTGAGCGCGCCGACGGTCCCATTCACGCTCCAGATGCCGACCGTCGTCTCGGCGTGATTCCAGCGCTGGTCCTCATTGACCGCGGGAAGGCTGGCGCAGGGCCACACGCCGGCGGCCGGTAGATGAACGGGGATGGGAGGTCGAGGCGTCGCCGTCTTGGGCTGGGCCGCGAAGCGGAAAGGCTTCGGCGGTTTGCTCATGTCCAGAAGAATCACATCCTGGCCTGTCTGGTTCTGGAGCATCAGGTCGCAGCCGCCCGCCGTCCCCTGGATGGTGAGGCCCGCCGTCTTGGGCACGATGTTGTCGACCACGGTCTTGAATGGCTGATCCTCGGCCAGCGCTGTCAGGGGAAGGAGGAGGAGCGCAGCGGCTGGCGCGAACAGCAGGAGGCGCCGGTTCACCACCCTATAACGCCAATCCGGCCCTCGGCTGGCGCGGTCCGCGGCTGTGCTGCGGGCTAGACTTGGCCGGCAAGGAGGGTGCTGATGTCGTACGACTTCGTGCTCACCGAGGTCGACGGCCCCGTGGGCATCGTGACGATCAACCGGCCGCAGGTCCGCAACGCGCTCAACCATCAGACCATTGCCGAGCTGGTCGATGCGCTCGAGACGTTCGATCTTAACGAGGCCATCCGCTGCATGGTCCTTACCGGCGACGACCGCGCCTTCGCGGCGGGGGCCGACATTGCACAGATGGCCGACGCCGGTGCCGTTGAGGTCCTGAACGATGACAATTTCGCCCACTGGACCCGCTTCCGGGCGATCCACAAGCCGGTGATCGCCGCAGTCTCAGGCTACGCGCTCGGCGGCGGCTGCGAGCTGGCCCTGATGTGCGACTTGGTCGTGGCCTCCGAGACGGCCCAGTTCGGTCAGCCCGAAGTCAAGATCGGGATCATTCCGGGGGCCGGGGGGACACAACGCTGGGCCCGAAGCGCGGGAAAGGTCCGCGCCATGGAGGCGGTGCTCATCGGGGATCCGGTGCGCGCCGTCGACGCCGAGCGGATGGGGCTGGTCAATCGGGTGGTCCCCGCCGGCGCGCAGCTGGAGGAAGCCAAGCGCCTGGCGCAGGTGATCGCCACCCGCCCACCGCTCGCCGTTCGCCTGGGAAAGGAGGCGGTCAACCACGCCATGGAAGTCGGCCTTGCGCCGGGTCTCGAGTTCGAGCGCAAGCTCTTCTACCTTCTGTTTGCCTCGGAGGACAAACGCGAGGGCATGCGCGCCTTCCTCGAAAAGCGCCCGGGCCGCTTCAGCGGGCGATGAGCGACGTCGTCCTCAGCACCCGGGATGGCGCGGTCCGCATCCTGACCCTCAACCGGCCGGAGGCGCTCAATGCGCTCAACCGCGAGACGACCCATGCGCTGCGCACGGAGGTGGAGACGGCGGGACGGGACCCCGAGGTAGGGGCGATCGTCCTCACCGGAGCCGGGCGCGCTTTCTGCGCGGGCGCCGACCTCAAAGACGTGAACGCGCGGGCGCTGGCCGGCGACAACGACCTGGGCGCAGACCTCCGCACGAACTACACGCCGATGATCCGCGCCATTCGCGCCTGCCCCAAGCCGATGATCGCTGCGCTCAACGGCACCGCGGCCGGCGCCGGTCTGAGCCTCGCGCTCGCCTGTGACTTGCGCCTCGCGGCGGCCGGCGCGCAGCTGATCGTGGTCTTCGTGCGGGTCGGCCTGGTGCCAGACGCTGGCAGTCTGTTTTTCCTCACGCGGATGCTCGGCTTGAGCAAGGCCACCGAGCTGGCCATCACCGGTGATCCTGTGAGCGCAGACGAGGCGCTGAGGCTGGGGCTGGTGGTTGCGGTCGTCCCGCCTGAGCAGCTGATGCCGGCGGCGATGGAACGAGCCCGTCACCTGGCGGCAGGACCGCGCCAGACGTACGCCTTGATCAAGCGAGGGATGGATCGGGCGCTCCATCTCGATCTGGAGCAAACGCTCGAACTCGAATCACAGCTGCAGGCCCTGGCCGCGGAGACGCCCGATGCCCAGGAGGCGATCCGCGCTTTTCTCGAGAAGCGGAAACCGATCTTTAAGCGCTAAGGGCGGAAAAAGAAAGAGCGGCGGTGTTACCCGCCGCTCTCACTTAAGTCAATTAATGCCATGGGCACCACCTCCCATTACTTAGGGAGCCATTGTATCAATTCCCGGCGCGAACCCGATCCTCGATCAGGTCCCTGGTGATGAGGATCTGCTTCGCGCCCTCCATCGTGCGCAGCTGCCGCAATAAGTCAGAGGTCGTCCGATGCGCGGGCAGCCCAACATCGATTTCCAGCCGGTCATCGGTGTCATTGAGCTCGTGAATCCGGATCGACATTGGAAAGGCGCCGATCGTGGCCAGCGCGGCCCGCACCCGCTCGATCTCGCCCTCGCCCCGCGGGACGACGAGGCTGACCAGAGCCTCGCTCGGTCGCTTGAAGAAGCGCTTTTCGATCGGCTTCAACACCATGAGTACGGACAGAATCAACAGCGTCGTGAAAAGGGCGACGATGTATTGCGAAGTCCCGGCCGCCATGCCGATCGCGGCGACTGCCCAGATGGTCGCGGCGGTCGTCAGCCCACGGACCAGGTCCTTGCGAAGGAAGATCGTTCCCGCCCCCAGGAAGCCGATGCCGGTCACGATCTGGGCCGCGACCCGGGAGGGATCCGTGTTCGGGAAGCCGTACGCGCCCACGATCGTGAACAGGCACGATCCGAGCGACACCATGGTCACGGTCCGAAGCCCGGCCGCCCGCTCCTGGCGCTCGCGCTCGAGGCCGACGACAGCGCCCAAGATAAGCGCCACCAGCAGGCGCAGCATGAGATCGAGCGGACTTGGCACGGCGCTATGGTACTGCCGCGCCAGCGTTGCTGCGAAGAAGAGTTTTAGGCGGCGGTAACGAGCCCGGGGTCGAAGGTCTCGACCTCCGGCTCGATGGAAATCCCGTTCCGTTCGCTGAACAGCGTTTCCTCGACCGCGAAGAGGGCATCCATCAGCTTCGTGATTCCGACCTTGACCTTGATGTTGGCGACCTGGTCCGGCATAACGGCGATCGGCGTCACCAGGGTCAGGATCTCACCCAGGCGGGGCTCATAGGAGGTCGGGACCCGCTTCATTCCCTTCAAGTTCATCTCCTCGAGCTCCTGCAGCAGCCGGTCGATCAACTGGATCGGGCGTCGAACCTGGTCCTGGCGGGCCTTGAGATCACGGTGTTGCCGTTCGGCGTCACGGATGTAGGCGTTGGTCTGGGCGAGCAATCCTGTCATCAACGAACCCTCATTTCATTGCGCTGAAAATGCAGTACAGGATCGCAAACCGAATCAGTCCCAGGTTTATTCCCAGAAATGGGCCGGTACACTTTCCCTGCCATGCCGCTGCTTCGCGCCGACCGGCTCAAACTCATGTACGGCGCCACCGAGGTGCTCAGCGACCTGACGTTCCAGGTCGAGCCGCGCCAGCGGCTGGGGATCGTCGGCGCCAACGGCAGCGGCAAGTCGAGCCTGCTCAAAGCCATTTCCGGCGACGTCACCCCGGTGGCAGGATCGCTGACGCTGGCGCCGCGAACTCGTACAGCCTACCTGGCGCAGGAGTTGGAAGCGGGACCGCACGAGAGTGTGTACGCCGACGCGCTACACAGCCGGCCTGACATTCTCAGCCTGCGCGGACGTCTGGAGGGGTTGGAGGCCGCCATGGCCCGGGCGAACGGAGCTGAGCAGGTTGTCCTGGTGGAGGACTATGGCGTCGTGCAGCACGAGTACGAGCGGCTCGACGGCTACGCGTACGACAACCGGGTCGCCGAGGTCCTGCACGGCGTCGGTCTGACCGAGGCCGACCAGGCGCTGGCCCCTGGTGCGCTCAGCGGTGGGCAGCGACGTCGCCTGGCGCTTGCCAAGCTCCTGCTGCAGGACGCTGATTTGCTGCTGCTCGACGAACCGACGAATCACCTCGACCTCGAAGCCATCGAGTGGTTGGAAGGCTTCCTGCGCCTATCGCGGGCCGGCATGCTGATCGTCTCCCATGACCGCCGCTTCCTCGAGCACACGGCCGACGACATCCTGGAGCTCCAGGCCGGGGTGGGCGAATGGTACCCCGGGAATTACCGTCAGTACGTCCGCTTACGGCGCGAACGCCGGGCCGTCAGGCAGAAGGAGTACGAGGCGCAGCAGGAGTACATCGCCCGAACCGAGGAGTTCATCCGCCGTTACAAAGCCGGGCAGCGCGCCCGCGAGGCGCGCGGCCGCCAGACTCGGCTGGACCGTCTGGCACGCGTCGCACCGCCTGCCGACGATCAGCAGATCCGCATCCGGCTCAAGGCGTCGGTCACCAGCGACCTGATCTTTCAGAGCGACGGCCTTACGTTGTCCTATCCCTCCCCCTCCGTGGGAGGCTTGGGGTGGGGACTGAAAGTCCCGGCATTCACCGTCAATGCCGGCGAGCGGGTCGCGATCGTTGGGGCAAACGGGTCCGGGAAGACGAGTCTGCTGAAGGCGTTACTCGGCGAGCTGCGCCCCCTGGCGGGGCGCGTCAAGGTCGGCCCGCGCGTCGCCATGCGCTATTACGACCAGCACCTCGCCGATCTCGACCCCAGCAAGACGGTGCTCACCGAGCTGCAGGATGCCTTCGGCCTTCCCGATGAAACGCTGCGTACCTTTCTCGGCCGCCTGCTCTTCCATGGCGATGATGCCTTCAAGACGATTCGGTCGCTGAGCGGCGGTGAGAAGAGCCGCGTGGCGCTCGCGAAGTTGATGCTCGACGACGCGGGCCTGCTGCTGCTCGACGAGCCCACCAACCACCTCGACATCCCCGCCCAGGAGATGCTCGAGGAGGCGCTGCAGGACTTCGAAGGCACGATCGTCTTCGTTTCCCATGACCGGTACTTCATCGATGCCATCGCGACGCGGCTCTGGTCGGTCGAAAACGGGGCCGTGACGATGCACCTCGGCAACTACAGCGACCTCGAGCGGCGCCGGCAGCGGTTGGCCCGTCCGGTCGTCGCGCCCGAACCAGGAAAGTCCGCTCGTCGGGGCGGCCCGTCGACCGGCGGCTCGGCGGCGAAACCCGGCTCTTCAACGGACGGCGTGGAAGATCGCATCGACGAGCTCGAGGCCGAGGTCCGCCGTATCGAGGAGCAGCTGGCGGATCATGAGACGTATGACGACCCGACCCGGGTCGCAGAGCTCGCTGAGTCGCACGAGGACGCATCGCGCCGTTTGCGAGCGCTCTACCAGGAGTGGGAGCAAGCCGCCGGCGAGTAGACCGGCGCCGGGGCGAGTCGCCATTGAACCTCGGTCCGGTGGCGACCGACGACCCCCGCTACCTCCTGCCGGTCGTATCGCTCGCCTACGTGGTGACGATCGGCGCCGCTCTGCTCGCCATCGAGCAGCTGACCGAGTACATGCCCGGGGCCTGGCTCGAGGTCCTGGGCGCCGCGGTGCTGCTCCTCTCGCTGATGACGATTGCCATCCTGGTGCGCGCCGCTCTGCGCAGGCGTCGGGAAGGACTGGAACGCCGGGCCCTGCTGTGGGGCGGTAGCGCGATCGTGCCCGCAGCGCTAGCGGCGCTGGCGCTCTTCAGCCTGGTCGAGAGCGTTCAGAATGCGTCGCTGATCAGCGGAGCGGATGTCCACCTCACCCGCCCCGTGATCGAATCGCTTCCCCGGCCCCCGGGTACGAAGCTGATCGACCAGCGGCCGGGCCTCGCGGACACCGAAACCATCTACCAGGACTTCACCGCGCAGGACTTGAACAGCGTCGTCCCCTTCTACGAGGCCCACCTCACAAAAGATGGCTGGGTCGAGGACAAGGCCTCGGCGGCAACCGACATCCTGCGCTTTGCGAAAGGTGCCTTCGTCCTCGCGCTGGAGATCAACCCGCCTTCCGGTGGTTACACGCTGACCGTCGACCATGTCAACCCGGACCTGCTGCAATCGCCGCCTTAGGCGCGGCGCACAAAAAGGGCCGCCGCAACTCGTTTCTTCGGCCCGATGACGCGGCGGAGCGGCACCCCTAGCATCGGAAGAGTCGGATTACCCGGTTCAACGGAGGGATTTTGTCTATGGCGATCGACCAGGGTGTGCGCGCAAAAAAGGAAACCAGGGCGGATGCCCAGTCCGTCATCGACCTCGCCCACAAGCAGGGGCTCAAGATCGTCGATCTCAAGTTCATCGACCTGATCGGGACCTGGCAGCACTTCTCCATCCCGGTCCAGGAACTGACCAGGGGCCTCTTCAGCGAGGGCATCGGCTTCGACGGCTCGAGCATTCGCGGGTTCCAGCACATCCACGAGAGCGACATGCTGCTGATTCCTGACGCGTCGACGGCGATCGTCGATCCGGTGCTGCGTGTGCCGACGTTGAGCATCAATTGCGACGTCATCGACCCCATCACCCGCGAGCCCTACTCGCGCGATCCGCGCTATGTGGGCAAGAAAGCGGAGGCCTTCCTGCTGTCGACCGGCCTCGCCGACACCGGCTATTTCGGTCCTGAGTGTGAGTTCTACATTTTCAACAGCATGCGCTTCGATCAGAACCAGTTCTCGGGCATGTACGAGATCGACTCAGTCGAAGGCGTATGGAACTCGGGCAAGAACTCCGAGCCGAATCAAGCCTACCGCCCGCGCTACAAAGAGGGATATTTCCCGGTGCCACCGACCGACAAGCTGCAGGACCTGCGCTCGCAGATCGTCCTCAAGCTGATCGAGGCGGGCGTCGACGTCGAAGTGCATCACCATGAGGTCGGCACCGCCGGCCAGACCGAGATCGACATGCGGTTCGACACGCTGGTGAACATGGCCGACAAGGTGATGATGTACAAGTACGTCGTCAAGAACGTCTGCGCCCAAAACGGGTTCGTCGCGACGTTCATGCCCAAGCCACTCTTCATGGACAACGGGTCCGGCATGCACACCCACCAGAGCCTGTGGAAGAACGGCACGCCCCTCTTCTACGACAAGGCCGGGTACGCGGGCATCAGCGACATGTGCCGCTGGTACATCGGTGGGTTGCTGAAGCACGCGCCGTCGCTGCTCGCCTTCGCCGCGCCGACCACCAACTCGTATCGCCGGCTGGTGCCCGGATACGAGGCACCCATCAACCTGATCTATTCCAAGCGCAACCGGAGTGCCTGCGTGCGCATCCCCATGTACTTCGACAATCCCAAGGCGAAGCGCCTCGAGTTCCGGACACCGGACCCATCGTGCAATCCGTACCTTTCCTTCGCCGCCTGCCTGATGGCCGGTCTCGACGGCGTCATCAACAAGATCGAGCCGCCCAAGCCGATCGACGAAGACCTGTACGAGCTCGAGCCCGAGCTGAAGCGCCAGGTCAAGAGCACGCCGGGATCGTTGGTGGAAGTCCTCGACGCGCTGGAGATCGACAACGACTACCTGACCCGCGGCGGCGTCTTCACCACGGACCTGATCGAGACCTGGATCGACTACAAGCGCGTGCGCGAGGTCGACCAGGTGGCGCTCCGGCCGCACCCGTGGGAGTTCTATCTGTACCACGACATCTAGTTCGTCCTCGTCGATGCGTTTGCGCGTTCGCCGTTGAGGCGGCTGTCACTCGCCCTGACAGCCGCCTTTAGACACTCAGAAGAGGAGCACCGTCATGGATGACAATTCCATACAGCGCGACAAGCCCTGGAGGCCCGGCGACTACCTGCGGCTCGGCCCCTCGTGGGAGGAGCCACAACCGATCGACGACGTCATACCCCTAGGGGTGCCCGACGGCGAAGACTGAAGCGGCCGCAGGCCGCGCTTCCCCACAGACGGTCGAGCGCACCCTGGAGCGGCTCACCCAGCGATCGATCCGCTTCCTGGATCTGCGCTTCGTCGACGTGCTGGGGACGGTGAAGAGCATCACAATCCCAGTGCATCGGCTTCCGCATGTCGTGCGCAACGGCGAATGGTTCGACGGCTCGTCCGTCGAGGGCTTCGCCCGGGTCTTCGAGAGCGACATGTTCCTTCGCCCGGATCTCGACACCCTGACGATCGGCGAGGCGGAGGGTGCGCCGGGGGCCCAGGTGATCTGCGACCTCATGACGCCGGAGGGCGAGCGCTTCGCCGGCGACCCCCGCGGGGTGCTGGCGCGAGCCCTGGCGGAGGCGGCCGCCCTCGGCTTCGACTACTCGGTCGCGATGGAACTGGAGTTCTTCCTCCTGAACACGGACACCGCGACCGGCGGGGTGCGAGCCGGGCCCCACGACCGCGCCAGCTACTTCGACCATCCGGTCGATGTCGGCAGCGACGTTCGGCAGGAGATCGTGGGCGCGCTCGACCGCCTGGGGATCACCGTCGACGCCAGCCATCACGAGGTCGCTGCCGGACAGTACGAGCTTGACCTCGCGCTCAGCAATGCCCTGAAGAGCGCGGACCAGCTGGTCACCCTCAAGCATGCGGTCAAGGCGGTGGCCCAACGACGCGGACTGCTGGCAACCTTCATGCCCAAACCGATCTTCGGCGCGGCGGGGTCGGGGATGCACACGCACCAGGTCCTGACCGAAGCCGGCAAGGACAGCAACGCGTTTTACGACCGCGCCGATCAATACCAGCTGTCGACCGTCGCCAAGCACTTCATCGCCGGCCAGCTGGCGCATGCGCGCGCGCTCTGCGCCCTGGTGGCACCGCTGGTGAACTCCTACAAGCGCTTCGTCCCCGGCTTCGAGGCGCCGGTGGCCATCAGCTGGGCGCAGATGAACCGTTCGGCATTGATCCGCGTGCCGCGGGCCGGCAGCGGCGATCGCGCGTCCGTCCGGATCGAGTTCCGGGCTCCGGATCCCTCCTGCAACCCCTACCTCGCCTTCGCCGCCATGCTGCACGCCGGGCTCTCCGGGATCCGTCAGAAGTTGCCCCTGCCGCCACCAGTCGAAGAAAACCTCTATGCCTTCGATCCCGAGCGCCTCGCCCGCCACCAGCTCGGCCACCTCCCCGCCTCGCTCGCCGACGCCCTGAAGGACCTCCGCCAGGACGAGGTGATGCGCGATGCGCTGGGTGTCCACCTCCTCGAACGTTTTATCGAGGCGAAGGAGATGGAATGGCAGAGCTATGAAAAGCAGGTCACCCCATGGGAGCTCGACGCCTACCTCGAGGCTTACTAGCCGGCTTCACGGTCCCCTCTTGCTCGCGATCGTCGTCGTCCTCATTCCGCTCGCGGGTTTCTATGTCATCGAGGCCTTTCTAGCGTCAAACCCGCTGCTTCGTATCGAGCTGCGTAGCCTGCCGGTGCTCCCGGTTGCGATCTGGACCCTCTGGTTCGAGAAATCGCGGCCATTGGAAAGACAGCGGCCGCTGATTCGCGTCGCAGGCCGTATCGCGCTGCTCGTGCTGGTTATGGCCTTTGCCGTCGCCATCCTCGGCATCGGCCTCAACTGGCTCTATGATCCGACCCGGGTGATCTAGTGCTGACCAAAACCGAGGTGACGATCGAGCGGCCACGCGACGAGGTGTTCCGCCGCTTCGTCGACGAGATGGCGACCACGTATCCATTGATCTGCCCAGCCACGACCTCGGTCAGGATGGGTCGGGAAAAGCCAATGGCGGCTGGCGCGACTGGCCAGATGACGATCCGGAACCTTTTCATGGCCGCCATCGTGGACTTCACCGTGACTCGATACGAGAAAGGTGAGCACCTATCCATCAAGGCAAGTCACGGCAGCAGGTCCTCACGTAGCGACTACCTGTTTCGCGATGCGGGCACCAGTACCACCGTCACCATGGTGACCGAAGGCCCGGCGGTCGGCCCCAGGTGGCTGCAGGACCGAAACCAGCGGACGCTCGAAGGGCACGACCGCCACGACGCCCAGCGCCTGAAAGCTCTGCTCGAAGGTCGGCAGAAGAACCCGGCGAAGGCGCATCGCCGATCACTGATCCGACTCGTACTGATCGCTTGGGCGCTCGCCGCGCTTCTCGGTGCGGCCTGGGCGACGTACCGCGCGATTACAATGGGCGCCTGATCCGCCAGCGTGAGACTCAAGGAGGTCAGCAATGGCTCACCATCTAAAAGATCTGACGATCGAACTCGACGAAAAGGTCGGCACCGTGGCGGCCGCGGCTGAAGCGCTGGGCAAGTCAGGCGTCAACATAGAGGGGATCTGCGGGTTCGTCGTAGGCGGCAAGGGCATCGGCCACGTGCTGGTCGCCGACCCCGCGAAGGCGCGTCAAGCGCTACAGAGCGCTGGCGCTCGCGTCACCGGGGAGCAGGATGTCCTGGTGCTGGACATCGAGGACAAACCCGGCGCACTCGGCAAAATCACCCGGAAGATCGCCGACGCCGGCATCAGCCTGAACGCCGTCTATCTGGCGACGAAGACGCGCGTGGTGATCGGCGCAGTGGATATCGAGAAGGCGCGGGCCGCCGCTGGCGAGGGTGCCGCGAGTCGTCGATAATCTCCAGTACGGAACGAGAAGGCCAGATCCATCTCGACGACACGCTGGCGGGCGTTTTTCGGCGCTCCGAGAATGCGCTCATGGCCATCGGCGCCGGCATCCGCAGGCGAGATGAGGCAGCGGGCCGGCTCGACGCGGTCTTTCCCATCAGTTGGAGATCCTGGGGCGAGAGAGTCGGGGTCGACGTGCACGGTGTGGACGGGGACGTCCTCGTACAGATCAAAAGCAGAAGCTCATTGCCCACGCTCATCGACTGGGGGAAGAATGCGGATAACGTGCGGCGCTTTCTGAGCGCCGTGGCGAAATAGGCTGGGTGCCCCGGGCCAACGGGGCCCCCTCAGATCAGGTTTGGGCCCGACGGGCCCACCATCGCAGAACGCCGCTGACGGCCCAGCCGGCGAGCCAGTTCGCCGCGAGGCCGGCGCGATCCGGAAACCAGGAAATGTAGACAGAGCGCTGATCGCGTTCGACCGCTTGGGCGACTCGCTGCGCAACCTTCTCGGCTGACACCGGCGGTAACACCTGGTGCGCCTGGCGACCGCGGGTGCCGAGGCGGTTCTCGCCGAAGCTGGACTGCGTCGTCCCGGGGAAGACATTCATGACCTTGATGCCACGATGGGACTCCTCCATCCGCAGGGCGTCGCCGATCGCGGTGAGAGCGAACTTGCTCGCCGAGTAATAGCCAATGCGTGGAATGACGACGCGACCGGCCATCGAGGAGATGTTGATGACCATGCCGGACCCCTGCGCCCGCATGATCGGTATCACCGCCCGGATGGCGGCCGCGGCGGCGATGACGTTGAGCCCGAACAGCTTGTCGACGTCAGCACTGGAAGCGTCAGCGATGGGAGCCGTCAGGCCGATGCCGGCATTGTTGACCAGGATGTCGATCCCGCCGAGCTCGCGAATCGCGGCATCGGCCATCTCCTTGACGGCGCCGTCCACTGTCACATCTGTCGGAATGACGATGGCTGACCCGCCGTCCCTCTTGATCGCCGCGGCCACCTCTTCCAGCGCTGCTCGATTTCGCGACGCAAGCGCGAGCCGTGCGCCACGGCGTCCGAATTCGACCGCGATGGCGCGCCCGATCCCGCCCGATGCGCCGGTGACGATGACGCGCGCGTTGTTCAGATCCACGCGTTAATGCTGGCAGCCACGACAGAAATCGGTCGCCTCGCCGCGCGCCGTCAGTTCCGAGATGCGATGTCCGCAACGCGGGCACTTTTCCTTCGCCTTGCCGTGGACGGCCATGAAGCTCCGATCCTGTTTGTGCGGCTCGTACCCCGGCTGCGCCTTGATCGACTCGATGGCCGAGCTGAGCACCTTGCGGGTTGCGGCGTAGAGGCGGGAAAGCTCATCCGGCTTGAGCGTGGTGCGCTTGCGGAGCGGCAGTAATTCGGCCTCGTGGAGAATCTCATCAGAGTAGGCATTGCCCACCCCGGCAATGAACGCCTGGTTTCGCAACAGGTTCTTGAGTTCGCCGGGATGTCGGCGGATACGCTGGGAAAATTCCGAGACGGTGACCGTCAGCGCATCCGGGCCGAGTTCCGCCCAGCCCGGGATCGTCGGCAGCGCGCCCGGCACCACCCAGTAAACGCGCCCCATCTTCACGGTATCGAGGAAGCGAAGTTCGTCCCCACCTTCGAGCGTGATCC
>VBEQ01000175.1 GCA_005881235.1 Chloroflexota bacterium | reverse complement strand
CACTCTCCGTGTACACAACGGAGAGCGAACTATATTCAGTTACTGTTCAGCTTGAACTGTTAGTAAGTCGTCACGGGAGGGCAATGTCACGGTGAGTGGCCGGGTCGAATCATGCACAGACGGGTCGAGGGCGCACCCCGCTCGTCGACCAGCGTTGCCAACCCTGACCACAGGGTTCGTAACCATCCGCTAGTAACGGCGTTCCCCGGGGCATGGCGCGCATGGACCGCATGGATCACACACCGGGCTTCGTCAGCGCCTTGCTCGTGGCAGGAGCAGCTGTAACGTTGGCAGGCTGTGGGGCGACCACGACCTCGGCTACCTCCAGCGTGACGCCGACACCCACCGCGACGCCAGATGTGGCCGCCGCCCGGACCACCGCGCTCACAATTTTCTTCCCCGCTCCCGGTCAGACGCCGGAAGTTTGGCTCCCCTGTTCCGCCCGCGCCACCAACTTTGCCGACTGTCCCTTCTCCGCCGCGGTTATCGCCGGCTTGAATCACATGACCAGTAGCGGGTTCGGCGGGGACGCCACCGGCTGCGGCGAGGATTACATCACCGGCACCCAGAATGGCTTGAATACCGCCCCGCAGGTCGTATCGGCGACCGCCGACAGCAATGGCAATGTCACCGTCGTCATCCAGCGCGGACCGCCCCCACCGAACTTCACTGTCACCATGACCAGCGAAAACGGCCACTGGTCGCCTCAGATCTCGCCTCCGGCAGCGGCCCTTCAGCGTCGATGTTTTCGGCGAAGCCTAACTGCTGACCGGAGCAGGGCCACACAGCTAACGCCACTGCGCCAGACCAATCGGTGCCTTGCGTTGTACCGTGATGAGCGCTCTCGCCGACCTCGCGCGCTTACGTAGCAACGGCAACGGTCTCTACGGGAGCGGCGACCGGCTGTTCAGCAACGCGATCTTCGGCCGCGATTCGGTGACGGCCGGCGAGACACTTCTTCAGCTCCGGCCGGACATGGCGCGCGACATCATCCTGACGTTGGCCCGGCTGCAGGGTACGGTGGACGCGCCCGTTGGTCCCCACAGCAACGAGGAGGAGCGCGGCAAGATCCACCACGAGCACCGGACGCTCTTCGTCGACGGCCGGCGGATCTCGCCGGCGTCCGAAGCCCTGCTGAGGGAACTGGCCAGAAAGTGGGGCGGCGATGAGACGAGCCTGACCTACTACGGCAGCGTCGACGCGACGCCGCTCTTCGTTCGCCTCGTGGCCCGCTACTGTGCGACCCACGGCGAGTCGATCCTGGCCGATGGTGTCACTCGCCGGGATGGCGGTCAGGTCACGGTCCGCGAGAGCGTCCTCGCGGCGGTGAATTGGATCGCCTCGAAAATGGACGCCTCCCCGCTCGGGCTGGTCGAGTTCCAGCGCCGAAACCCACAAGGCATCCCTTTCCAGGTCTGGAAGGACTCGAACACCTCGTACGTCCATCGCGATGGAACCCTGGCAAACTCCGATGCCGCAATCGCCGCCGTCGAGGTGCAGGGCTACGCCTACGACGCGCTCCTTGGCGCGGCGCACCTTTTCGAAACTCGCGCGGTGGAGTGGCGTGACCGAGCGCAAGCGCTCCGCGAACGCGTCATCCGCAATCTCTGGATGCCGGCCGAAAGCTACTTCGCGATGGGACTGGACCGAGACGGCGAAGGCCGGGCGAGATGGATCGAGAGCATCGCGTCAAACGGCGCACTGCTGCTGGACACCGCCCTGTTCGACGGACTTCCAACTGCCGATCTATACGTGGCCGGCTTAGTGCGCCGGATCTGCAGCCCTGACTTCATGACGGAGGTCGGCATCCGCTGCCGCAGCGCGAGCGAAGGCGGCCTGGTTGACTTTCAGGACTACCACGGCGATTGGACGGTCTGGATGAAGGAGACCTTCGACATCGCCAGGGGCCTCGAGCGCCAGGGCCTGCCACGGCTGGCCCGCCAGATTGGCATCCGCTTACTCAACGCGGTCAATGTTGCCGGCGCTCACGTCGAGTTCCTCTATGTCAGCCCCGACCAGCGAGTGATGTACGACTTCCGGGCCTGCGACCTTCGCAGCGCAGCGCCGGACGTGATCATGGGCACCAACCAGCCCGAGGCGCCCATCACCTGGACGGTGACCGCGGCCCTCGCCCTCAAGTCGTGGCTGGGCTCGAGCCGGAAGTTTCCCGGCACGCCGGTTAGGCCGGATGGAAATACCTGGCGCCTGGCACTGGAGGCCGAAGTGCTGGACCAAGTTCCGCAACTGGCTGTCCACCGCACGTTGGCGGAGCTCCGCAGTGCCTATGCGCGCCGGGGGAATTTCGTCCTCAACCTGGAGGGGGGCGTGGAGCGGGACCGGCGCGCCCGAGCGCGCGGGCGGGGAAGCGACCGGCTCGATCAGATCGCCGCGTAGATGTACAAGCCGCCACTCAAACGAGCCTAGGTCGTCAGCGTAGACCGAAGAGGGCCCGGCCAAGAATCCAGGCCCTCGTAAGGCGCAATGCTCTCAGTTCATCACGGCGAACTTGCTGGAAAAGTTTTCGTTGGTGAAGGTGTCTGGTGAAGGAGTGACGCCGGTTTCGAAGAAGCAGTCGCCGCCGAATGACAGGCCGATCGACTGGACGTGCTCCGCCGCTTGGGTGAAGGCCAGCGGGAACTCGCTAGCGGGCTGGCCATCCCAGTCTGACCAGTCCGCCGGAAGCATTTTCTCCGTCAGTTGGCCTTGGCCCTGGCTACCAGAAACCATTTGTATGTTCACCGCATCGGACCACCAAAACTGTGTGTAGAAACCGGCCGGTGGTACGCCGTTGATGGGCGGACCCGGCGGCGGGTAACTGGGGCCCGATGCGGACGGGGACGTGAAGTAAAACCTTACGACCGCAGGAACGTTGTGCACGCAGTCGCCACCGCCATGCTGCGTTATGAACGTCTCGGCGTCGCCGCTGAGCGTGATGGTATCCGTCAGCGTTTTGCCGTACTGATTGCCGGTCACGCTCGGGTCGGTCGTGGTAAAGAGCGCGGAGTAGACGTCAGGCTTGAATGGGAACTGCCAGGTTAGTCCACCATCGGTTGTCGTCGCGGGCATCGCCCTGGACGAATTGCGTGGAGCGATCGCCTGGTTCGATGGGTTGTAGTCGTACACGGTCCATTCGGTCGTTTCCATCGAGGGGTCGATCGATGCCGTGTCCAACATGCAGCTGAGCGCCGTACCACTGCTGTTGATCGAGGTGACGTCAGCGCTTAGGCTTGTGAGCGTCGTGGCATCGACATTGAGCAGCGCGCTGTGGCCATCGTTGCACGACAGCGTGACTTGAGTGGTTTGCGTCAGGTTGATATCGGCCCCGGCGGCAGACGCGCCAGCGACGGTCAATCCAAGACTTGTGACGAGCGCGAGGACCACGCGCCTCATACCTTCCTCCTAGTACTAGCGGGGCAGCTGACTTAGCCCCAACCCTTAGTTCATGCCAGTAGGCCGATCGGGATAGGCGCTACTCCAAATAACACTAATAAGGTAGTCGCTAGTTGGGCAACGTGTCATATTCGGCGTGTGACGCGGTAGAGCCGAGAGAAGGTCAGTCAGCCGCGGCCAGCATCGAAATCGACGACTCGAATTCTCTCCCGCTTGTGGACGGCAGCGGCTGGTTCCGCCCGATGAGGCGTCTCACCGGGCGGAACCATGAGCGAGCTAGCGATTACCGGACGGTAACGGAGTCTTCGAAGGGCTGCGGGATTCCGAGTCGCCCGTCCGCCCATGCGACGTAGAGGGTCGAGCCGCCGGCCACGTAGTTATCGGTATAGTCGCCGAAATTCGGAATGATGAGCGACGAGACGGCATTCCAGTCAGTCGGTCCGGTGGTGATCCCGGCGTCGCTGCCCTTGGGCGAGCTGCTGATCCGCGGATCGATGCCCAGGGCGGCATGCAGGTTGGTCAGCGCGGTATTGGCGATATCGCGGCTGTAGTAGGAGACGCCCAACAAGCCCCGCGCGCTAACGTTCCGTACCGCCGGAAGGAACTGCCAACCCCCGGTACTCTTCGTCCCGTTGATGCGGACCGGCGCGCTTTGAACCGGGCTGAGACTCCCCAGGTTGAAGCTCTGCAGGAAGATGTCCCCAGTCGGGAGCTGACGCGCGTCATTCCAGACCATGCTGACGGTGCCTGAGGTCCCGCTCACGGCCAGCCGCGGGAAGTCGTTCATGGGGAAGCGGTTATATCCGGGGATGAACGCGCCCTCCATGGAAACGACGTTCACCGCGTTGGTCGCAGCTGGCCCGGCGCATGGCGACGTCGGCGTTGCGGTCAGGCAGCCGGCTGGGACGTAGTTCATCACGTTCTGGATGGTCTCGTTGCCGCAGTTGAAGAGGCTGCTGAACCAGTCGTGCTCGTAGGCCACGTACACGTCGCCGGTCGTGGCATCGACCGCCGGGTAGGCGCCCTCGTTCTCGCAGAAGTTCTGGTCGGCGGGGGCCACGACGAAGTACGGCGGAGCCATCGCGCCGGGTCCGGTGATGCTCCCGGAGGCGCCGTTCTGGCAGCGCGGATGCATCGGATTGCTGAGTTCGCACATGGCCAGCTCGACGACGCCACTGAATCCGGTGCTCGGACCGAACTCGGTGTACGACATGTACAGCCGGCCCCTTCCCGAGTCAAGCGCCAGGAACTCCTTGTCAAGGAAACTGCAGAAGGTGAAGGAGTAGAAGAACACCTGGCAATCCGAGCTGATGGCGGCCACCGTCGGCTGCCCGCACTGGAGATTTGCCGATGATCCAGATCCGATCACCTGACATGCCGTGATGGCCATCGCATTCTCAGGGACGCCGAAGGGGATGAAGATGCTCGAAATGTAGAAGTACGTGCTTCCACCGACGGTGTACGCTTCTACGCTCGGGTCACCCGCATACACCGTGCTGCCGCAATTGTTGTTGGGAAGGCCACCGAGGTCGCGGAAGGTCTTTCCCCCATCGGCGGAGAACCCAAAGCCGGTCAGCTCTTCTTTGTTTGCCGGGGCGCCGCACGCGGATAGGAAACCCGTCGCGTCGTTCCAGGCCTCAACCACGTACGGGCCCGCGGCGGCAATGGACGTTTCCGATTGCCCGTGGGCCGAGACGCCGGCTGGAGAGATGTCCTCCTGCGGGGTGGCGGCATCAACGTTGGTCCCGAAAGAGGAACCGCTGGAGGGCGCGGCGGCGGCGGCCGCCGCCGGCGACTGTGGTGGGTTGCAGAACATCTGAGCCGCCTGCGACGCCTGCATGCTCTTCCCCAACTTGCTACAGAAGGGGTTGTTCTGCTGTTTCGACGACAGGGACGCGGTGGTTGTCTTGGGTTTAGACGGGGAGGCCCAGGCCGCCGACGATAAGGTGAGTGCCACGACCAGCGTCAGACCGGAGAGGATCAACAACGGTTTCGAATTCATGGTTCGCATTCAGGCCCTCCAGGTTCAGGGTTGAAGCCATGCCTCGCTGCCGGTCCGTTATATAACTTGCGCCTGTGAGGGTCAATACGCGAACGCCTAAACAGCGCGCGGCTCGGCTAGTCAGTCAACGCGGTGGACAGGTAAGTGCGCAGCGTCTGGTACGTCGGATCGCTGGGCAACAAGATGTAGGCGTCGTCGGCAATCGGCAGCTTGCGCACCAGGTCGGTGTCCTCGATGCTGATGCGCCGGCTGTGCTCCAGTCCGATGCCGCGGAACAACCGCATGAGCGCCTGCAAATCGGCCGGGCGAAGATTGGTCGTCATTCCACCGCGTAAGGCTGCAACCAGGGGGATGAGGCCAGGCCCGAGGCTCAGCGAGGATGACCGCCGTAGGAGCGCGGTGAGAACCAGTTGCTGGCGATGCGAGCGATCGGCCTCCGAGGTGCTCAGCCGCGATCGTGCATACTCCAGCGCTTGCTCGCCGTTCATCCGCTGGGCGCCGGCATTGAAATGGATCCGGATCGTGCGGCGCGAGTCCTCGGACGGATAGCGGGCATCGTCCAGCGGTGTGGGGACGGTCACCTCGATCCCGCCGAGCGCGTCGACGAGGGCGCGAAAGCCTCGGAGGTCGACCACCGTCCACCCGTCGACGGTTACCCCGGCCAGCTTCGACACGGTCGCTGCCGCCAGATCGCCTGCCCCGGTTGAGGTCCGCCACTGGGGGCTCAGGCTGGGACTATCCTGGCGGGTACCGAGCGCGTATGCGGCGTAGAGCTGTCCCATCACGTCACCGTGTGCCGGCGCCGGAATCTTGACCGAAAGCCAGCGCGGCAGCGACACGACGGTCGGTTCCCGCCGGCCGCCGACGGACAGAAGCAGCACCGTGTCCGTCAGCTCAGCCTCCTCGGCGTCGGTGCCGCCCTTTGCCAGCAGTAGCAACGTGATTCGGTCGCCCCGCTGCACCTTCCAGGCAACCGATCCCGTCGCCGGGACCGCGCCATCGATCGGGGCGAGCGCCTCGCCAAGACCTGTCCGCGGCGCAATGGTGACGATCGCCGACCAGAACCAGACCGTCAGGATGATCAGGCCGACGCCGGCGAGCGCCATGGCGGCCAGCAGCCCACGTCTAACCACCCTCGGCAATCTCGGCACCCCTCGGATTATGTCTTGGGCTGAAGTCATTCGGCGGCTCGATAGACACGCACCAGAACCGTCCGGGACTCGCGCCAATCGAGCAAGGAGGACGGCCCCTGGGCCGATTGTTCGAAGAGCAGCGTGGCGCCCGCGGGCGGCGGCGGATCGCCCGCCTGGAGCACGATGATGTCGCCGGCCTGAGCGGTCGCCAGGTCGTCGGCGCGAGTGAGCAGCCGAACCCCAACCGCCCCCAACGGGTCTGCGAGTCCGGGGGGCGGACGGAGCGCGAAGAGCGCCTGAATCCTGGGGTCCCTCGCGCCGTAAAACAGCAGGACCGTGTGCCCGCCCGCGATGTCGTGAGCGCGCGTGATCGCCTCGATCTGACCCGCCTCGAAGGCGCGCGCCGCGCGCACCGGATACACGAAGGCGTAGTCAAGGTAGTAAGGGCTGACGGCAACCAACACCAGTGCCAGGGCGGCGGCCACGCGCCATCGGCTGACACGGAGGATGGGGAGCAAAGCCTCCCAGCCAAACACCAGCAGAATGAGGAGAAAGGGCAGCGCCACGACGTCGCGCCGAGACGACACCGTTGTCGTCAGCGCCGGTCCGATGGGCGCGAGCAAGCTTCCCAGCAGTGCAACTCTGGCCATCGGTTCCCTGCGGCGACGGTACGCGGCGATCAGCCCCAGGACGATGGGCGGAATTGCGGTCAGGAAGAGGAGCCCGCCGAAACCGCTGGAGAGCAGCAGGTTTCCATCACCGTTGATGAAGAGCAGGCGGGGCCCGAAGTACTGTGGGTAGTTCGTCAGCGCGAAGAGGACGCCATCGATCACGCTGCGACCGCTGAAGACGCTGACCATCCCCAGACGCGCCATCGTCTCCCCTCCGGCCGCGACGACCACCGCGGTCGCCACGATTGGCGGCACCACCAGTGCCGCCAGGCGCCGGCCCCGGATCCGGACGCCAAAGCACAACATGAGCAAGCCCACCATCACGAGGGTGAAGAAGCGCGCCGGTTGGGCGGTGAATGGGGCGACACCGAGGGAGATGCCGGCCGCGACGCAGTTTCGCAAGCGGCGCTCACCGTCCCGGGCGAGGACAAGAAGCGCGAGCGCATAGCACAGGGGCGAGAAGAGGTCGGCTTCGAGCATGGTGCGGCTGAGATGGAAGAACCACGGCTCGAAGGAGGCCTCGAGAATGAGAATCAGGGCTACGGCTCGGGAACGCGTCAGGCGCCACCCCAGTCCCCCCGCCACCATCGCCAGGGCGATACTGGCGAGGGCGTTTGGTAGCCGAACAATGAACGGGGTGAGCGGCAGGAAGGCGTTCAGCAAGGCCACGGCGTAGACACCCACGGGTCCCTTGTAGTCGCCGAAGGAGCGAAAAAAGAGCGGCCACGCAACGCCGTATTGGTCCACCCCGTGGTGGGCGATGGCCCACCCGTTGTAACCGAACGCCGCCTCGTCGCCGAACAGACCTGGCGGGCTGGCCTGCAGACCGGCAAGGTGGCTGACGACCACGACGATGAAGATGGCCAACGGAAAAGCGATGAGAGGCCGCGGGGTAGGCATCGACCTCATGAATGACGCCAACCCTCCGGCTTGGCGGAGCCAGATCTTACTGCGTCGCCGCCACGTCCACAACCAGTCGAGACGGTGACGTCAATGTGGTCACGCGCAGGCAGGGTGTGCCCTGGATTCCGAGTGCCCACTGCTGGTATCCTTCGAAATTCTCTACCTGGCGAGCCTCGCGCAGGACGGGATAGTCCGGCTTGAACGCGAATGGCCCCGAATACGAGGTCCAATTAAGGATGGGATGGAGGACGATGAGCACCCCATTCGTTCCGCTCAGCGTAACCGCTTGATCGCGCGGGCTTTCCGTGAACGTGGTTCCCGTCCGCCGCTGCACCTTGTAGCCGGGAATCGGCCCGCTGAACTCGATGACGAGGCGGTCGTAGCCGTCATGCTGACCGACGCGGACGCCGACGACATTCGAGCCCGCCTGTTCCGAGCCGCCGCTCGCATCGGCGCAGGTAAACCCCTCCGGCAGCTGGGGACTCGGCTGCGGAGTCGTCGAGGCAACCGGACTGGGACTTTCTTGTGGACTCGGGGTTGCAGTCGGCGACGTGGAGGCGCTGGTTGCCGCCGTCGGACCGGACCCGCCTGAGGTGGTTGGGCTGGCCCCGCATCCGGCCAGCACCAGGGCAACGGAAAGGGCCACGACAATCAATGTGCGGTTGGCAACGCCAGGCGTTTTCATGCTCACGCCCATTAAGACGCTGCCAGCCGCGAAAGCGGGTGAACGGACCTACCCGGAGCTGGCGGCGATAGCTCGGACCGCGTCCGCCGGCGCGTTCTGACGTCGGGACAGGGCGAGCGCGGGTATGGCGACCGCCGAGATCGCTGCAGCCACGACGTATGACGGCCCGTATCCCCACACGTCGGCAACGCGACCGAGGAGGGGCTGCGCCCAGACGCCGCCCGCCGAGCCCATCAGGGAATCGAAGGAGAGGATCGTCGCCCGCTGCCGCGAAGGGATCATGCCGTTCATGTAGGTCTGGCGGATGGGCATAGAGGCGGCGAAGATGAGTGACCACACGACAACAAGGCCGATCACCACCCAGAAGCTCTGGATGATTCCCATCAGGCCGAGGACGACGATGCCCAGGGTCGCCGTGGCGATCAGCGCCGACGTGCGGCGGTGGAAGAGTCGCCGGATCCGGGGTGCCGCCAACCCGCCGAGGATCTGTGCCCCGGCCACGATCGCCGCGGCCAGGCCGGCGATCACGTAGGCGCGCCGGTCGCCGTAGAGTTGCAGCAGATACGGCTGCAGCGCATAGAACCCGTAGATGCCAACGCCACCGGTGAAGAGTGACTCGATCATCAACCACTTGACCGACGGCACGCGCAGCCCGTACTCGATCGACGCCGAGGCGATCTTCCGTACCTCGGTCACCACGTCGCCACTTTTCTCGGGGGAGAACCCGACGTCGTGCATGAGGCGCAGCGCCACCACGAACATCGCGGCCAGGATGAGGCCGCGCAGGACGAAGGGCACGCCGAGGCTGGTCTGCTGGGCGATCAATCCTCCGAGGACCGAGCCGCCGAGCATCGCCACCCCGGTGACGACCTGCCCGCGCCCGAACACCGCCTCCAGCTCGCCGGTGAAGCCCGTCGCCTTGAGCGCGTCCACCAGCCACGCCTCCACCGCGCCGGAAAAGAACGTGAAGCCGAGACCGATGAGCACCGAGACGACCGCCCACTGCCAGAAGGGGGCATGGATCCGCCACAGGAAGACATACAGCAGCGTCGACGCCGAGAGCGTCACCGTCCCCAGCAGGTACGAGAGGCGGCGCCCGGCGGTGTCGGCGACGACCCCGGTCGGAACTTCGAAGATCACCATGCCTGCCGTGAAGAAGGCATTGGCCGCAAAGGCCTCCAGGTTGGAGAGTCCCGCGTCGAGCAGGAAGATGGTGTTGATCCCCCAGATGAGTGAGGCCGCCAGCGTGTTGCCCAACAGGAGAACGAGGTAGGTGCGCTGGATCGTGGCGGGCGTCGGTAGCCTGGCGGCGGACATCGGTGTCAGACTTTAGCAGTGACGATCGAACGGCGATCCCGGCGCTTCTCGTCCGACCGGCTCGAGCGCCTTGCGCGACGACTCATGAACGCCTCACCCCTATGCGCGCTGGCGACCGTGTGGCCGTCGGGTCGGGCGCACATCAACCACATGTATTTCGCCCGAAGCGGCCTGTTCGACATCGTCTGGATCTCCGATCCAGATTCGCGCCATTCTCGCAACCTGCTGACGAATGCCTCCGCCGCGGTGACGATCTTTGATTCGCACCAGACCTGGGGCCGGTCCGACCGCGGCATCCAACTATTTGGAACAGCCGGAAGTGTTAGCGGCGCGTCTGCGCGACAAGCCGAACGAGCCTATGCCTCTCGATTTCCTTCCTACGACGCCTCAGATTCCTACCCGGTCTACCGATTTCGTCCGCGGCAGGTGAAACTCTTCTACGAAGGGGTGCTCGGCGGCGGCACGCTGGTGACGGCCCGGGTCAGCCGGGAGGGGCTTGCCTGGTTACGGACGGAGGTGTGGGCCTAGCGGTCGCCGGGTGCGCGAAGCTACGGCGATTGCCGTAGGCGGGCCGATTCTTGGATATCTCGTCATCGACCGGTAACCCGGCGGTCGTTGCCTGGCCGATGGTGACCCGTCTTACTCGTAAATGCATGCGCACAGCGCTCCTCGGCATCGCGATTCTGGCATCGTCTTCGCTTGGCTCGACGCTGTCCAGCACAGTTCCCGCCGCGGCGGCTCCCGTACCAAGCACGAGCTGCCAGGTCTTTCCGGCAGATAACGTCTGGAACACCGACATCTCGACGCTGCCGGTCCACGCGCGGAGCGCGCAGTGGCTGGCATCGATGGCCTCAACCACCAATCTCCACCCGGATTTCGGCGGTCCGCCCTATGGGTTCCCCTTCAACGTCGTGGACCGCACCCATGCCTCGGTGTCGGTCACGTTTCAGTACGCGAGTGAAAGCGACGCCGGGCCGTATCCATTGGGAACGGACACCGGCATCGAGAATGGGAGCGATCGTCACGCGCTGATCATCAACAAGGACACGTGCACGCTCGACGAACTCTTCCTCCTGTCCGGCAGCGGATCGACCTGGTCGGCCGGGTCCGGTGCGATCTTTCCGCTCGGCTCGAACGCACTACGCCCGCTCGGCTGGACGTCGGCGGATGCCGCCGGGCTGCCCATCTTTCCGGGGCTCGTGCGCTGGGATGAAGTCCAAGCCGGGGCCATCAACCATGCCATCCGATTCACCGCCGCGCAGACCGATCGCAGTTTTCTCTGGCCAGCCCGCCACCAGGCCGGCACGGCGGCGAATCCCTCGTTACCGCCGATGGGTGCGCGCTTTCGGCTGAAGAGCGGCTATGACCTGACCCGTTTCAGCCCGCAGGCGCGGGTGATCCTGCGAGCGTTTCAGCACTATGGGCTGATCCTTGCTGACAACGGCAGCAATTGGTTCTTCAGCGGCACGGAGGACGCGGCATGGCCCGACAGCCTGCTCAGCGAGCTGAAGACGGTGCCTGCTGCGCAATTCGAAGCGATCGACGAGTCGTCGCTCATGGTCGACCCCAACAGTGCGGCCACCAGCCGCGGATGCGCTGCCGCCGCGGCCGCCGATCCGGTATCGCCCACGCACACCGCGAGCCACTACTGGACCAGCACGCTGCCGCCGCGCAGCTGCGCCTGTGCCTGCCCCAAGAAGATCGCCGCGGGCCCGGCCGCCGCTCGCCTGACGCGGTAGCCTGAGAAGCGTTTTGGGCACCCCCGTGCGGCGCCGAGCCCTGCTAGCCGTGGTCGTCGCGGTCGTCGTGGTGGCGGCCGTCCTGGGCACCGGTGTCTTCTTGCTGCTCCAGAACACACGGGCGCTGCCGGCATTCATCCAGCCGCTGGTCGGCCGGCGAGCGGTCCACATCCTGGGGGACGCCATGGCGCCGACGCTGCGCGATGGACAGGTCGTGTCGGTCGACACCCGCGCCTATGCTCACCACTCGCCACAGCGGGGGGACATCGTGCTCTTCATGGCGCCGAGCGCTGCTTCCCGGCTGTTCGTCAAACGCATCATCGCCGTCCCGGGCGACCGGCTGGTGATCACCAATGGGGCCGTGTCCATCAACGGCCAGGTGATCCGCGAACCCTATTTGCTCGAACCGTGGGTCAGCAACAACTCCTGGCCCGCCGACGGCCAGGCACAGCAGGTCCCGGCCGACCAGTATTTCGTAATGGGCGACAACCGGAATCACTCCAGTGACTCACGAGCCTTCGGATTCGTCGGCCTGGAAGCGATCCAGGGCAAGGTGCTGACCTGACCAGGACCTTCTAGCTCAGCATTCGCAAGCTTTGGGGCGGAGGTTGGATCTACTTGAGATGGTCAGGCGTGTAGCGCCCGGAAACAGTGGTTGGCCCCAGACACCGGTTCTGTTCGGCATCGGTGCGGCGGCGATCCTGCTCCTGATCCTGTATTTCGCCACGGTCAAGATCGTGCCGGCCGGCAACGTCGGCGTCGTCACCAACTTCGGCGCCGTTCAGAAAGACACGTTCGATCCCGGACTGCATTTCGTGACCCCCTTCGTCCAGAACGTTCATCAGGTCAACACCCAGGTGCAGGCGCACAGCTTCCAGGAGATCGACGCCGCAAGCCAGGAACTGCAGACGGTGAAGCTCACGGGCAAGGTGAACTTCGCCATCGACGCGCGGCACGCGGCCGATCTCTATCAGAATGTCGGTCTCGACTTCGCCGGCAAACTGCTCGATCCCAGCTTCAACGACTTCATCAAGACGATCGTGCCCACTTATCCGGTGAACGACATCCTGAAGAATCGCGACGAGATCCGCGATAAGACCAAGGACCGCCTCAACCAGGCGGTCAATCCGTATGGCATCACGATCGTCGCCGTGCAGATCACCGACATCCGCTTCTCAGCCGAGTTCGAGAAGGCGATCGAGGCCAAGCAGGTGGCGCAGCAACAGGTGCAGACGCAGGGCCAGATCCTGGAGCAGAAGAAGATCCAGGCCCAGCAAGCTGTCGTCGACGCGGATGGGCAGGCGAAGGCCAATGCGATCCTGAACGCCTCACTCACGCCGACCCTGGTGCAGTGGCAGGAGATCCTGAAGTGGGACGGCAAGCTGCCGCAAGTGACGGGCGGCGCCTCGCCCTTCGTTTCGCTGAGCGCGCGTTAACTCTGCAGCAGCGCGTCGATCGCCGCGTGCCCGCGGCGGGCGACGGCTTCCGGGTCTTCGTTCCAGTAGCCCGGATTGAAGGTCTCGAGGCTCCATGGTCCGGCGTACTTGCCGGCCTTAAGGGCTGTGACCAGGATCTTGAGCTGGATGACTCCTTCTCCCGGCAGGACGCGGTCGGCGTCTTCGATCTCCCGCGGCGGTTTGTCGGGTGCGTCATTCAGGTGGACCAACGCAAGCCGGTCGACCGGGAACGAGGTCAGCGGCCGGCTGCCGCTGGCGTGCCAGTGACAGGAGTCGAGAACGAGGTCGATCCCGTCGATGCCGTCGACCGTCTCGCTCGCGATCTCGGGTGTATTGATCGGACAATCGCCAAAACCGAGGAACTCGAAGGCGATCCGGATGCCCAGTCGGTCGGCCCGGTCGCGGGCCAGCTCGAGCGCGTCGCGCGTCCCCGGGATGGCGCGGCGCGTTTCGAGCCCGGGCGCGCGGGGCGGGATCGCCAGCAAATACGGTGAGCCCAGGTCCTGGCAGATCCGCAGCCGGGGCTTCAAGTCATCCTCGATGAGGCGGCGATCCATGCGGCCATCGGCCCGAACCGTCAGCGCCACGCCATTGAGGGTCAGGACTTCCTCGGGCTGCACAATTTCGGCGGTCATCTGGACTTCGGCCGCGTCTTGCAGCAGGCGCTCCGCGCGCGCCTCGATTCCCTCGTAGCCGGTCTCACGCGCGATTTCGATGACGCGCGGTGTCGGCGTCGTCATCAGGGTTGCGCCGTTCAGATAGATCGCCGGCATTACTTCTCGCGGATGACGCCGAACGTCAGCCCGGCCACCAGGTACTTGCGCGCGACCACCATCAGGACGAGCGGCACCGACATGGCGATCACACCCGACGCCGCCATGTCGTTCCAGATGATCTCGAACTGGGTCACCAGTCCCTGGACGCCGACCGGGAAGGTCTGCGATTGCGGCGTCGCCGTCAGGATCAGCGCGAAGAGAAACTCGCTCCACGCAAAGGTGAAGACGATGGTCGCCGCGGCCATCAGGCCGGGCGCCGCCAGCGGGAGCAACACCCGGCGAAAGGAGGTCCAGCGGTTGGCTCCGTCGACGAGGGCCGCCTCCTCGAGTTCGAGCGGGATTTCCGCCAGGAATCCCTTCAACATCCAGATGGCAAAGGGCAGGTTGAACAGGGAATAGATGCCGATCAGCGCGATCGGTTGGTTGTAGATCTGTAGCGTGCGGACGATCGCGAAATAGGGCACGACCACGGCCACCGGGGGCAGGAAGCGAAGCGAGAGCGCCCAGTTGAGGACGCCCACGCGCAGCCGCGGCGGGACGGACAGGCGGGTGATGGGGTAGGTGATCACCAACCCGACGGCCAGCGTGACCAGAACGGTCGCGGCGCAGACGATGACGCTGTTCCTCAGCAATACCCAGAAGCCGCGGTCGACGAGCACGCTGAAATAGGGCTCAAGCGTTGGATGTCGCGGGAAGAGTGTGATCGACTGGTACAGCTCGGGCTTGCTCTTGAGCGAGGTCGCGATCAGCCAGTAGAGGGGAAAGGCGTAGAGAAAGGCGGCCATGCCGAGGCCGGCGACGATCAGAATCAGGCGAAGCGCGATCGCCAGTCTTTTCCCTCCCCCTCTGGGGGAGGGGAGGGTGGGGGCTTGCATCAGGCGCGCTCCAACGGAAGGGCGCGGGTCACGAGTGAATAGAGGATGCTGATCGCGACCAAGACCAGGACCGCGAGTGCCGCCGCCTGCCCTCCGTCGAAAAAGCGGAACTCGACCCGATAGATGTAGAGGCTGAGCAATTGGGTCGCGGTTCCCGGGCCGCCGCCGGTGAGGATGAACACATGGTCGAAAACGCGCAGCACGTCGGCCATGCGGAAAAAGAGGATCAAGAGAAAGAGCGGTCGCAGGTAGTAGAGCTCGATGTAACGGAACTGCGTCCACCAGGTGGCGCCATCGACCTGGGCGGCTTCGACGGATTCCTTGGGGACGGTCTGCAGCCCGGCAAAGAGCACGAGGTAGACGAAGGGCGTCCATTGCCAGATGTCGACGCTCGCCACCGAGCCCATCGCCAGCAGCGGATCGCTCAGCCACTGAATCTCGGAGTGCGTAATGCCGACCGACTGCAACACATAGTTCAGGACGCCGTAACCCGGAGCATAGATCAGACGAGCCACGACGCCGACCGCGACCGGGGGCACGACAAGCGGCAGAACGGCCAGCACGTACAGCGTCGCCCGTAGTCCGGCGCGCTTGACGGCGCGATGCACCAGCAGGGCGAAACCGAGACCAAGGAGGATCTCGGTGGGGAGGACGATCAGCGCATAGAGACCGGTCGCCCGCAGCGCGTCATAGAAGAGAGGATTGCTCAGCGCGCGGGTGTAGTTGCGCAAGCCGACGAGGCTGCCGTCGTCGGCGGTGATCGACTGCCAGATGGCCAGCACGAAAGGGATGGTCACGATGACGAACACGGTGCCGAGCGCCGGCAGGAGAATCGTGTAAGCCAGCCGCTCCTGCCGGCTCCACCGGCGCCGCCCGGTCCCTGCCGGCTGGGTGCCGGTCGGGGCCGGGAGTTCGGCGACGAGGCGGCTCACATCGTCAAATGTAGGCCGGGTCGACTAGGACGGGTAACCGGCGCCTTTCATCGTGGCGCGAATCTGGCTTGCGGCTTGCTGCATGGCGGCCTGCGGGGTCAGCTGGCCGGCCACCGCCGCGTTCATCGCCGTGCCATACGAGGTTTCGACGGCGCCCCACTGGTCCGTGCGTGGCCGCCAGTTAGGACCGGCATCAAAGGACGCGGCCAGTGCCTTGAAGTAAGGATTCGCGGCAGCCAGCGACGCGTCGTTGAGGATGCTCTTGCGGATCGGGATGCCGCCCTGTGCGACGTAGTTGCGCATGTTGTCGGCCTTGAGCATCCACTTGATGAAGTCGGCCGCCGCTGGTCCATTCTTCGAGCCCTTGGGAATACCGAGCAGCCAGTTGCCCATCATCCCCAGACCCTTGCCGCTGGGCCCCTGCGGAATCGGGATATATGCGACCTTGCCCTTGACCTGGCTGACGCTGGGGTCTTCGACAATGCCCGTGATCTCACCGGGCCATACGGTGGACTGGTAAGCCTTCCCGGTGGCCATCGCCTGCGACCGCTCGGCGGCGTCGAAGTTCGCCGCGCCCGGCTCTGCGTACTGCTTGAGCTTCCTGGTGAGGAAGTCCACCGCGGTAATGGAATCGGCCGAATCGAGCTGAACCTTCCAGCTGTCGTCGAAGACGTTGCCGCCAAAGGACCACAGGATGGGCAACGAGTCGCTGCTCACCGGGTTGGTCGCCTTGCCACGGATGACGTAGCCGTAGAAGTTGGCCGCGTTGTACTTGGCCGCGTTTTTGAGCACGTCATCCCATGAGTTCGGCGCGCTGGACTTATCGCTGCGGTACATGAACATCTCGACATTGCCGACGATGGTGATGCCGTAGAGGTGCTTCGCCTTGCTCTGCTCGGTCGGTGGCACCGGCCCGTGCGGTGGCGGCCAGGTGCCGACGTCGTAGACGACGGTCGGAATGTCCGAGTCGCGCGTGAAGCCGAAGTTCGAGTCGAGCGGCTGGAGCGCGCCCATGGTGCCGAACTTCGGCATCCAGGGATCGTCCATCATGCACAGGTCATACGACGAGTCGTTCGCCTGGAATGTGGTTACCAGCTTCGAGAAGAGCGAGTCGTAGGGGAACTCGACGATCTGCACCTCGATGCCGGTTTGGCTCTTGTAATTTCCCACGACCTTCTTCAGCGGCCCGTCTTCGTTGCCCTGGACCGCGGCGACGACCAGCTTGGATACCTTGTTCGCTCCCGTGCTCTCCCCGCAGGCGGCCAGCAGAGCCGGAAACGAGGTGAATGCGGCACCCGTCACCGCCGTCCGTTTGACGAATTCCCGTCGGCTAATTCGCTGCATTCCCTTCTCCTCCTGTGGGGCTGTCCAAGCCACTCTTGCGACGAACCCCTCTATAGTATTGATGTCAGGTTGTCATGACAACTGGTTTCTGCGGCCCGCGGCCGCAGTAGGTGAGGGATATGGGGGCCCGGAGGGGACGCACCGACGCCGTGCTCGACCGGGAAAGCCCGGTCCCGCTGTATTACCAGCTCGCCCAGAACATGGAAACGGCCATCCGGCAAGGGCGCCTCTCATCCGGATCACACCTGGAGAACGAGATCGAGCTTGCCCGGCAACTGCGCGTGAGCCGGCCCACCGTGCGTCGCGCGATCGCCCTGCTCGCGAACAGAGGTTTGGTGATCCGGCGGCATGGCATCGGGACGCTGGTGGTGCCGGTGCGTGTGCGACGGCCGGTGCGCCTCAGCAGCCTCTACGATGACCTGCAAGAGGCCGGTCAGACCCCGTCGACCCGGCTGCTGGCTCGCGAAATCGTGCCGGCGCCCGCGGAAGTCGCGGGCAGCCTGCAACTCTCGAGGGGAACGCGCGTATTGCACTTCGAACGTCTGCGGCTGGCCACTGACCAGCCGATCGCCCTGATGCGCAACTTCGTTCCACTCTCGCTCGAAGAGGTGGTGACCGAGGAGGGCTTGAAGTCCGCGGGTCTCTACCAGTTGCTGCGGCAGAACGGGATCCACCTGCGCCTGGCGTCGCAGACGATCGGTGCGCGGAGCGCACAACGCCGCGAGGCGCGCCTGTTGAAGGTGCCCGCCGGCGGGCCACTCCTGACCATGCGGCGGATCAGCTACGACGATGCTGGCCAGCCGGTGGAATACGGCTCGCATGTCTACCCGGCCGAGCGCTACTCCTTCGAGATGTCCGTCGTGGCAGACTCGAGGACGTGACCGTCGCCGCCAACGAGCTGCTGGCTCGCCTTACCGAGATTCGAGCGACCGACCCGAGCGCTGTGCAGAAGGCGCTCGCCAGGCGCAAGCGCCGGTCCCTGCTGCAGCGGGGCTCCCTCTTTCTGATCGCCGCCGACCATCCCGCGCGCGGGGTTCTGAAAGCCGGGTCGGACGCGATGGCGATGGCCGACCGCGGCGAGTTGCTGCGCCGGCTGTTGGTCGCGCTGGAACGGCCCGGTGTCGATGGCATCCTGGGCACGGCCGACATCATCGATGACCTGGCGTTGCTCGGGGCGCTGGAGGGCAAGGTCGTATTCGGCTCGATGAATCGCGGGGGACTGACCGGGTTTCGCTTCGAGCTCGATGACCGCTTCACGGCCTACACCGCGGACGGCATCGCGGCGGCCGGCCTCGATGGCGGCAAGATGATGGTGCGCGTCGCCGACGAGCCCGAGGCGTTACGCACGCTGGCCTCCTGCGCACACGCCATCGACGAGCTCTCCGCCCGCAAATTGCCGGCGATGGTCGAAGTCTTCGCCAGCGAGCTCGACGATGGACGGGTCCGTAACCGCGCCGACGCCGACTCACTGATCCGGGCGATTGCCATCGTCTCGGGACTGGGAACCACATCCGCTTACCTGTGGCTGAAGCTGCCCGTGGTGGATGACCTGGAGCGGGTGATGCGGGCGACCAGCCTTCCCACGCTGCTGCTCGGGGGTGACCCCGGAGAAGATCAGGCGGAAACATTTGGCAGCTGGAAACGCGCGATGGCGATCCCGCAGGTGCGCGGCCTGGTGGCAGGCCGCACCTTGCTCTATCCGCGCGACGGCGACGTCGCCCACACTGTCGACGTCGCGGCGGCGATCGTGGCTGAGAAGAAGTAATGCGGCTGACGATGGCGCAGGCGCTGGTGCGCTTCTTCGCGGCGCAGTACGCCGAGCGCGACGGCGTGGAGCAGCGCTTCATCGAGGGCTGCTTCGGCATCTTCGGCCACGGCAACGTGGCCGGTGTGGGCGAAGCGCTCTTCGAGCAGCCGGACCTGATGACGTACTACCAGGCGCGCAACGAGCAGGCGATGGTGCACGCCGCGGTCGGCTATGCGCGGATGCGCAACCGGCTATCGACGATGGCCTGCACCAGCTCGATCGGACCGGGCGCCACCAACATGGTCACCGGCGCGGCGCTGGCGACGATCAACCGGTTGCCGGTCCTCTTGTTGCCGGGCGATGTCTTCGCCGCGAGAGCTGTGGATCCGGTCCTCCAGCAACTCGAGGTGCCCTGGCGCGGCGATGCCTCGGTCAACGATGCCTTCAAGCCGGTGTCTCGATTTTGGGACCGGATCACCCGGCCGGAACAGCTGATGCCATCGGCGCTGCAGGCGATGCGCGTCCTCACCAACCCCGCGGAGACGGGCGCCGTCACCCTCGCGCTTCCCCAGGATGTTCAGGCGGAAGCCTATGAGTATCCGGCGGACTTTTTCGAGAAGCGGGTCTGGAGCGTGCCCAGAGCCGAGCCCGACTCCCGCGCGCTCGACCGCGCAGCCGCGATGATTCACGCCGCGGACCGACCCATGATCGTCGCCGGCGGCGGCGTCATCTATTCGGATGCCACGGCCGCGCTGCGGCAGCTCGTCGAGGTGACCGGGATCCCGGTGGGGGAGACCCAGGCCGGCAAGGGATCGTTGCCCTACGACCATCCGTCGAGCCTGGGCGCCGTCGGCGCGACCGGCACGCTGGCGGCCAACCGGCTGGCGCGCGAGGCCGATGTCGTGATCGGGATCGGCACACGCTGGACCGACTTCACGACCGCGTCGCACACGGTCTTCGGCAACGCGCACGCGCACTTCATCAACCTCAACGTGCTCGACTTCGATGCCCACAAGAACAGCGGCCTGTCGCTGGTCGGGGATGCGCGCGCCGGCATCGCCGCGCTGGGCGCGCGCCTGCGCGGCTACGCGGTTGACGCGTCGTACCGCGACCTGGCCGCCCGTCTGAACAAGGAGTGGGATCGCGAGGTCGACCGCCTGTACCACCTGGGTCACGGACCGCTCGCCGCGCAAAGCGAAGTCATCGGTGCGGTCAACGACGCCGCCGCCCCGCGCGACGTCGTCGTCTGCGCCGCCGGCTCGATGCCGGGAGACCTGCACAAGCTCTGGCGGTCGCGCGATCCCAAGCAATATCACGTCGAGTACGGCTACTCGTGCATGGGTTACGAGATCGCCGGCGCGCTCGGCGTGAAGAT
>VBEQ01000174.1 GCA_005881235.1 Chloroflexota bacterium | reverse complement strand
GCGTCTGGATCTACTCCGGGGTGTATCCGCAGGAGGGCAAGAACATGGCCCGCCGGCGGGTCAAGGGCGACGGCTGGGTCAGTCCGGAATGGGGGTTTTCCTGGCCTGGCAACCGGCGCATGCTCTACAACCGCGCCTCAGCCGACCCGCAGGGAAGGCCCTGGTCTGAGCGTAAGAAATACGTCTGGTGGGACCCGGCGCAGCGAAAGTGGACGGGCTTCGACCGTCCGGACTTCCCGGACACCAAGGCACCCGAGACTCCCTCGAAGGCCGACGGGGCCGGCGTCGACCTCCACTCAGGGTCCGATCCCTTCACCCTCAAGGCCGACGGTCGCGGCTGGCTATTCGCACCCAGCGGACTGAAGGATGGCCCCCTACCAACCCACTACGAGCCGCTCGAGTCGCCGCTCCGCAACGCACTCTACTCGCGCCAGGACAGTCCCGTGGCAAAGCGTTTCCCGCGCAAGGACAACCGGATCAGTCCGCCCGGCGACCCCAACTATCCCTACATCGTCACGACCTATCGCGTGACGGAGCAGTACACTTCCGGCGCGATGTCCCGCTGGGTCGGATGGCTCAGCGAGCTGATGCCCGAAATGTTCGCCGAGATCAGTCCGGAGCTTGCGGCTGAGAAAGGCATCGCAAACATGGATTGGATCGTGGTCGCGACGGCCCGCAGCCAGATCGAATGCCGCGCGCTCGTCACTCGCCGAATGCGCCCCTTCCGGCACAACGGCGGGATGATCCATGAGATCGGGCTGCCCTATCACTGGGGCTACAAGGGGCTTGTCACGGGTGCGATGGCGAATGACCTCGTTCCCCTGAGCGAGGAGCCGAACGTCTACATCCAGGAGGACAAAGCCTTCACCTGCAACATCCGCAAAGGCCGGCTGCGGTGATCGACGCCTACAAGCGGCTGATGAACGTCGAGTCGCCGCCTCCACCAAAAAGAGCCCGTGGTTTCTTCACCGATACCAGCCTGTGCATTGGCTGCAAGGCGTGCGAGGTGGCGTGCAAGCAGTGGAACCAGCTGCCCGCCGACGGGTTTGCGATGACGGGCAACAGTTACGACAACACCGGGACGCTGGGGGCGACCACCTGGCGCCACGTCCAGTTCATCGAGCAGGCGAAAGCCAACTCGAGCCGGCAGGATCAGCGCTGGCTGATGATGTCGGACGTCTGCAAGCACTGCGCCAACGCGGCCTGCCTCGAGGCCTGCCCCACCGGGGCCTTGATCCGGACCGAGTTCGACACCGTCTACGTCCAGCAGGACATCTGCAACGGCTGTGGTTTCTGCGTGCCGGCCTGTCCCTTCGGGGTCATCGACCGCGCACCCAAGCACGGCCAGTTCGAGGCGGGGACGGCGCATAAGTGCACGCTCTGCTACGACCGCCTCAAAGACGACATGACGCCTGCCTGCGCCAAGTCGTGCCCGACGGCATCGATCCAGTTCGGCGACGTCGAGGAGCTACAGGAACGTGCCCGGCATCGCCTCGCCGAGCTAAAAGCCCGTGGCGAGACAAAAGCCGAGTTGTACGGCATGCCCGAAGGCAAAGAGGCAACCGAGGTCGGTCCGCTGCACGCCTTCTTTCTGCTGCTGGACCGGCCGCACACCTACAACCTGCCGGACATCCCGCGTCTGCCGCGCCAGACAATGGCGCAACGCTACGGATGGAGCGCCGCGGTCGGCGTCGGGTTCGCGCTGATCGGCGCGCTGGTCTTCCGTGGACGCCGCTAATTCCCCTCCGACTCGCGGAAATCTCCCTCCCCCGCTCGCGGGGGAGGGCCAGGCAGGGGGTGATGGAGGCTACTACGACTATCCGGTCGTTCGGCGTCCGGTGTGGACCTGGGAAGTGCCCGCCTACTTCTGGCTCGGGGGAATGGCTGCGGGGGCCTATGTCACCGCCTCGCTGGCGCACGGCTTCGGTTCGGCAGACGACCGGCGCGCCACCGCCGGGGGCTATTACCTGGCGGCCGCGGCGCTCGTGCCCTGCGCCCCGCTCTTGATCGCCGACCTCGGCCGTCCCGATCGCTTTCATCACATGTTGCGGATCTTCAAGCCGCTGTCGCCGATGAATCTCGGCGCCTGGACCTTGACCGGCTTCACGCCCATCGCCTTTGCGCGCGCAGCTTCGCACGCGGCCGGCACCGGTCTCCTTCGCGGCCCGCTTGGAGCGCTGGCGCGGCTCGTGCCCACTCGGCTCGCGGAGCTGGCCGGTTGTGCATTGGGTCTGACGCTGGCCGGTTATTCCGGCGTCCTCCTCGCGGCGACCAACATCCCGTTGTGGGCGAAGAGCAAGCTGCTCGGCGGGTTGTTCATGGCGTCGGCGCTCGCCAGCGGCTCGGCCGCGGTCACGCTGCAGGCCGCGCGCCGCGGCGCGCCCGACGCGACGCTGCACCGGCTTGCGGCGCTTGAGTCGGCGGCGTCCGCCGGCGAGATCGCCGTACTGGCCGGCTACCTCACGCAGTCCGGAAGAACCGCGCGTCCGCTGACGAGGGGTCGATTCGCCGCGCCCTTCTGGTTGGGCGCGGTTGGTGCGGGCGCCGTGCTTCCGCTGCTACTGCATCGATTGGCCGGCGGTCGCCGCGGCCGGGCGCTGCAATCCTTGTCGGCGGTTGCTTCGCTGTGCACCATCGCGGGATCCCTCGCGCTGCGCTGGAGCATCTTCGAGGCCGGCAAGGATTCTTCCGAAGACCAATCGGCATCGTTCGAGCTGTCTAGCGGCTGACGGTGCGGCCAATCGACCTCAACGCCGACGTCGGTGAGGGGGATGAAGAAACGGACGCGGCCCTGCTCCCGTTGATGACCTCGGCCAACGTGGCGTGCGGACTGCACGCGGGCGACGCGCTCACCATGCGGGCGACCGTCGCCCTCGCCCAGCGGCACGGGGTCGCCGTCGGTGCCCATCCGGGTTATGACGATCGGGAGGGTTTTGGCCGGCGTCCAAAGCAACTGACCGCTCAGGACATCAAGGCTCTCCTGGTCCACCAGCTTGCCGCGCTGGACGCCATCGCGCGGTCTGAGGGCGCCATCGTCCGTCACGTCAAACCTCATGGCGCGCTCTACAACCAGGCGGAGGCGGACGACGCCCTTGCGGCGGCCATCGTCGCTGCCGTTCGCGCATTCGATCCCAACCTTCGCCTGGTCGGACGCGCCGGGTCGGCGATGGCGCGGGCCGCGGCGGCGGTTGGGCACCCGTTCACGCCCGAGGCCTTTGCCGACCGGCGCTATCGTACGGACGGCTCATTACTACCGCGGTCCGAGGCGGGCGCGGTACTCACCGATCCCGAGGAGGTCGCGCGCCAGGTTCGATCGTTGGTCACTCCTGGTGAAGTTGTGGCAAGCGACGGCAGCCACGTGCGCATTGCGTTTGAAACACTGTGCCTTCATGGAGACACGCCTGGCTCCGTCGTACTGGCGGCCCGCATCCGCCGCGAGCTGCACGCCCTTGGGGTGAGCGTCTCCGCTCCCCCTTCGCCGGGCGCCGATTTCACCCGGCCCTGATCGCGGTCCTCGCCGTATCAGTCGCCGGCTCGGCCATCCTCGGGCACCAGTTGGGATCCTCGAGGGCAGCGCCGGGAACCAGTCCGGCGAGGCAGCTCACGGTCGTTGATCCGTACGCGACCGGCGGCACCTGGTACAAGGGCAACCTGCAGGTCGCCTCGGTGCGCGGCGTCGGTAAGGACCTGCCGAAAACGCTGGGCGCCTGGTATGCGGCGCACGGCTACGCCTTCCTCGGTATCAGCGACATGAATACCTACACCTGGCCGGAGGAGTATGGCAGCCCTGCCCTTCCGGGCGTGCCGACTGTGGGCGTGACCTATCCCTTTGCCGACGTGCTGGCGATCGGCATCGATCACTGGCTGCCCGCGCAGACACTGCAGCGTGCGATCGACTGGATCGCGGCCGATGGCGGGCTTCCCGTTCTGGCGGCGCCACTGTCGCCGGCAAAGCCCCAATCGCTGCTCGCCGTCATGGGTCTTCACAGCCTCTACGGACTGGAGGTCTATGACGCGCGGCTGGCGCTGGGCGGCGCGGCAAGCGCAGACGCCACCGAGTTGTGGGATCGGCTGCTGTCGGCCGGAAATCGGGTCTTCGCCGTTGCCGGTGACGACGCCACCGGCGTGAACGATCCCGCCATCGGCGGCGCCTGGATCAGCGTGCTGGCTTCCAGCGATGATTCGCTATCACTGCTGAGCTCGCTTCGTCGCGGGGCATTCGTGGCATCCAGCGGCGCCGAGTTCACCGACTTGACGGTTGCCGGGTCGACGATCACTGCCGAGGCGCTGCCCGGCTCCAGCCTGCGCTTTATCGGCCGCGGCGGCCGGCTGTTACGAGCCGTCAGCGCCAACTCGGGATCCTATCGGGTCACCGGTAATGAAGGTTACGTCCGGGTCGAGGCGGTTCGCGACGACGGCGCTCGGGCCTGGAGTCAGCCCTTCTTCATCAGCTGGCGGTGAACCTTAGGGCGTGGTGTGGACCGTGACGTTGATGCCGCTGCCGCCGCTGTTGCCGAACCAGTGCCCGCCGCCAAAGAAGCCGTACCAGGCCAGCAGCAGAATGAGCACGATGATGACCATCGCGAAGATGGCCACCACGCTGGCGGACGACCCGTTGCCGGCCTGGCGGCGCAATCTCGACGATTTCAAATTGCTCACCTCCTTGTTTCACCATAGGGGGTGGGCGCCTGCCGAGCTAGTGCCCGAGTTGAGAACCTAGCGGAGTTCGGCCGCGGCCGTCTGAGACTGGGGCGTCGGGCTGGCACCGAGCACGGTGGTGAACTTCCAGACGATGTGGCCGGCTCTGCCGTTCAGCGTGTAGCTCAGGTCGGCAGTGTAGGTGGTGCCGGGTTTGAGTGGGACGTTGGCCATGTAGGCGAAGGAATTCTCCATGTCGGGCTGGTTCGGCAGCAGCGTGACTCCGGGCAGGTCCAATCCGGCTGGATCGCGGAGATGAAAGCCACCCACCGTCACCGTCGCATTCCGGTCAAAGGTGGCGGTCACGGGGTAGCCGATCGGATAACTGGCGTTGGGGGCTGGATCTGGGATTTCGTTGCCGTTGAAGGCGATCGGCACACTGACCTGGTTGGCGGCGGGATAAACGATGATCCGTCCGGTCGCCCGCTCGCGGTACGACATGTCCATCACCTGGACGCTCAGCGGTCCGAGGTAGGCGTCGCCGTAGCCCAGCTCCACCAGATCCGCCCGCAGCAACGGAAAGCGGTGGTAGACGGAGTCGATCCAGTCGGCCACCGCGCCCGCAGGCTCGGTCCGATGGGTGATGACCTCGGCCATGGAGCGCTGCGGATAACCGAAGTGTTGCGCCCGGCTCAGGACGTTGTCCCCGGTATATCCTTGGCCGCTCGCCTCTTCCTTGTGGATGCCCAGGTCGCGAATGCTCGGCAGCGCACCGTTGAAGAAGGTGTAGAAGGCGTGTGCCAGCGCCGCCTGATGAACCACCGGCGTGCTTGTCACTGGCGTCAGCCCCGCCAGCCGCCGGTAACGATTGACGGTATCGAGAGCCACGGCCTGCCGGTCGAGGTCGGCCTTGTCGAGGTCGACGAAGGTGGCGGCAGGCGCGCTGCTCGACCCGCCCGGAGCGACGGTCTGCTTGGCTGCCTGCGTGGCGGCGGTTTCGTCCTTGGCCAGGTAGCGCAACACTGCGACCAGGTAGGCGCCCGCCTCCTGGTCGGTCGGTTCGGCCGCGATCGCGGCGCGTTCATCCTTGGCAGCCGCGGTCGGATCCTTGTCCACGGCGACGGCGAACTCGCCCAGCATCTTGAGGTCGAGGGCACTGCGCGGCTGCAGTTTGAGCGCCGCCTCGTAGGCCGCCTTGGCTACGCCATAGTCCTGAGCGAAAAGGGCGACGTCGCCCAGTTGCTCACGCAAGCCGGCGTCGTCCGGTGAGAGCGTCGCCGCCCGCTTCAGGAAGTCGGTTGCGGCGCTCAAGTCCTGCCGGGCAATTGAAAAGCGAGCCAGTTCCAGCAGCCGTTCCACCCATTTCGGCTGGGCGCCGGCGGCCAGCTTGAGGTGATTGAGCGCTTGGGTGTAATCCTTCTTGTCGCGGTAGTAGTTGCTCCAGTTCCGTTCGACCTCGCCGCGGTCGTAGGCCGATCCCTTCTTGGCGAGGTCCTGGCCTTTGGTGAGCTGCTGTTGCGCCTCGTCGTAGCGGCCCACGTCCGCGAGCGCTTCCCCGTAAAAGGCTCGGGCGAGAGCCGAGCTCGGCGTGGCCTTGACGGCGGCGGCGCCGTCGCGTGCGGCCGACGGGAGGTCGTTGTTCCAATCTTCGACGCGTGTCAGGACGGTGAGGACGAAGCCGTCTTTTGGGGCGAGCTTCTGCGCCTTGAGGGCTTCGTCGAGCGCGGGCTTCAGTTTGGTCTGGTAGTTGAGGACCAGCGCGTAGGTGGCATGGTCCTTCGCGTCCTGCGGATGAGCGCGGATGAGGTCCTGGAGTTGGGAGGTGGCCGCGGAGTATTTGTTCTCGAACATGAGCTCGAGCGCGGACTCCGCGCTCGGTCCGGCGGGCTTCGCGACAACCGGATCGCAAGCGACGAGCAAGGCAGCAGCAATAAGGAGTACCGCGCCGCGCCGCCTCACGCCCCCAGTTTATCGAGGGCTTATTAGTAACCCGTGAGCCAGGGTTTGCATTTCCCTCCCCCGTGTGCGGGGGAGGGCAGGGTGGGGCGGGCCCGCCGGCCCACGCGAGCGGCGCTCTAGTGCCATGCGAGCGTTTGAGGCGGTTCGGTGTAACGAGATTGTCACTCGGGCATGGACTGCCCCTTTGCGCCCGTCACCTATTGTGCGGCCCATGACGGAGCGTGCGCGTAAGGTCGAACCGGGCCGGCTCCGTGTGATCGCGGGCGGCAGCCCAACCCCGGCGCCCTCGTACCGCCTGCTGACGCAGGTCAGCGCCGCGCTCAGCACCTCACTCGACCTCGATCGCACGCTCAAGGAGATCCTGGAGCGGATGAATGCCCTGGTTGCCTTCGACGCGGCCACCATCTTTCTGCTCGACGACGCCCGGCGCGAGCTGCAGGTGAAAGCGGCCCTGGGTGTCCCGGTAGCGCTGAAAGAGGTAAAGAGCTTCCAGGTGGGCGAGGGCGTCGTCGGCTGGGTCGTCCGTCACGGCGCGACGGCATTGATCCAGGACTCCTCGAAAGATGCCCGCTACAAGGTGACCGGTCCTGAGCGACGGGCCAAGACGGTGCTCGCCGCGCCGCTGCGCGCCCAGGACAACCTGCTGGGCGCCCTGGTCCTGGTCCGCGGCGCCAAGGAGCCATTCGGTCCCGACCATCAGCGCCTGGTGGAGGCGATTGCCAGCCAGGCCGCTGTCGCGATCGACCATGCCCGCCTCTTCGAGACCGAACGTGCCTCGCGGCGCCGGGCCGAAGCCCTCCTCGCCACCGCCGAGGCTGGGAGTGAGGCGGTGACGACGACGGAATTGCTCCAGCGGGCCGTTAAACAGGTGGCTTTTGCCATGCGCGCCACCGCTGCCGCCGTCATCCTTCCGGACGAGGAGGGCGAGATCATCGAGGCGGCCTTCGATGCCGCGGATCCGCCCGCCTTCGGTCTGGAGTCACTTCGCAGTCAGCCGCTAACGGCGCTGCCGCTGATGGCTGCCCTTCAGGAGGCGGCCCGGCCGCTCCTGGTGCAGCGGACAGCCCGACCGCCGCTCTTCGATGACGCCTTCTGGTCGCACAGTGAGGCGCAGGCGCTGGCGGCTGTTCCGGTGCGCTGGCAGGGCCGGATGATTGCCACCCTGGTCGTCGGCTTCGCCGATCCCGATCGCCTGACCCCCGCCGAGGTGGAGTTGCTGGACGAGATCGGTCGCCAGGTCGCGCTCGGTATGGAGCGACTGCGGCTGCAAGCGCGCGTCCAGGACCAGCAAAACGAGATGGCGGTGGTGGCCGAACGTAACCGCATCGCCCGCGATATGCACGACGGCCTCGTCCAGTACGTCTACGCCCTTGGGCTGCAGCTCGAGCATGCGCGCGACCTGGTCGCCGAGCAGCCCGGCGCCGTCGCCCCGGTGCTGACCAGCTCCATCCAGCAGACCAACCACGTTCTATCGGAAATGCGGACGTTCATCTACCAGTTGCGGCCGATCATCATGAAGGAGAAAGAGATCGGCCAGTGGGTGCTGGATCTCTGCCGCCAGTTCCAGGAGGCCACCGGAATCCCGGTTCAGGCCGAGGTGGGCGCGCCCGCTGAGGACGCGCTCTCGCCCGCGATCTCGATTGCGCTCTTTCGCATCATCCAGGAAACGCTGGCCAACATCTACAAGCACGCGCAGGCTACGCGCGCGACGCTCTCGCTTGATTTCGGCGCCAGTGGAGCCCGGCTGGTCATCGACGACGATGGCCATGGGTTCGATGTCGATGCGAGGCCGGCGCGCGCGATCCAGCAGGGCCACGGCCTGGCAAATATCGAGGAGCGGGTGCGCGAGCTCGGCGGCACCTTGGAGCTGGAAAGTGCGCCAGGGGCGGGAACTCGGCTGGAGGCGATATTTCCGTACCGACGATGAACACCGGAACGGTTCGCCTGCTGATCGCCGACGACCACGAGATGATCCGGCTTGGGCTGCGATCGATCCTCGAGTCCGACCCGCGAATCCGGGTCGTGGGGGAGGCGGCTTCCCCCCAGGATGCGGTCTACCAGGCCGCGCTGCTGCGTCCCGACGTCGTTCTGCTCGATGTCCGGATGCCGGGCGGAAGTGGGATCGATGCCTGCCGCGAGATCCTGGGGCGCAACCTGGGGAGCAAGGTGATCATGCTGACCTCCTATGCCGACGAGGATGCGGTCTACGAGTCGATCATGGCGGGGGCGTCGGGCTACCTGTTGAAAGAGATCAACAAGGCCGGTCTGATCGATGCCGTGATCGCCGTGTCTGAGGGCCGCTCCCTGCTCGATCCCGAGGTGACGCGCAAGGTGCTCGAACGGATCCGAAAAATGGCCGCCAGCACCGACGAGGTCGCCCGCGCGGCGCTCTCCGACCAGGAAAAGCGGGTGCTACGGCTGGCCGCGCACGGCAAGACCAACAAGCAGATCGCGGCCGACCTGTTTCTCTCGGACAAGACGGTCAAGCATCACATCTCCAATATCCTCAGCAAGCTGAATCTCAGCTCGCGGGCGCAGGCCGCCGTGTGGGCGACCCAGCATGGCCTGCTCGACGAGTTTCCGGAGCGCAAGGCCAGCTAAACGGCCTGCGACGGAATCAAGCGCAACGCACGTTTTGCTAACGGAGAGGCTTGCGCCGGGTATCGGCCGTTCGGCCCAAAGAGGGGCTGACCGGCGGATAAGCGGGGGGGCCGGCGCAGGCTACGCTCCCCGGTACGGCCCGCGTTGCCGACGAAACCAGGAGGACCCAATGCTGCTCGTTGACAAACTCAACAAAGGCAAGCTTCCGGAGAAGCCGGACAAGGGCGAGTCCGCTCCGGTCCCGGGTCTGTCGAGCCTGGTCGTCAAGCCGCAGAACATCGCGGCCCGCATCCCGAATGTCGACGTCATCAAGAGGACGATCCATGAGCGTCTGATCGCGGCCCTCGGCCAGAACTCGGACGCGGTGAGCAGCGACGTCATCCAGCGCCGTATCACAGAGCTCACCGACGAGTACTGCGAGGAGGCCAAGCTCAAGCTGACCAAGCACGACCGGGCCGAGCTCGCCGAGCTGATCCTGCATGACGTCCTCGGCCTGGGTCCGCTGGAATCCCTGCTGGAGGACGCCGAGGTGAGCGAGATCATGGTCAATGGGCCGAAGACGATCTTCACCGAGCGCCGAGGTCGCATCGCGCAGTCCGAGCTGGTTTTCGAGAACGAACGCGAGCTCCGCAAGGTTATCGATCGGATCGTCGCGCGGATTGGTCGGCGGGTCGACGAGTCCTCGCCCATGGTCGACGCCCGTCTCCCCGATGGCTCGCGCGTCAATATCGTGATTCCCCCACTCGCCGTGCAGGGCTCGAGCATCACCATCCGGAAGTTTTCGCGTGTGCCGTACAAGGTCCAGGACCTGGTGAACTTCGGGACGCTGAACCACGACATGGCGAACTTCATCCGGGCCTGTGTTCGGTCGCGGATCAGCATGGTGGTCAGCGGCGGCACCGGTTCGGGCAAGACGACGACGCTCAACGTCCTCTCCAACTTCATCCCGGACACGGAGCGGGTAGTGACGGTGGAGGACACCGCCGAGCTGCAGCTGCGCCAGCGCAACCTGGTCACGCTGGAAGCGCGCAGCGCCAACGTCGAAGGTCGCGGCGCGATCGCGATCCGGGACCTTGTCGTTAACGCCCTGCGGATGCGGCCCGACCGCATCGTGGTCGGGGAATGCCGCGCCGCCGAAACGCTCGACATGCTGCAGGCGATGAACACCGGCCACGACGGAAGCATGACCACGGTGCACGCCAACAGTCCGAAGGATGCGATCAACCGGATCGAGACCATGGTCATCATGGGTGGCTCCGACCTGCCGTTCCAGGCCATCCGTGAACAGATCGTTGGCGGCATCACTCTGCTGGTACAGCAGGCCCGGCTGCGCGACGGGCGCCGCGTCGTAACGCATATCTCCGAGATCACCGGCATCAACGGCAACCAGATTCAGCTGCAGGACATCTGTCTCTTCGACCAGACCGGCATCGACGAGGAGGGCAATGTCCTGGGGGCGTTCCGGTGGACGGGCGTTATGCCCAAGCTCCTCCCCAGGTTGAAAGCCAACGGCGAAGACTTCCCCACCGAGGTCTTCGGTCAGAGCGGCCTCCAGGTAATCGAGGGACAGACCGGCCGCGCCGGCGGCGATGCGGCGCAGGGCGCCACGGCGGACTAACCGATGCCGAGGTGGTCATTCACTCGGCGGCGAGACTCCGGGGATAAGCCGGCGTTACCGCCGGTAGCCTCGAAAGCATCCCCGGCCATCCCGGCTCAGCCGAATGTGCTCCCCTCGTCCGCCCCGGCGCGGCGCGCGGGTGACACCGCGTCCGACGGGCGCCCCTTGCAGCTGCAGTTCGAAGAGGCCACGGCCACCCAGGCGCGCCTGCGCCAGGACCTCGCCGAGCTTCTCAAGGCTCACCGCCAACAGGGTCGGGTGCTCGCGCGGAATCAGAAGTTACTCGAGCAGACCGAAAACGAGATCAGCCGGCAGCGGAGTCGCACCGCGGCGCTGGAGAGTGAGGTTGCCGAGCAGCGCAACGTCGCCGAGCAGCATGCTGCTCGAGTCAAGGAGCTGGAGCACATTGCCGCCTCGCACGCCACGTTGCAGACCGCCTATGAGGCACTGGATCGGGAGCGGCAGGACCTGACGACCCGCCTCGCCGACCTGACCAAGAGCCGGGCGAACGCCACCGCCGACCGTGACCGCATCGCCGCGCAGCTCGCCACGGCGCATGCAACCATCGCGTCCCGCGACGCGGAGGTCGCCGCGCTCACGGTGGAACAGGAGGCCGTTGAGGTGCGGATCAACGGCCTGCTAGCCGCAACCGACGAGCTCAAGCGCGCCAACGGTCGGCTCCAGGCGGACCTGGAGCGGGCGCTCGAGGCGAAGGCCGCGCACCACCATCTGCAACTGGAGTTCGATGCGCTGTCCGCCCGCTGGGATGTGGCTCGCGCGCAGCTGGCCGAGGCGGAGCAAGCCGTCAAGACTTCGCAGGCCACCATCAAGGCGGCCCAGCGGCTCTCGTCGTCGGTCGAGTGGCGCGGAGCCCTGGACGGCGTGCTGGACGCCGCCTCGGAGCTGGTCCGCTTCGAGCGCGGGACGCTGGCCCTCGTCGATGAGTTGCAGGAAGAACTGAAGATTGAGGCCGCTCGCAACAGCCCGATCGCGATCAGCGAGATGTCGCGCTTCAAAGTCGGCGAAGGGATTGCTGGCTGGGCGCTGTCGCACCGCGAGCCCGTGCTGGTGCGCGACAGCCGGACGGACTCGCGTTTCAAGGCATCCGATCCGAAGCATCAACCCCGGTCGTTTGTCGCGGTTCCCCTGCTGGCGGGCAAAGAGGGTCTGGGCGTGTTGACGCTGGCGCGCGCGGCGAGCGACCCGTTCACCGACCATGACCTGCGCAACCTCGCGCGCGTCGCGACCGACGCCGCCAATGCGTTGATCAATGCGCGGCTGGTGGACCTCCTCAAGCAACGGGAGGACCATCTGACAACGCTCGTCCGCAAGGCCCGCGAGCTGTCGACGGCGAACGACAGCAAGCAGGTGATCGAGTTCGTGCTCTCCAGCGCCAAGGAGCTCGTGGGGGGAAAGGCGGCCCTGCTGGCGTTGCGCAACCACAAGACGTTGGAGCTGGAGGTCGTCGGCTCACATGGCGTCGCGGACGAGGTCGTTCAGCAACCGATCGCCTGGGGAGCGCCCGCCGCGGGAGACGTCATGCGGTCGGGCAAACCCTGGGTGTCCGCGATCCGGGAGATGCTTCCCAAGAACCTGGTGGAGACGGTTGAGAAAGCCGGACTCAAGACCATCATCTCAGTGCTCTGCGGCGAGTCGACCGCGCAAGAAGCCATGGACGACGGCATGCTGCTGAACCGATCCGAGGTCGAGGTCTCGGACCAGATCAGTGGGGTCCTCAATGTCTATCGCGACAACCTCAATCCCATCCCCGCCGGCGACCTCGAGCAGCTCAAGGCCTTCGCCGAACAGGCGGCGGTGGCGATCCAGAACGTGCGGCGCTGGGACCGCGTCAAGGAGCAACTCCAGGCGACCGCGTCGATGAACACGCGGTTGATGGGGCGCGAGCGCTACATCAACCAGCTGCTATTCCGTATCCAGCAGCTGGAACAAGAGCTCGGCCGCTACAAAGCTGCCTAGCCTGTCATCCGGCGGCGGCGCTTGCCGGCGATGTTAAGGCGCCCCAGGATGAAGGCGTCGAGGACGCGATGCGAGGCCATGACGCCGTCACCGACGCGACGGGATCCCTTGCGCCGGTCCGCCTTGAGGTCGATGAGGTACTTCTCCTGCTGCGCCCACACCAGCTCGATCAGGCGGCTGAAGCTGGTCCCGTCCTCGACTACGATGCCTTCCTTCTCGATTCGGGCTTTGACGGCCTCGGGTAACGTCTTGGCTTCGGCGAGGTTCAACCGCTCCAGCGCTTCGAGCAGGTCGTCAAGCCGCCGGAGGTGGTAGCGGCGCTCCGCCTCGTTGCCGTATGCGTGAGGTGCTGATGCGTCCAAGCGGTCCTCCTCGTGGTGGTCTACGGTCGTATAACTCCCGAGCCCGCGATAACTTCGAGGCCCTGCGCCTCCAGCGCATCGATGACCCGATTCATCCCGATCGAGTCGCTGGGCATGTGGCCGGTGATCACGAGGTTCGCCTGGGGCCGCTGCAGCTGCTCCAGCTCCCGCAGGTCCCGCTCGTCGATGTGCATTGCCAGGATGGTATCGATGCCGTGCTCATAATACGTGCGATAGACCGGTGCGCCACCATTTGTTCCGGCCGCCATCTGGACGACCCAGCGCCCGACCGGGTTTTCGGCCTGCCCCAGCCAGAGCTCCGGCTGGACCAGCGAGGCCTCCATCTCCGGGATGGTCTTGAGCTCGCCGATCAGACCGCCAACAGTCGTCTTCCCGCCGTCGACGACCCGACGGACGAAGTCGATGAAGTACTGCCGCCCGATGAGGTCGGCGGCGAGGTGGATGTTCATGATCGGCATCTTGAGCTGGCGCGCCGCATCCACCACGCGGTCGTAATTGGTGGTATGCAGGGCATGCGCGACCGGTCGGCGGCGGTCGAGCATCTTCTCGCGGGCGACCTCGGCCGGGATACCTTCGGCCCGCATCTGGGCTTCGTGCCGCTCGATGACCGACGGCAGGCCGAGCCGGGCTTTTGACCCGATCGGGTGGTGGGCGATGACGCCGTCGGCCCCAAGCGAGCGGGCCAGCAGGAGTTCGCCCAGGTCGACGTCGATGCCGACAAAGACACGCCGCACGTCACCGTCGACATAGACCTGCGAATCGGTCGGAGTCTGATCACAGCCGGCAAGTCGGTTGGCCGTCGCCATGATCTCGCTGAGTCGCACTCCGGCATTATGGCGATCCCTGTTGGGCTTGGCGTCGGGCGGGAATAGAATCCGTCCGTGCCAGCCAATGCGGGACCCGATCGACGCGGCGGCGGCGAGGGTGGCTTCGCCCCAACCTTCAAGGAGGCGGTCGGGCGCTGGCGCCGCCGCCACCGTCACCCCGCGCCCAACGAAACCTGGTTCGCCGTCCATTACCGCGTTGGCTGGCTGGTGGAGCGACTCTCCTTCCTGGAGAGCATTCATCTGCTGCGGCAGGGCCTCGACGTCCGCTCGCTCGCTGCGGAACGCCCGGCGCGGCGTAAGAAGGGTGAACCAGGCGCGGGCGACGCGCACCCCGACGATGACAACCCGCTCGATGTCGAAGACGAACCGGCCGATGCGCTGGCGTCGAGGGAGACCGGCACGCCGCCCGGCGATGTCCGATAATCCCGCCATGCGGCGCTTTCGGCCGCGCTGGCTCAGTGCGCTTCTCGGGGGCATCGTTCTGCCGTTCGATCCCGTGCTCGGAATGGTCATGCTGATGGTCGGCCTGTGGCCCAGGCGGAAGCCGGTCCCCAGAGTGCTGAAGTGAAGGTCTATCTCGGCCGCGCGGTCAGCGGCGAGCTGGGTCCCCGCAGCCTCGAGGCGATCCAGCTGGCGCATCGGGCGCTCCGCGAGTTCGGCGCCGGCGTCCTCGCCGAGCGAGTGGCAGATCCGGACTACCGGCCCGGCCTCGACCGCCCCGAGCTGATCGCCGAAATGATGCACCGCGAGCTGCTCGAGGCGGACGCCGGCTGCATGGAGATGACCGGCCGCAGCACCGGGGTTGGCTTCGAGGCCGGATGGTTGCTGGGGCGCGGCCGGCCGGTGCTGGCACTTTACGACGCGGACGTTGCGCCTGCCTCATCCGTGGTTCGCTTCCCACCCTTCGATCACTGCATTCCGTTCGGATACCACGACCTGATGGACATTGGCGGGGCCGTCACCGACTTCTGCCGCACGATCGCCGCGCACGCCGCCTATCGCGCCGAAGGCTAGCCCCGGTTGATTCCCTCCACCGCGTGCTGGGGAGGGTAGGGTGGGGGCTTCTAGACTTCATAGGATGGGGTTTCGTGCCTGCGTGCTGACCGTGAGTACCAAGGGGGCGCGTGGCGAACGCGCCGATGAGAGTGGAGAGAAGGTCAGCGAGGAGCTGGCGCGCGTTCCCTGCGAGATCGTCGCTCGGGCGGTGGTCAGCGACGAGGTCGAGGACATCCAGCGCCAGATCCGTGAGTGGCGCCAGGCGACCGATCCCGACCTGATCGTC
>VBEQ01000173.1 GCA_005881235.1 Chloroflexota bacterium | reverse complement strand
GCGCGTCACCCGATCCCGTATTTCAGGCGCGCGCGGCCGATGTCGAGGATGTGGTGGGACAACTCCGACGCGCCTTGCATGGCGCCGGCGGTACGCCGCCGGCACCGCTGCAGCCCTCGATCGTGGTGGCGCGGGATCTCGCGCCCTCGCAAACGGCCGGTCTCGATCGCGCCCTCGTCCTCGGTTTCGCCACCGAGCAGGGAAGCGCCACCGCCCACACCGCGATCCTGGCTCGAGCCCTGGGCTTGCCCGCGGTCGTTGGCATTCCCGGCCTGCTCGAAGCGGTCGAGGATGGTCAGGCGGTGCTGCTCGA
>VBEQ01000172.1 GCA_005881235.1 Chloroflexota bacterium | reverse complement strand
GTGGGAGCCGACAAGCCGCTGCCGGCGCTTCCCCAACCCCCCGAAGCCAACCCGGCGCTGGGTGTTCGCGGGTTGCGGCTGCAGCTCCTGCGGCGACCGGATCTCCTGCTCGATCAGCTGCGCGCGGCGCTCCGCGTTTCGGCGAGGCACCCGCTTCGCCTCATGTTCCCCATGGTTTCCACGCTGGACGAGGTGCGCCAGGCAAAGGCCCTGCTGGAGCAGGCGAGGCGCGATGTCAACCCCAGCGCGGCCGATGGATCCGGAATGCAGGTCGGCATCATGATCGAGGTGCCGGCGGCGGCCGTTGGCGCCGATCTGCTGGCGGCCGAGGTCGACTTCTTCAGCCTCGGCACCAACGATCTGACGCAATATCTCTTTGCCGCCGATCGCACCAACCCGGAGCTCGCTCCCCTCGCGGACAGCCTTCATCCCTCACTGCTGCGGATGATCGACCAGGTGGTGAAGGCCGCGCACCGGCGCCATCGCTGGGTCGGCGTCTGCGGCGAGATGGCCAGCGATCTCTGGGCCGTTCCGCTCCTGGTGGGCCTGGGCATCGACGAATTGAGCGTGCATCCGCCGGCCGTCGCGCGCATCAAGGCAATCGTGCGCAGCCTCGATGCCGCCGAGTGCGGGCGGGCCGCCCGCACCGCCCTCAAGCTCGACAGTGGCGCCGCCGTGCGCCGCCTGATCGCGCGCCGCCGCCTCCGGCCATAATTCACCTCATTGCGCCGTGCCCGCCGGTTCGCCGGCTTCGTCCTGGTTAACGTCGTTCTCGGGCTTGCTCTACCGGCATGCGTCAGCCCTGAGGCGGCCGCCGAGCTCGCCCCGACGCTCAGCCTGAAATCGATCGGCGGTAGCCGCATCGCCTTTCAGAACGGTATTCCGGTCCCGACCTTTTCCTTCCAGCCGCGGCGGCGACTCGAGCTGGGCGGTCGCTGGCGGATTCAGACAACAGCGATGGACCACGACCTATCTCTCGCCGTCCGCTCGCAGTCGCTCAATCAGATCATCGCGGACGCCGCCGGACGCGACAAGGCGTTCTTCGACGATACGCGCTGGGCGACGGTGCAGGTGCCCGGCTCCTACGATCCGCCGCCCTCGGCATCGGGCAACGGCGCCTGGTACCGAAAAGATTTCGATGTCCCCTCGGAGTGGCAGAACCAGACGGTCACGCTCAAGTTCGGCGCGGCCAACTACGTCGCCGATGTCTGGCTCAACGGCCATTACCTTGGCTACCACGAGGGTGGCTCGACGCCCTTCGCGTTCGACGCCACGGACGCCATCGGGGCCGGCGACATCAATACCATCGCGGTCCGTATCGATAATCCGCCCTGGGGCACGCGCCAGGACATCGTTCCCTGGGGCCTCACCGACTGGTGGAACTACGGTGGCCTGACGCAACCGGTGTGGTTGGAGGCGACGCCCGCCGTTTACGCGGTGCGCGCCGACGTTGTGCCACACCTCGACAGCGCGGACATTGCCGTTACCGTCCACCAGCGCGGCGGTGCCGCCGCGCCGGTGCAGATTGGCATCGATATCTTGCCGGCGACGGTCGATCCCTCGAACCTCACCAACCCTGACCCGCTGAGCCTGATCCCGCCCGGTGCGGTGCCGATTGCCTCGCAGCGAGTGGATGCCGGTCAGCTCGGCCGTGATGGCACGAGCCAGGTCCATGCCCGGTTCTCACTCACCGCCGCCGACCTGTGGTCGCCGCAGTCGCCGGCGCTCTACGTCCTGGAGGTGGCGGTCTTCTGGCAGGAGCGACGGGTCGACCAGCTGTTCGAGACCTTCGGCCTTCGCCGTATCGCCGTCGATGCCAGATCGCCGCGCCTGCTGCTCAACGGCAACCCGGTGCAATATGCGGGCGTCGCGCTGCACGATGAGCGCGTTTATCCGGCCAGCAACGGCCAGCCTCGGGGCGGCCCCGTGGTCACGCCGGACGATATCCTGCTGCTGCTCGACAAGGCGAATGCGACCAACGTGCAGCTGATCCGCGCGGACCATCATCCCGCGAACCCCTTGCTGTTGATGCTGGCCGACCGCCTGGGTTACGCGATCTGGGAGGAGATCCCTCTGTATCACTACACCCCGGCGACCTTCGGCATCGCGATGGACCGCGGCATCCCGCAACAGATGCTGAGCGAGATGGACCTTCGCGACATGAATCATCCCTCCGTGCTCTTTCACGGCCTCGCGAACGAGTCGGCTGGCGGAAGCGAGCGGGAGCAGGCACTGGCGAGCCTACACAACCTCGATCGCGCGATCGATGGGACACGGCTGACCGGGCAGGCGGCCTATGGGAATCAGCCCGACGACCAAACCAGCCGGCCTCTCGACCTGGCGGGCTTTACGACGTATTACGGGGTGTTCTACGGGCCGGACGCCGGGGCCGGTACGGTGCACGCGCTGCAGGTCGCCCATGCCACCTTTCCGAAAAAGCCGATCATCATCCTCGAGTTCGGGCGCTGGTCCGACTCCGTCGGGGAGCAGGAGGAACAGCGGCGTATCCTTGCCGACACGTACCAGGCGGTCGCCCCATACCTCGATGACACCCCGAACGGTTTCGTCGGCGCGACCGTGTGGTGGACGCTCGACGACTACTGGACGCAACGGCCCGGGCTGAAGATCGAGCATTTCGGACTCTATACGCCGAATGGCGATCCGAGGCCGGCGGGATTGCAGGCGGCCGAGCTGTTCAGCGGCGGGGCGGGGCAGGGCGCTCGGCAGAAGATCGTCTCGACCGCCATTGGGCAGCCACGGCCGGAGGCGCTGCAGGGCCTTCGCTTCCTCGCCTATCTCGCGTATGCGCTGATCGTGGCGCTGGCGATCCTGACCATCATCCTGCTTGCCCTGCTCCTCATGCGCCGCCGACCGCGCCGGGCCATGGTCTCGTGATGCACTCTGTGAGTGGTCGAGTCCTGGCGATCTCGGTTCGCGCCGCCATCATCGCCGGTGGCTGGACCGGCTTCGCGCTGGGATTGGTCGCCGGCTGCGCGCTCGGCGCGGCGCTCGCCTGGTTCGCCGGGGCGATCCTCAGCTGGCAGCGTGACCTCAGCCTGACCCTGGGGGTGACCGAGCAACTGCTGCCATTCGGAGGTCAGGTGCCGCTGCTGCAGCGGTTACAGTCGTCGTGGTTCCTGGTGGTTCCCCTCGCCGGTCTCCTGCTGGGACTGTTCGCCGCCCTCGTCGGCGGCTTGATCGGGGGACTGGTGGCGGCCTCCTACAACCGCTCACCGTTCGGGGTGCACGTCGTGGTCGAGGTGCCGGACCCGACCCCCTAGCCGTTACCGGCTTGTCATCGCCCTCACATGATCCGCTCAGCAACCGCCGATAGGCTCAGGCGTAGCTATGAGGGGTGGGCCGGCCCGGGTGCTGCTGCGCTCGGTCATCTATGTGCTGCTGGCGTGCCTGCTGACGCTGGCCGGCACTGCCGCCTACGCGAGTCAGAACATCACCTCGTTGCCGTCCACCGCAGCCAGCCGTCAGCCGCCGGCGATCGCTCCGGCCCTGCCGTCGGCGGCGCCGTCGCCTCCCGTTTCGACCGTGCTGGCCGCATCCGCCTTCGATCAGCTGCGCACCGACCTGGAGGCGATCGCCGCGCGAAGCGGCGCGCGCGTGGGGATCAGCCTGCAGGAGTTGAGCGGGCCGCGTCGGAACACGCTCTCCCTCGGCGGCAGCGCCAGCTTCACGGCCGCCAGCGCCTACAAGGTGCCGCTGCTGATGGCGGAAGCGCAACAGATCGCGTCCGGCCAGGCGCGCGGGGCCGACGTTCTCTGTTTCAATCCGGGCGATGCCGAAGACGGGTGGTTCGACGACTACGATCTCGGGTCCTGCTTCACACGCGACGAGCTGTCGCTGCGGGCGGGCCGCTACTCGGACAATACCGCCGCCCGTATCCTGGTCCGCTACCTCGGCGGTGCCGATGCCCTGAACGCCTACGCGAAATCGATCGGTATGACGGCATCGATGCTCTGGGTGCCGAACACGACCACGCCCGATGACCTGAGGGCCGCCTGGGTGAACGCGGCGCTCGGCCGGCTTGGCGGTGCTACGTCGCGGCAGTGGCTGTTCCCGCTCCTCACTCACACGGTGAACGAGCACGGGATCCCTGCCGGGTTGCCAGCGAGCGCGACGGTGGTGCACAAGGTGGGAACGCTCGACGGCATGGAGAACGACTCCGGTTACATCGTCAATGGCCGATCGTCTTATGTCCTGTCGGTCGCCGTCGACGGCATCGACGAGAACCTCGGCTGGTCTCTGATCGCGCAGATCTCCACGCGCATCGGGCAATACGAGTCGGGCCGTCCTGATTACGTCGCGCCGGTGGTCGCTACGCCGGTTGCGTCATCGGCGCGTCAGAACCGGTACTAGACCGGGGACGCAACTCGAAGACAGTTACGCGCTGCGCGGCGCCATCCGGGTCGGAGAGCAACTGCCCCGCACCGAGCACGCGCTTGAGCACGAATCGGATCAACGGCGTGCGGCGCGCGTACGGACCAAGAATGTCCTTGAAGAAGCTGGCTGCCTCCTGGGGACTGAGCGTCGCCGCCTGAACCGGCTCGGACCGGCCTTTGACGGTCAGCGTCGCCTCGCCGGCGGCGCGGAGATTTCGCACCCAGTTCACGTCGCCAAAGGTCCCGACCACCCAGCGGCGCTCGCCGATCACCAGGAGCGCGACCGGTGTGGTTCGCGGCAGGCCACTGGTTCGACCGCGGACGGTGAGAAGGGCGTTTGGCCCCATCGGGACGCCGACGCCGAGGAGGCGCCGGGCGATTGGATTGAAGAGGGGAACAAAGAAGGGAACTCGAGTATTCTCTTGCGAACGATCGATGTGATGGGCTGGCATCATGGGGCGCCTCCGGGGAATTCAATCAGGTGATTGACACCAGTCTAGCATACGTATCAATCACTTGCTTGGGCGCAGGCCGAGCCACCGTTCGAGTTGCCTGAAGGCGCGATCGGTGCGGTCGGCCGAGGCCGTGCTGGGAAGCGTCATGCTGGTGAGCGTCGCCATAATCAGGGCCGCCACGTCGTCGTAATCCAGGTCGCGCGCCAGGTAGCCGTCGCGCGACGCCCGCTGTAGCAAGCCCCGCAGGGTTCGCTGCCAGGCCTGGAACGCCTCACCCATGATCCGCGCCATGGCGGGATCCCGCGCCGAGCGGAGGGCGAGCTCGCCCATGACCGCGCCGACCTCGGGTTCATCGCGCAGCAGCTTGCGCACCGCGCGCAGATGGTTTCGAAGCTGGTCGGCCGGCGAGCCGTGCGGCGCGAGCGTCGAGCGAAAGCGGTCCATGGCGTGCGCGACCACGCCGCGGATCAACGCCTCTTTGGTTGGAAAGTAATAGTGGAGCGTCGCGATGTTCAGGCCGACGCCCGCCGCGACCTCGCGGGTGCGCAGTCCCTCGAATCCGCGCTCCGCGATCTGGTTGAAGGCGGCCCGGACGAGGGCCTCCTCGCGGTCTTCCTTGTGTGAGCGAACGGGGTGCGTGACGGCGGCGGGGCTCATTCATTGTCAATTAAACACTTGATTGAAGGCCGTCGGGTGGGTGCCGTGCGAGGGTGGTATGCTCGCGACCACCAGGAGGTGGGCAATGTTCAAACCACTACGGACGGCGGCGACGCTTCCGGCGCAGGATATGGAACGGGCGAAAGCCTTCTATCGAGACAAGCTGGGGTTGACGCCAAACCAGGAGGATGCGGGCGGGGTCATCTATGCATTGGCGGGAGGCACCGGTTTCGGGGTCTTCCCGAGCAGCGGAAAGCCCTCGGGAACGCACACACAACTGGCGATCGAGGTAGAAGACGTTGCGGAAGCTGTCAAGGACCTCCAGGCCAAGGGTGTCAAGTTCGAAGAGTACGACACGCCCGGGCTGAAGACCGTCAATGGTATCGCCGATCTTGGCGGGACGAAGGTCGCGTGGTTCAAGGACTCGGAAGGCAACATGATTGCCGTCGGCCTGCCGGTGGCCGTAATCGCGCCGGCACGGGCCTGACTTAAAGCGGATCGGCCGACCCGAGGGGGTCGGCCGATCGAGTCGTCAGGTTCGTTCGAGTCTTTGTACCCCTTCACCAGGATGCCAGGACTCGATGACCAATTGGTCCCCAGCCGCATTCAAGTGGGTCAGGACGGCCTCAGTGATGTCAACCCGGAATCGCCGGCCCCCCTCGACCGGAGAGTTGGTGAAGGCGACCTCGCGCGCGAAACCAGCGAGCTTTGCCTCGCCGGGCCATCCCCGCGGATCACCGGGGGACGGATCATCGGTGGGACTGTGCAGCGCGAGACGGGGATCGCGCTCGAGGTCGTTGAGCTTGCGCGAGCCGGGCATCATCCCGACGAAGAGCTCACCGTCCGCGAACTCCACCTCGATGCCACTGATCCGCGGCGATCCATCTTTGCGCAGTGTCGCCAGCGTCTTGTGTTTGCGGATGTCGAAGCGTTGTTGCACGCGGCTCGCGAGAGCCGGCTCCGCCGAAGCGAACTCTGCCCAGCTCGCCATCACCCGGTCCCGAACCACTGGCGACGCATGGGGAAGAGGTAGCGGTCGGTCAAGAAGTTCAGGACACGTCGCGCGGCGGCGAAATTCTCGCTGACCTCGGCAAGCACCCCGGCCATCGTCGTCTGTCGGTCCGCGCCGTGCTGCGCGATCCGGTAGGCACGCCGCCCGAGCTGTTCGAGAAGCCAGACGCCGTCGTGACGCTCGGCACGCTCGCGGTCGGCGCCTCCCAGGGCGCGCTCGAGCTGACGGCGATCGCGTTCGGCGACCAACCGCTCGCCCGCGTAGTCGGGAAAGATCCCGGTCAAGAACAGCGAGAGATCACCAAGCCGGCGGTAGACCGATGGGCGGTCCGCTTGTGGGACCAGTTCTGCCAGCTCGATCAGGCGGAGCGGATCGAGCTCGCTGAAGCGCCGGCGCCGCCAGCCTCGCGTGGTCTTGACCATGGTGCTGCCGCTGGCGACGTTCGTGTACGAGGCGAGCAACTCGGCGAGAAACAACCGCCGGAGCGGATCAGCGCCAAAGTCTCGCAGGCTGCCAGTATCGAAGACGGGGACGCGCTGCCGTGGTCCAACCCATTCTTCGACGAAGGAGGCTTGCCCGAGGTCACGAACGACGCGATGAACCAGCACAGCGAAGATGAGGAATGGCGAGCCTCGCAGGAGTGGATCTCGGCCGGGCATCGTAAACAGTGCGCGGAATGTCTGCGGACTGTCGATCAGAGCCTCGAGGGGAGCGCGACGCACGTCGTAACGGGATTCTCCAGCCGCGCCGAGGAACGCGAGATCGGAGTCAGAGAGATGTTCGAGGTAGAGCGAACTCAGCATCACTTATATGATGCGACGCGGCGCTTACACTTAGCCGGCAATGAGCCGGCCCGATGACGAGTGTCCGTATCCGAAACCGTTTTCAGAATACTTCGATGACTGCCCCGCGTTCCAGGCGCGCCAATTCATTCCGCTGGATACGCTCTACCAGCCGCTCGAGCCCGTGCTGACGTGCCGCCACCTGGAGACCCGGTCGATGACGCAGCGTCACCGCTGGTACGGGGCGTGCGCGCTGGGGGACTCCAACGCCCGCGGTCACTGGGCGCGCCAGGTTGGAGTCGCACGCCTCGATCGGATCCGCGCGATGCAGCGCGAGCTCGGTGGCGCGGTCGCCCCGTATACCACCCGTCTCTGGGAGCTGAAGGGTCAACAACTCCGCGCGTTTCGCGACAGCATGGATGCCGGGCCGGCAACGGTCGAATTGCGGCGGCTTGCCGGGAAGATGACCGCCGACCTGGACCAGTTCCTGCAGAAGCGGAGCGCCGCGTTCGCCGCCATCGACATGCCTATCGATGCCGCTGGGCGGTTGATCCAGGTCGCGATCGATCGCTTCATCGACACCAAGTTCGCGGCCGAGATCAGTTTCGAGGTCCCCGACGACATCCTGCAGCGCTTTCCAGAACCGGTCCGCACCTTCTTCCGGCCGGCCGTACCGGAGCGGAGGACAGCCGAGCCCTAGCCTCGGCCCTCGCTCGTCTCGGCCTTGCGGGCGAGGCCCCGGAGCAGGGCCGGAAAAGTGTTCGCAATCTGTTTGCCCATCATCCCGCCGACCAGCCCGCCGAGCGGGCCGCCAACGACAACGGCCTGGCTGAGGGTGGTCGTGCCCGCGGAGCCGGGCGAGACCTTGCACTCGAAGGCAAAGCGGGTCAGGGGAATCACCGTGGTCTCCAGGCGGAACGACTTCCCCGGTACGACCTCGGTCAGCTGGACGGCGCGCGTGCCCTGTTTCGTCTGCATCGTCCCGGTGGTGCCCGCCGCGAACGGGCCCGTAAGCGTCATCGATTGGACGTCCGGATTCCACTCCGGCCAGGTGCTCGTGTCCGACCAGATCTTCCACGCCGCCTGGGGACTCGCCGTCGTCTCGACCGAGCGTTCGTTGCTTGCCAAGCCTCGCCTCCCTTTAATGCTTCGCGCTGCGGGCCGTCCCGCGGTTCAGCAAAACGTATATCACGCCGGCAATGATGAAGCCGATGAAATATCCAAAGTCCGCGTCACCAAACCAGGTGGCTAACGGTCCATGGGCTTTCAGGCCGAACACTTGGAATTGCTCCGAGATGAAGAGCAGCGACACCGCCAGCCCGATGAGCCAGGCGATGAGACCGTTCCAGTTGACCGGTACGGCCTGGCTGAACCCCATAGGCTCGCGGTGGCCGAAGACGTAGAAGTCGAGGAGCACCACGGCGAGCCAGGGCATGATCCAGTAATCGAGCACGATCAGAAAGTTCTCGTAGTTCTGGGTGAAGTTCTGATAGCCGAGCAAAGCGAGCGCGAAGCCAAGTGCGCCACCGATGATGGCCAGGTGCCATCGCTGCAGGCGGATGTCGAGCACTTTCGCCGACATTGTGTTGGAGTAGAGGTTGAGGACGTTCGCCGTGGTTGCGCCCAGGATGACGGCCACCACCGCGAAGGCGCCAAATCCGCCCATAACGGTTTTCAACGCCGCGATCGGGGTGGCGCCCGCGGGCGCCAAGATCGCGACCAGTAGCCCGACCACCTCGGTGAGGAACGAGGCCAGGACGGCGCCGATGAAGACGTAGATCGCGATGTACGACCGCGAGGTGATCTCCGGCAAGTAGCGCGAATAGTCAGACGCGTAGGGCGACCAGCTCATGATGTAGGAGAACGAGATAGCGAGCACGATGGCAAAGAGCGTCAGCGTGCCAGCCAACGGCTTCGGATGCCAGGCGGCGATCGTCGAGCCATGGGAGAGCGCGATCACGGTCGCGATCGCGAACAGCAGGCCGAGGATCAGCACCATGTAGCGCTCGAACTCCTGAATCAGGTTGTGGCCGTAGATCACGAGCAGCGTCTGGAGGACGACGAGAACGGCCGCCGAAAGCCAGAAGGGGAGGCCGGGCAGCAGGAGCTCGATGGCGAAGGCCCCGAGAATCGTGTTGACCGTGAACCAGCCGGCCGTGCTCAACCAATTGAGGCCGGCGGGGATGTAGCCACCGATCCGGCCGAAGGCCCGACGGCCGATGAACATTTGCGGGTAGCCCGCGGCCGGTCCCATCGCCGCGGACCAGGCGAGGACGAGCCCGCCGAGTATATTGCCCAGCGCCAGGGCCAGGATCGCCGGGCCCACCGAAAGGCCCAGCGCCACCGGGACAAAGCCGATCGCGTAGTCGGCGATCGTCAGGTTGGCTGCCAGCCAGAGCCAGAGCAACTGGCGGCTGTGGCCGTGCCGTTCCGCGAACGGAATGTGTTCGATGGAATACGGTTCGGGGATGGTGACGCGGTCCCCGTAGCGAGCGGACTCTTCCACCGTCTAACAGCGTAACAAGCTGTCGATTCCCGGCCCAGCCCGTTCGTCGTACTGTACAAAGCGGCGAGTGCCGCGGACCATCAAGGAGGAGCGCACGCGATGAAATACGTATTGCTGTTCGGCGAGACCAAGGAGCGGGCGAAGCAGTGGGAGTCGATGCCGGAGGCTCAGAGGCAGGCGGCCTATGCCCCGATCAACCAGTGGTTTGAAAAATACGGGAACAAGATCACCGGCGGACACGAGCTCCAACCCGAGCGGACGGCGACCACCGTCAAGTTCAATAACGGCAGGCCGGTGGTGACCGACGGTCCCTTCATCGAAGGCAAGGAGTCGATCGGCGGCTATGCCGAGGTCACGGTGGCCGACCTGGATGAGGCCATCGAGATGGCGAAGGGGTGGCCGACGGGTGGGCTGGTGGAGGTCCGTCCGGTGGTCGATCGAGGCGAGCCGCAGCGATAACGCACAACGGGCCCGCGACCGACGCCGCCTTGACCACTGTGTTTCGAGACGAAACCGGCCGGTTGACCGCGGCGTTGGTCCGGGCGTTGGGCGATTTCGACCTGGCCGAGGAGCTCGTCCAGGAGGCGCTGCTCGAGGCGGTCGAGCACTGGCCGAAAGAGGGCATTCCGGACAAGCCCGGGGCCTGGCTGTTGACCACAGCGCGGCGGAAGGCCATCGACCAGTTCCGACGTCAGGCGCGCTATCGCGAAAAGCTCGCACTGCTCGAGGGAGCATCAATGAGGGATGACACGGCGGAAGGTGACGACCGGCTTCGCCTGATATTTACCTGCTGCCATCCCGCGTTGTCTCGCGAGGCACAGGTGGCGCTCACGCTGCGGGCGGTTGCCGGCCTGACCACGATTGAGATTGCGCGCGCCTTCATCACGAGCGAGGCGACCATCGCCCAGCGCATCGTGCGGGCGAAGCGCAAGATCGTGGAGGCGAGGATTCCGTACCGCGTCCCCGCCGAGCGGGACATGGGAGAACGCCTCGAGGAAGTTCTCGCGGTGCTCTACCTGATGTTCAATGAGGGCTACCTCGCGACAGCAGGAGAGCGGGCATCGCGCCGGGACCTCGCCGAGGACGCCGTCTGGCTCGCTGGGCTGATGGTGCGGCTGATGCCAGAGGAGCCAGAAGCACTAGGGCTGCTCGCGCTGATGCGGCTGCACCTGGCGCGCGCGGATAGCCGTTTCGACGTGGAAGGCAACCTGGTTCTGCTCCAGGACCAGGACCGTAGCAAATGGGACCGGGAGCGGATCGCCACGGCGCTTGTGGTCCTGCAACGCGCCGCCGCGCTGCGGCGGTCCGGGCCGTACCAGCTCCAGGCGGCGATCGCGGCATGTCACGCGGAAGCGAGGTCCTGGGAGGCGACGGACTGGCACCAAATCGTCGCGCTCTACGACGTCCTTCTCGAGCTGATGCCCTCGCCGATCGTCCAACTCAACCGCGCTATTGCGCACCGCTACCTCGAGGGGGCGGCGTCGGCCCTACCCGAGGTTGATGCCTTACAAGAGGTGCTGGATGACTACTACCTCTTCCACGCGACGCGCGCCGAGCTGCTCAGGGATCTCGGCCGCGTCGCCGAGAGCCGAGCGGCACTCGCCCGAGCGCTCGAGCTGACCGCCAATCCGGCCGAGCGGACCCTGCTGCAGCGGCGCCTCGGCTGATCGATCGAGTTCCTTCGCCGTCCGACGCTCGTCTACGATGAAAACGGTACGCGAATGGCCAGAAAGGACGCCGGCTACGCGCTGAAGAGCCCTCGCGGGCGCCCGCATGATGTCGTCGCGCGGGCGTTCGATTTCATCGAAGATGCGATTCACGTGTTGGTGGCGGGCCTTCTGGTCGTGGCCGGGATCTTCGTGGTCTGGAGCGTCGTCACCCGGATGGGCGATGAACTCCACAAGGCCACCTCCCCTCAGGAAGTCGTGACGTTCGTGCTCGACAAGGGCCTCGTATTGTTCATCATCGCGGAGCTCCTGCACACCGTTCGCGTCACGATCCAGGAGCGCAAACTGGTCGTTGAACCGTTTCTGATCGTGGGGTTGATCGCCGGCGTTCGCCGGCTGCTGGTCATCACCGCCCAGGTAGCCGAACCGAACGGTAACTTCAAGTGGAACCCGCAGGGTATTGAGATCAGCATCTTGCTGGCCCTCGTCCTCGGGATGACGCTGTCCCTCGTTCTATGGCACCGCTTTTACGGAAGCCGCGCCGCTGCCGCGGAGTAGACCTCATGGCCGTCAAGGGTGACCGGGGTTGAGACACTGGCCAAAGTAAGGTAGTCGCGATGCGGAGCCTGATGAACTTCGGTCTGGGTTGCAGCGGCTGTGTCACCCTGCTGGGAATCCTGATCAGCCTCACGCTGGTTGGCATCCATCTGGGGTTTCCGCTGGTCGTGATCGGGGTGCTCGGCCTGATCGGCTTCGGCGTCGGCCGCGCGGTGTTCCACGAGCCGCCTCGAGTCTGATTCCGGCGAGCCAGGACATGCTTGAATGAGCGACCGCGACGTCCGCTATCCACCGATCGCCGACTACGGCATGCTCGGCGACCTGCGCTCGGCGGCGCTGCTCAGCAAACAGGGATCGATCGACTGGATGTGCCTGCCGCGCTTCGACAGCCCCTGGATCTTCGGCCGCCTGCTCGATTGGGACAAAGGCGGCTACCTCGAGCTTCGGCCGGTGGGCGGTGCCCTCGACTACCGGCAGTACCGGCGCGACTCGAACGTGATCCAAACGGTCTGGAGGAGCGGCCACGCGCGCATGCGCGTGGTCGACTGGATGCCGATCACCCCGAAGAGCAAGCGCGTGAAACCACCTGAGTCGCTGCGCTTGATCCGCATGGTGCAGCCGGTCGCCGGCTCGACAGCGTGGCAACTCACGTTCAAGCCCCGCTTCGATTACGGCCGCCAGGTGCCGGCCCTATCACCCATCCGGCCCGGGATGCTCGTCGCCGAGGGCACAGATGGCGCCGTCTTCCTCCAGTATCCGGACGGCGCGGCGCTCCGCCTGGACGATGGTGTCGCCACCGTCACCGGACGCGTGATGCCGGGTCAGCGCGCCGCCATAATGCTCCATCACACGGAGCGGGGCGGCAAGCGTCCGGCGCCGATATCGATGGAGGAGGCTCATACCTACCTTCATCAGACGGACGACTACTGGGTTGACTGGCTACGGTCGTCGACCTATCAGGGACGGTTCGACGAGCCGCTGCACCGATCGGCGTTGGCACTGAAGCTGATGCAGTACCTGCCGACCGGCGCCTTCGTCGCGGCGCCTACGACGTCTACCGCTATACGTGGGTCCGCGACACCGCCGACCTGGTGAACGCGCTCCATCAACTCGGGTTTGAGGACGAAGTGGATGGCTTCTTGCGCTGGGTCCGCGCGGCCCATGATCGTCACCCTGAGCACTTCCAGATCATGTACACGATCGACGCCGAAGACCGCGTGCCCGAGTTTGTGCTCAACGACCTGGAGGGCTACAACGGATCGAAGCCGGTCCGGATTGGTAACGCGGCCGTCGAACAGGTGCAGCTCGACATCTACGGCGAGCTCATCCAGACCGCCTACACGGCGTGGCAATCGAGGAAGCAGCTGCCCAAGCCGCGACGTGCGATTTTGCTGAGCGTCGTGGATTACATCCTCGAGCACTGGCAGATGGAAGACTCCGGCATTTGGGAGTCGCGGCGTCGGCCGCGCCGCTACCTCTACTCGCAGGTGATGCTCTGGGTTGGGCTCGACCGCGCGTTGCGGCTCGATCCGGCGCTGCGCATGGGCAAGGTCCGCCGGGCCGCCGTCAGGCGAACCCGCGAGACCATCAAGCGCCAGGTGCTCGAGCTTGGCTACGACTCGGAGATCGGCGCCTTCACCCAGGCGCTCGGTCACACGGACCTCGATGCGACGGCCCTGGCCGTTGCGATGTACGAGATGCTCCCAGCGACCGATCCGCGCGTGGTTTCGACCGTGAAGGTGCTGCAGGAGAAGCTCAGCTACAAGGGGTTCCTCTACCGGTACATCCCGGAAAAGTCAGAGTTCCACCAGCCCGAGGGCGTTTTCATCATCTGCACGCTGTGGCTCGTCAACGTCCTGGCCCAGATGGGCCGGCGTGACGAGGCGGAAGCCCTCTTCAGCCGCGTGACCGAGTCCGCAAACGATCTCGGGCTGTTCGCTGAGGAATTCGATCCAGAGACGGGCGAGCTGCTGGGTAACTTCCCTCAGGCTCTGACCCACCTTTCGGTGATCAACGCCGCACTCAACCTCGAAGGCCGGCCTTCCGGCAAGGGCCGGCGCTCCGGCCGTCGGGACGGCCGATAGAATCGACTCGCTGCGGAGCGGTCGCCTAGTCTGGTCGAGGGCGCGGCACTGGAAATGCCGTAACGGGCGTACCCCGTTCGCGAGTTCGAATCTCGCCCGCTCCGCCACCACCGCTGGTATCAGTCCGACGCCCGGTTTCGATATGTCGTACTTATGGGGGCACAGATTGGCTGTCGCCAATGACCGCTGCGATGGCTTACGCGGTGCCGTGTTTATCTCTGGACGTAACCTACGGGCCAACCTCCTCAGAGGCTACGGTTCCGCTGCCTGCGGTTTTGGCCCCCGACGTCCGCATAGTCGGAACATCTGTATGGGAGCGGCTCGGTGCGCCCCAGGGATGCCACCTGATGGAGAGCCGTGCTTAAAGGCAACGCCGTAGGCGACGCCGGCGGAGCCGGCCTCAAACCGCGACAGGTTTTTCGGGGAGCGGGCGACTTAGCCTCTTGCGATCCCGCGCCCTTGAATTGTTTGGACGCCGAGTGTAGGCTGGCCGCAGCGCGTAGCATCGCTGCTCGCCCGGTCCGCGGGTCCATTTCAATCAATTCAGTCAGTCGGGAGGAAATATGAGGAAGCTTCTGTCCATCACCGCGTGTGCCGCCGCATTCTTCGCCCTATCGTTGCCTGTCTCGGCTAATGGTGCCGGCGCGGTGAACTTCACGCAAACCTTCCACAACGCCGTGCAGACAATGCCAAGCTCAAACCCATGCACGGGGGCGCCGGGCATAGTCACGATCACCTACAACGGTGTCGCCCATGCCACGTTCCTGACCTCGGGGGTGGGCGCCGGCACGGGTTGGGAGACCTTCACGGCCACCGGTGAGTTCGCTTTCGCCCCGGCTGATCCGAGCCAGCCAAGCTTCAGCGGGAAGTTCACGACCTGGGACGGCGACAACGAAAATCTGAGGAACTTCACCACCACCGCGACCTTTAGCCTGAGGGGCACAGGGTCTGACGGCTCGACGCTCAGCTTCCACGACGTCGCCCACATCACCATCTTGAATCCGCTGACCAATCCCACGATCGTCGTAAGTTTCGACAAGTTCAGCTGCGGCTAATACGGCAAATGGGGAGGCGGTAACTGACCGCCTCCTCGTCAAAACCCCAGGTCTGCGAACGAGAGCCGATATTGTGCATGCCTTAATGGCGTGAGCAGTCTCACGCAGCTTCCAGGCAGCTATCCGAGTGAAAACGAGCGGTGGGCGAGGTTGCTTGCGATTGTCCAACGAGACTCTTTGACGCCGTTCCTACCGCTACTTGGCGTTAGTCTCCAAGACGCAATGCAGCTGAGGCGAATTGCCAAAGAGCTCCCCCGACTAAATGCTGGTGACCTGGGTTCGCAGAGTAGTCACGGAGTCAGCTTGGAAGAGCTCGGGCGGCAGTTTCGCGATGAGGTTTCACGCCGCCTTCCGACCGGTGTAACGGCGACGCTCACGGATCTGGTTTCAAAGGGCATGCCGGATTTTCCTGACATGCAGTCGGCCGGTTTGTGGGAGTCGATCTTCCGGATTATCGACCAGCAACCCGAGCGCCTACCTCCAAATTTGGATATCGATTCAATTCAGGGTGCCGTGCGAGGTTACTTGGATCAGCGTATGCCACCATCGCTCGGCAATCAGGAATTACTTCCCATTGAGGGACGGACCCCCGATGATCGTGAATACGACGATTATGTGGCGTTGTCAAACCTCGAGCGCATTTACCAATGGCAGCTTCAGCGAGGCTTTTGGCGGAAAATTCGACAGATGCTGTCCGACGCAGACGTACAAAGCCTTGTTGAGTGGGCAGGAACACAGGGCGACGGGTATGCGATCATCCTTGGGGAGCCGCCGCATTGAAGTCTTGGGAGCAGTCGCGGGGGGAAGACGAGGAGCCTGACCCGGTCTGAGGTCGCCCTAATCAGATTGCCGGGGGCGGGCAGGATCTACGTAGAGCGACCAATCGAACATCTCGCGCAACGCCTGGGCGTAGCGATCTGGTTCTACGAGCTCATGCAGGATTTGGTTGATAGAGCTACTAGTCAGCAACTCGCTGAACATGTCGGCGCTTCACCGTCGCCAGCCTGCCGAAGAGCGGGCACAGAAGCGGCGGCGAGGTCGCGGCATTTCCTAGCCAGGGGCTACGGCATTTTCAGAAACAGGGTTCCGTTAATGACGGGTTGAAGAGGAATGGGAGTTCAGTTCAAGTCGAATTGAAATTCCGGGATCTAAAGCATGAAAATGAGGCGGATTTGGGAGATCCGAACTGGAAATGCTGTAGTGGACGAGTAGAGGAAGAGTTAAAGAAGAGAACTAGTGCGGGATGAGCTCCATTGATGTCGAGGCGAAGTTGAGTTAAAGTCCGGCGCCAGGCAGTCGCCACAGCAGTTACCATGCGGGAACATGTGCCTTTGCAGATCGACTGTGCGAATCTCCTGGGCGGCGCCCCAATTCGCGAACCCCAGTCGTTCCCGTCAGAGATATTCAATCCGATCCCAACCTCCGACCTAAGCCGTTCATTCCTACCTTACGAACGCCCGAACCTCGAAACTAATCGGTAGGCTCAGAGGTATGGATAGGGAATCGGCAAGCACGGTCCTGGCGACACCGCTGGCGCAGGAGTTATTGCGCTCCTCTCCTCTGGCTCACCTGGCCTACATCGGCCGAGATGGATATCCGCGCGTGATCCCGACTGGCTATGTTTGGAAAGGGGGAAGTTCGTGGTGTGCACTCCGGACAACGCGCCGAAAGTGCGGAGCCTCGGATCTAATCCCAGGGTCGCCCTCACCATTGACACTCAAACCCAGCCGCCACGAATCTTGCTCGTTCGGGGCACGGCAACCATGGAGATCGTCGATGGCGTCCCGGACGACTACCTCGAGGCTTCGCACAAGTACGTTCCCCGAAAGGAGTGGGATGGGTTCGACGCGCAGGTTCGCGGCTTATACCCACGAATGGCGCGAATCAGCATCATGCCCGAATGGGCAAAGCTCCTCGACTTCGAGACGACGCTTCCCCAAGCCGTTGAGGAGTTGCAGCCTCGGCACAAGTAGTTGCGTTTCACGAATCAGGCCAGGCGGTTCGCCGCCTCGGGCAGTACCTGTTAGGCAAGGTTAAGCATTCGTCCGATGGTCTCGATCATCTGCCCTCATTCAGATGATCGCGCGACTGGACGAAGCCTTGATCGCTTCTTAACAGCTCGCGAGACCGGCCCTACCGCGGCCGGCGTGGCAATCAACGTTCGGCAGAGTGAACCTCTGCCTGGTTGGTATAGACGCGGTTGAGCATCTCCGCAAGGGCGCGACGTTCCAAGGCCGATAGTGAGGCCAGAAACGCCTCCTACTGT
>VBEQ01000171.1 GCA_005881235.1 Chloroflexota bacterium | reverse complement strand
CCACGGGCATTCTGATTACGAGCGGGGCGTCGTCGACATCGGGATCCTCGGTCTTCGGCCTCGTGGTGTCGGGGAGCAGCATCGGCCCCAGCGCCATCGATGGCATCAATGCCGTGAAGACGGCGATTTCGGTGACGACCTCGTCCATCAGCGGCGGCGCGCATGGCATCACCGTCGACCTCAGTGGCGGAACTCCGGGCACTCCGGTGCGTCTCAGCGGCAACCGGTTCACGTCCACGAGCGCCGACGCCATTCTCGGCCAGGCGCTCGCTGGACAGCCGGTCTGGATCACTGACAACCGCATTCAGGGCGCGGGAACCTATGGCATCCGGCTGCTCAGCGCCGACCAGCTCGTTCTCCGCAATAACAACATCGCGGCCAGCGGCGGCGGCCCCGGTGCTGGAGCCGGCCGTTACCCCGCGATCTACCTGCCGGCGCTATCGGCAGACTTCGCCGGGAACATTCGTGGCAACGTCGGTGGCGGCAACGGCCTGGATGCCGTCGTGTTCGACGGCAAGGCCACCCGCGACCTGGCGTGGATCACGCCGAGCAATGCGACATCGACGCATCCCCTCGGATACTTGTTGGACGGCGCCCTGACGCTCCAGGGAGGAAACCTGCTGGTTGGTTCCGGCGACGTCGTCAAATCGCTTGGCGGACCGATCACCATCAATGGTGGGGCGGTGACCGTCACGGGCACCAGCACCCCCGGTGGGTCGACGACGAGCAAGAGCGCAATTTTCACGAGCCTGAAAGACAACCCGAACCCTGCCGCGTCGCCGGTTGAGGCCTCGGATGCGAAGGCCGTTTCGTGTCCCTCTGTCCTCGTCACCGTTTGCATTCCAGCGCCAGGCGACTGGGGCGGCCTGATCATCGCCAGCAACGCGGCCGGAGACCGCGGTACCGGCGATATCAGGTACGCGCTGATCAATTACGCGAGCAGCGGGATCTCGCTCGACAGCGGTCCGAACCGTGCCACCTCCGAGCCGAACTTCAGGCTGACCGTCGCCAACACGACGGTCGCGAATGCCAGCAAGGACGGCATCAGCAGCTTCGACACACCGTTCTCGGTGGATGGCGGTGCGGTCCAGAATGTTGGCGCCAACGGGATCATCGCGAGCTTTTTCGGTCCGGCCAATTGTGCGCCGCCGCCACCGTCGCCCACGCCGGATCCGTGTGTGCGACTCAAGGTCACCGGCGTGTCTGTGAGTGGTACCGGCAAGGGCGGCATCGTCGCCAACGGTCTCGGCGGCCAGCCCAGCATCATCAGCGGGAACCCGGTCAGCAGCGCCGGAACCTACGGGATCCAACTGCTCGGCGCTGATCGACTGACGATGAACGACAACACGGTCAGCAACAGCGGAGGAGCCGCGACCACATTCCGCTACCCGGCGATCTACCTCAATGGCGTCAAGGCGGACTTCGAGCTCGTCGCAGGCGATGGCCGGGTGGCGGGAAATCATGGCTCGGGCAATGGCCTCGACGCGATCGTGATGCATGGCGAGGCAACACAGCCGCTGACCTGGCTGACTACCTTGGTGACGGCGCCCCTCACCGTCCCTCTTGTTCCGGCGGACCATTTCGGCTACGTGCTTGACGGCGGCCTCACGGTGGACGGCGCGCTGACGGCCAAAGCCGATACCGTCAAGGTGCTCGGTGGGGCGATCAACGTGAAAGGCGTCCTTACGGCCACCGATACGATCTTCACCAGCGGGAACGATGGGGCCTCGATCAAGCTCTGCGACAGTGGCTTCGATTCGGTATTTATCCAGCGGGCGGGGATGCCGAAGACCTGCCCTGCCGCGGCAAGCGGCGACTGGGCCGGCATCAACGTGACGGGTGCCTCGACGCTCAGCAACGTCACGATCGGCTTCGATGACGGACTGACGGTGACGGGCGGTGCCCTGCAGTACGCGGGGGGCGCGATGCACGACATCGCCGGGAATGCGATTGTCGTCAATGGATCGCTGGTCTCGGTCACGAACGTAGCCTTCAGCAACGTCGGGGGCGACGCGATTGCCAGCACCGCGAGCGGCTCGACTGACGCCATCACGGATGACCAGTTCGATCATGTGACGGGCGTGGCTATCAACCTCCAGAATGCACCCGCCGTGCTGAGGCGGAACGTCTTCACCAACGACACGGGCCAGGCAGTCAAAACTGCCGGAGCGGCGGTCGCGATCGATTGCTCGAGCATCCAGTCGGGCGGGCTCAAGGGTGACACATCGTTGACGGTCAAGCAGAGTGATTTCGCTCCCACCGTCGGGATCAACGCGCCGCTCGGCGCCAAGGCGGAGGACAACTGGTGGGGCCAGGCCAGTGGGCCTAGCGGCCAGCTCTCGGGTGGCATTACCGTCGTCACACCCCTCGCGACGCAACGGCCGACGGTCACCATGGCGGTCGTGGGCCTGCCGAGTACGACGCAACCACTGGACTCGGTCCGGTCCGACGGGTCGCTGGGAACGGGGTTGGCCAAGGCGACGCTGACATTCAGCCGCTACATGAATCCCGACCCGCTGCAGCCCAATCTCACCTATACGAGCAGCCCGAACCCCGTGGCATTTGCGGTGGCGACTGGCTGGCAAACCGCTGATCCCAGGACGTGGATTGGCGCCGCGCCCATCACCGCCGCGCTGGCGATCAGCGGCAGCCACACACTGGCTGTCACTGGGGCGCGGAGTTGCGTCCCCGATCCGCAGCACAACCTGATGACCCAGCCGGCGCTAGCGACGACGTTCGACGCGGAAACGTTGGCGCTTCCCCAGGTCACCGTCAGCGCGTCCGACCTGATCGGATCGGCGAGTGCCCGCGTTCATGGTCACATCGATCCCAAGGGGTGGGCCACCGGTGCCGCCGGCGAGTTCGTGCTGACCAACCAGGCGGCGCCCCTCGACCAACATACGTACGCGACTCCGGTAGCGCCGGATAAGGTCACTGCGATTGATGTCAACCTGGTGGCGGGCGGGCTGACGCCCTCGGCGACCTACCGCGTTCAGCTCAAGGTTCCCAGTGTCAACGGAACCGCCGTGCAAGCAACCATCGATACCGTGACCACGACGAGCCTCGCTTCGGAGCTGATCGTCACGTCGCAGCCGCCGTCGGGCCCCGTCGCGGGGGCGACATTCTCGACGACGGTCGCGGTCAGCGACGGCTCACATGTCGTGTCCGACTACAGCGGCAGTGTCTCGATCGCGCTGACGTCATCAGCTGGGGCGACGCTGTCGGGGACCAAGACGCAAACCGTCGTCAACGGTGTCGCGAGCTTTACCGACCTGAGCGTCGACAAGACGGGAAGCTACACCCTGACAGCGACGAGGGTGTCCCTGACCTCGGCGACGAGCAGCAGCTTCACGGTCCAGCCGGGCGCCGCCGCGCAGCTGGCCTTCACCCAGCTTCCGACCAACCCGACCGTCGCGACGGCGATGTCGCCGGCGATTCAGGTAACGGTGCAGGACAGCCTCGGGAATACCGTGTCCAGCACCGAGAGCATCACCATCTCGCTGGCAAGCAATCCCGCCGGTGGGACGCCGTCCGGGACCCTGACCAGGGCGGCGGTTGGCGGGGTGGCGAGCTTCGATGACCTGACGCTGGACAAAGCCGGCAGCTACACGTTCGGCGCCACCGACGGTACCTTCACCGCCTCCCTGAGCAGCTCGGTCACCGTCAGCTAGCGCAATCGGCCTCGTCTATCGGCCGATTTGCATCGGCTGCCAGAGCAGCTGATAAACACCCGGCGTCATCCAATCGCGAACCACGAGCGCGCCGGCCGCGACCATGCAGGCGTTCATAACGCGGCGCCACGACTCCTCTTCATAGGCAGTCGACATGATGCGATTGATGGCCTCGGCCTCCGCATCGGGGGGCAGGCGCTCGTCGACCACGGCCGATGCCGGCTCCGGACGGGTCGACGGTTGAAACGCGCTCGCATCCGCGACCAGCTGAGCGGTCCTCATCGCGTCGTAGAAGGCCGACTCCGACCCGGGGAAGACATCGCTCTTGGCGATGCGCGTCGCCACTTCGAGAGCCTTGAAGTACTCCGGCGATTGCTTGACCTCGAGGTCGGGGACCGCGCCGACCCCGGGGGCAGCCTCGGCGACCCGCTCCCACTCCTGCGGCGTCAACCGGCGAAGGCGGTCGAGCAGCGCCTCGACTTCGGCGGTGTTCGGCCCGAACCTCTCGATGACCATCTCACTTACAATACGCGCGGTTCCATGGCTGTGGGAGTTCCTCTATGCCCGTAGTCCAGTGGGTCGTCAACTTGGGCGACACGGTTGAGGCGCGCGATGGCGAGCTCGGTGTCGTGAAAGAGATCTTCGAGGGTCCTCCGCAGTCCGCGCAAGCGCTCTTCGTTTCGAGCGAGCCCTACATGCGGGTGGTCAGCCCGGGCCAGCCCGACCTCTACATCCCCTTCGAGGAGATCGTCGACGTCAGCGACGTCAAGCCGCGTGTCTATCTCAAGCGCTGGCTAGGTGAGGTCAACGCCCAGGGGTGGACGCGCGACCCGCGTCAACCAGGGACGGCAGCGGCGCCCTACTTCCCCAAGCCACCCTCGGCCGCTCAGGTCAAACCTGACGCCAACGGCGGCGTCCCGCCGCGGCCGCGGGTGGACAGCGGCGCCTGGTCCCCGGGTGAGGCCGCGCCACGACCCGAGCCGGGTCGGCAGTATCGGATCGGCGACCGGTTCAAGCCCGGCGATCCGATCCCGGTGGAGGGCCAGTACACGTGCACCGTCTGCGGGTTTCGCAAGCACTCCCGCCAGTTTCGGGAGGAAAATCCCGATGGTCGCTTCCCGCCTCCGCACCACCCGGGTGCACTCTGGGAGCTCGAGGACCTACGGCCATAGGGCGCTGACCTGATTCGGGCGCGCGCGCTCGCTAGCCAGTCTGTATTCAGAAACCTCTTTGCTAGACTAGCCGCGTACCGTGCTGAGCGATTACTTTCCCTTGCTCATTTTCCTAGTCGCGGTCTTCATTTTTGGCCTCATCGCTCTCTTCTTCCCGCCCTGGCTGGCCGGCCACCGGCAGTCGGCGGCCAAGGATCTTCCCTATGAGTCGGGCATCGTGCCCCGCTCCGGCGCCCGGCGGAAATTCGCGGTCAGCTTTTATCTGACCGCCATGCTCTTCATCATCTTCGACGTGGAGGCGATCTTCATCTATCCCTGGGCGGTCATCCTGAAAGGGCTGCGCTGGTTCGGGGTCATCGAGATGGGGATCTTCGCCGCCATCCTGCTCGTCGCCCTGATCTACGTTTGGCGGAAGGGAGCCCTGGAATGGGGGAGCTGACGCTTCGACCCGGCCCGATGCCGACCGGCCGCGCGGCTGGACCCACCCCGCTCAACGCGCTGGGTGACAACGTTCTCACCACCACGCTCGACAAAGTGATCAACTGGGGCCGCTCGAGCGCGATCTGGCCGGCGCTCTTCGGACTCGCCTGCTGCGCGATCGAGATGATGGGAACGGTGGGGCCGCGGCACGATCTGTCGCGCTTTGGTTCGGAGCTGTTCCGTGCGTCGCCGCGGCAGGCGGATCTGATGATCGTCTCGGGACGGGTGTCGATCAAGATGGCGCCGGTGCTGCGTCAGATCTACGACCAGATGCCCGAGCCCAAATGGGTGATTGCGATGGGTGCCTGCGCGTCCTCCGCCGGGATGTTCAACAACTACGCGATCGTCCAGAGCGTGGACAAGATCGTGCCGGTCGACATCTATCTCCCGGGGTGCCCGCCGCGGCCGGAGGCTCTGATCGATGCCGTCGTCAAGCTGCAGCGCAAGATCCGCGGTGAGCCGCTGGTCAAGCGCCCTGCCTGACTGCCGCTGTGCTCGTCCAGCGTTTGGGCAACCGCTTCACGCAAGCGTTGCGAGAGAGCTCGGACTTCCGCGGCGACCTGAGCATCGTCGTCGATCCCAGCTCGGTGGTGGAGGTCGCTCGCTATCTGCGGGATGAAGAGGGCTTCGACTACTTCCTCTACGCGACGGCGGTCGACTGGCCGGCGCGCGATCCGCGCTTCACGGTCGTGTGGGAGGTGCGCTCGCTGGCCAACAAGACCCGCATCCGCATCAAGACGACGGCCGCGATGCCCGAGCCGCACGTGCCGACCATGACGGAGGTGTGGCCGGCTGCCAACTGGCACGAACGAGAGACCTGGGACCTTCTCGGCATCAAGTTCGATGGCCATCCTGACCTGCGCCGGCTGCTGATGCCGCAGAGCTGGGAAGGCCATCCGCTGCGCAAGGATTACGTCTCGTTCGGCGAGCCGGTCATCTTCAGCGACCAGAAGCTCGAGGGGCTGGAGCCCGATGCGATCCGTGGCTGAGACCCGCGTCGTACAGGAACCGTTTGGCCCGGGACCTGCTCAGGAACCGTTCGGCCCGGGCCCTGCCCAGGAACCGTTCGGCCCGGAGCACGAGCCGCCGACCGATTGGATCGAGCTCAACATGGGACCCCAGCATCCGAGCACGCACGGCGTGCTTCGGGTGCGGCTGAAGCTCGATGGCGAGATCGTGCGCGATGCCGACGCGGACATCGGCTATCTCCACACCGGGTTCGAGAAGTCCTTCGAGGAGAAGACCTACACCCAGGGCATCACCTTCAGCGACCGGATGGATTACCTGGCGCCGCCCATCAACAACGTTGGCTTCGTGATGTCTGTCGAAAAGCTGATCGGCGTGGAGGTCCCGGCTCGGGCGCAGGCGATCCGCGTCATGATGATGGAGCTGGCGCGGATCGCGAGCCACGAGCTGTGGCTCGGTACGGCCGGCCTCGACCTGGGGGTCTACTCCGGTTTCTTCTACGCCTGGCGTGACCGCGAGTTGGTCCTGGATCTCAACGAGTCGTACTCCGGCGTTCGCATGATGACCTCCTTCACGCGGGTTGGCGGTGTCGCCTGGGATCTGCCCGAGGGCTGGATCGAGCAGCTGCAGCGCTTCATCGATGTCATGCCGGGCAGGATCGATGACTTCGAGGCGATGCTGACCGACAATCCAATCTGGCACCAGCGCCTCCAGGGGATTGGCGCCCTGTCGGCGCAGGAGGCGATCACGACGGGAGTGACCGGTCCCATGTTGCGCGCCTCCGGCGTCGACTACGACGTCCGCAAGGCTTTCCCGTATTGCGGTTATGAGCAGTACGACTTCCAGGTTCCGCTGGGCGTCAACGGCGATTGCTACGATCGCTACCGCGTCCGGGTCCAGGAGATGCGCGAGAGCCTGAAGATCTTGCAGCAGGTTGTCGATACGCTCCCCGCCGGCCCGTGGATCACCTCCGATCGCAAAGTCGCGCTGCCACCCCGGAGCGAGCTCAGCAAGAGTATGGAATCGGTCATCCACCACTTCCGGCTGGTGAGCGAGGGCTTCAAGGGTCCGGTCGGCGATGTCTACGCCTTCGTGGAGAGCCCGCGTGGCGAGCTCGGCTTCTACCTGGTCTCCGATGGAACCAACAAGCCGTATCGGATGAAGGTCCGCCCACCCTCCTTCTGCAATCTCCAGCCGCTGAAGAAACTGGTGCAGGGTGTCCTGCTGGCGGATGTCATCGCCATCATGGGCAGCATGGACTTCATCCTGGGAGACGTGGACCGCTGATGGCGCTGGCGAAGGGGACCATCGAGGAGATCACGACGCGGGCGGCGCGCTACCCGTCGAAGCAATCGGCCATCATCCCCGCGCTCTGGGCGGTGCAGCACGAGCAGGGTTACGTCACTAAAGACGCGATGGGGGAGATCGCGCAGATCCTCGCCCTGCCGCCCTCATTGATCGAGGCGACCGCATCCTTCTATTCCATGTTTCTCACCCGGCCGGAGGGCCGGCATGATGTCGTGATCTGCGTCAACGCGCCCTGCATGCTGCGCGGCGCCGACGAGATGACGGCCTACCTCGGCCAGCAGCTGGGGGTCCGCGACGGCCAGACGACGAAGGACGGGGCCATCACCTGGCACTCGACGATCGAGTGCCTGGGTGCCTGCGGCGGCGCGCCGATGATGCAGGTCGATCATCACTTCGAGGAAAACCTGACGCCGGAGCGGATCGACGCCATCATCCAGCGGCTGCGACGGGGCGTCGCCCCAGGCGAGGGCGCGGCAGGGCCGGAACACGCATCCGACCGCATTAAGCCCTCGCGGTCGGGCGGTGAAGGCCCGTCCGCCAGCGCAACCGAGCCATTGAGACGTAAATCACCTAAGCGAGCAAACTGATGGGACTCAAGCCGCTTCTCACCAAGGACTTTCACACCGAGAATCTCGAGCAGCTGGCGGTCTACGAACGGACCGGCGGCTACGCCGGCTTCAAGAAAGCGCTCGAGATGCAGCCCGACGAGCTGGTGGAGCTGGTCAAGAAGAGCGGGCTCCGCGGCCGCGGCGGGGCCGGTTTCCCCACCGGCAACAAGTGGAGCTTCCTGCCCAAGGGCGTCTATCCGCGCTATCTCGTTTGCAACGCCGACGAGAGCGAGCCAGGCTGCTTCAAGGACCGCTACCTGATGGAGAAGAGCCCGCACCAGGTGCTCGAGGGCATCCTGATCGCCAGCTACGCAATCGGGTGCAACCTTGCCTTCATCTATATCCGCGGCGAGTACCTGCCGCAGCACGAGGCGCTGGAGGCCGCCATCGAGGAGGCCCGCCAGGCCGGATACCTCGGCAAGAACGTCCTCGGCAAGGGTTACGAGATCGACGTCATCCTGCACCGCGGCGCTGGCGCGTACATTTGCGGCGAGGAGACCGCATTGCTGACCTCGCTCGAAGGCTATCGCGGCGAGCCCCGGCTCAAGCCGCCCTTCCCGGCGATCAAGGGCCTCTACGGGAAGCCGACGGTGGTCAACAACGTCGAGACCGTGGCCAACCTGCCGCACATCGTCATCAACGGCGCCGACTGGTTCGGTGCGATGGGGACCCCGACGGGAAAGGGGACCCGCGTCTGGTGCATGAGCGGGCACGTCAACCGGCCGGGTAACTACGAGCTGGAGAACGGCACGCCAATCCGCGAGTTGATCGAGGAGCACGGCGGCGGCGTCTGGAAGAATCGCAAGCTCAAGGCGTTTCAGCCGGGGGGCGCCTCGATGATGGTGCTACTCCCCGAGCATCTCGACGTCGGCCTGGACTTCGATGCGATCCAGAAGGCCGGCTCGCTGGCGGGCGCCGGCGCGATGGTCGTGATGGACGAGACCACCTGCATGGTGGACGCCGCCCGGCGCTACGTGAAGTTCTTCCACCACGAGAGCTGCGGCAAGTGCACGCCCTGCCGCGAAGGTACCTTCTGGATGTCGAATCTCTTCGACCGCTTCGAGGCCGGCGACGCCAAGGCCACCGACGTCGACCTGCTGCTCGACATCGGTTACAGCATCGATGGGCGCTCCTTCTGTCCGCTCGGCGATGCCTCGACCTGGTTCCCGCGCAGCGTCATCAAGTTCTTCCGCGACGAGTTCCTCGAGCACGTCTCGGAAAAGGGATGCCCCTTCAAGAGGACGGCGCAGGAGGCGGTCGCCTGATGGCGACGGTGCAGACCGACCAGGTCACGCTCACGATCGACGGGCAGTCCGTCACCGTGCCCAAGGGCACCCTGATCCTCGACGCCGCCAAAGCGATCAACATCGACATCCCGATTTTCTGCTCGCACCCGAAGATGGCGCCGGTCGCCGTCTGCCGCATGTGCCTGGTCGAAGTGGAGAAGATGCCGAAGCTGCAACCAGCCTGCGCCGTCTACGTCGCCGAGGGCATGGTCGTCAAGACGACGACGGAACAGGTCGGCAAGTACCAGAAGGGCGTGCTCGAGTTTCTCCTCATCAATCACCCCCTCGACTGCCCCATCTGCGACAAGGGCGGCGAGTGCCCGCTGCAGGACCAGACCTTTCAATACGGTCCGGGCGCCAGCCGCTTCGAGTTTCAGAAGGCGCATTTCGATAAAGGGGTGCCGCTCTCCGACAAGATCGTCCTCGACCGCGAGCGCTGCATCCTCTGCTGGCGCTGCACGCGGTTCAGCGAGGAGATCTCGGGGGAACGCGAGCTGGCGCTCATCCAGCGCGGCGTCCAAACCATCATCGGCACCTTCAACGACGAACCCGCCCAGTCGAACTACCAGGGCAACTGGACGGAGATCTGCCCGGTCGGCGCGCTGACCTCGCGGCAGTATCGCTTCGTCAGCCGCCCCTGGGACCTGGACCGCACGGCCAGCGTCTGCCCCGCTTGCAGCATGGGCTGCAATATCCAACTCGACGCGCGCAACAACCGGATCGGGCGCTTCCAGTCGCGCGAAAACCTCGCCGTCGATGACGGCTGGCTCTGCGATGCCGGCCGCTACAGCTTCCCCCAGTTCCAGCGCACGGGGCAGGACCGGCCCCAGATCCGGCGCGACGGCAAGCTCGAACGGGTGACCTACGACGAGGTGATCGCGTTCACGGCCGACGCCCTGAAGGCCTCGGGCCAGGTCGCGGGCTGGGCCTCACCGGCGGCGAGCAACGAGGAGCTCTTCCTCTTCCAGCGCCTCTTCCGCGAGGTGCTCGCATCGCCGAACCTCGATCACCGAAGCGCGGCCCTCGAGGACGCGGAGCCGGACGACGTGACGCTGCCCATCGCCGACATCGAGCGTTGCGACCACGTCGTCGTGCTGGGCGGCCAGGACGTGATCGACGCGGCGCCGGTGCTTCACCTGCGCCTCTTCAAGAGCCAGCGTAAAGGCCTCCAGGTCTCGAAGGTCGGCGCGACCGACGTCAAGAAAGCGCTCGATGCCGTCCCAGCGGAGGCGCAAGCTGTTGGGATCCTGGCGACTGAGGCGAACAAGAAGGCGGCGGTCGAGCTGCAGGAGAAGCTGCAGAAGAAGGTGAAGGGGAGCGTCCGGCGGCTGATCGTGACCGCGGGCCCCAACGGGCGCGGTGCCAAGGACCTCGGCATCCTGCCGCAGCGCGGCCCCGGCTACGTCTCGCTGAACGGCACGTCCGGAAAGGGGAGGGTGGAATGGCCGGGCGCCGGCGTCAAGGCGCTCTACGTGCACGAGCCGAGCCCGCTGCACGGCTTTGTTCCCACCGACGCTGAATCGATGTGGCTGTCCGGCTTGCCGCTGCTGATCTTCCACCGCTTCAAGGCCTCGCCCCTCGACGAGGTCGCCCACGTCATCATCCCGGGCCACGCCTTTACCGAAAAGGATGGCACCGTGACCAACATGGAAGGACGGGTGCAGCGGATCCTCAAGGGTATCGATGCCGCCTGGGTTCGTGAGGACTGGCGCGTCTTCCAGGAAATCGCCAACCATCTTGGCGCCAGCTGGGATTACGAAAGCGTGGAGGCGATCACGGGCGACCTGGTTCGCGCGCTGCCACCATATCGCGCGGTCAACGAGGGCGCGCGGGTGCTCTGGAGCGAATCGCGATGACCCTCGACGTCGTCGTCGAGACGCTGATCAAAGCGGTGATCGTGATCGGCGCGCTGCTGACCGGCTTCGCCTACCTCACGCTCTTCGAGCGCAAGGTCCAGGCCCGCATGCAGCAGCGCCCCGGCCCCAACCGCGTCGGCCCCTGGGGCCTGCTGCAGCCGGCGGCCGACGGATTGAAGCTGTTCTTCAAATCGAGCAGCGCCCCGTCGAGCCGCGACCGCTTTCTTTACCTGCTGGCGCCGATGATCTCGATCATGGCGGCGCTCGCCAGCTTCGCCATCATTCCGATCAGCGGGCCCGGGGCGCTCAACCTTTTCGGCCATTCGATCGGCTGGTACGTGATGAACGTCAACATCGGCGTCCTCTGGTACTTCGCGGTGACGTCGGTGGGTGTCTACGGCATCTTCCTCGCGGGCTACGCATCCAATAGCAAGTACTCGATGCTGGGGGCGCTGCGCTCGTCCGCCCAGATGATCAGCTATGAGATGGCGCTCGGCCTCTCGCTGGTCCCGGTTTTCATCCTGGCCGGCTCGGTCAGGATGGTCGATATCGTCAACGCCCAGCACACCTGGTGGTTCGTGCTCCCGCTGCTGCCCGCCTTCTTCCTGTACCTGATCGCCGGCATCGCCGAGACGAACCGCGCGCCGTTCGATCTCCCCGAAGCCGAGACCGAGCTCGTCGCCGGCTATCACACCGAGTACTCGGGCTTGCGCTTCGCGCTCTTCTTCATGGCGGAGTACATCAACATGATCATCGTCAGCTCGGTCGCCACCATCGTCTTCCTTGGCGGCTGGTGGGGACCCTTCGGGATCCTTCCGGGCCCCTGGTGGTTCCTCGTGAAGGTCGTCGCCTTGCTCTACGTCTATGTCTGGCTGCGGGCCACCTTGCCGCGCATGCGGTATGACCGCTTGATGGCCCTGAGCTGGAAATCGTTGTTCCCACTGTCGCTGGCCATGATGATGGTGACCGCGGTCGTGGTCGTGGCCGCCCAGGGCACACTCTGATGGCGCTGCGCGAGATCTTTCTCGGTCCCCTCTACATCGCCCGTGCCCTGGCGACAACCTTCAAGCACAACACCAAGCCCATCGTCACCATCGAGTACCCGGAACGGCAGAAGCCCGTCCCGCCGCGCGAGCGCGGCCGCCACATCCTGCACCGCTACGCCGACGGCCTCGAGAAGTGCGTCGGCTGCGAGCTCTGCGCCATCGCCTGCCCGGTGGGCTGCATCGTGGTGGAGGCGGCCGAGAACACGCCCGAGCATCGCGTCTCACCCGGCGAGCGCTATGCGAAGCGCTACGAGATCAACCTGCTGCGCTGCATCTACTGCGGCATGTGCGAGGAGGCCTGCCCCTACGACGCGATCACCATGGGGCCCCGTTATGACCTCGCGGACGATCACCCGGACAAGTTCATCGCCGTGAAAGAGGACATGCTGGAACCGCTCTCCGCCAGCCTGCAGGACACGGCGCGTCCCTCTGGCGCCCCGTCCGCCCAGGCGGTGCCCCGCAAGTGGTAGTCGGGTTCGCCATCGTGGCGGCCTGGGAATTGGTGACGGCGGTCGGTGTGGTGGCGTTCCGTAAGCCGATGTACAACGCCCTGTCGCTGGTCGCCAACATGCTCGGCCTGGCCGTGCTCTTCCTGATGTTGAACGCGCAGTTCCTGTTCGCGGCCCAGATCATCGTCTACGCCGGCGCGGTCATGGTGCTCTTCGTCTTCATCATCGCGCTCATGAACCCCGAAGCCGACATCAGCTTCCGTCCGGGTGGCACGGAGTGGGTCTACGGCGTCGTGTTCGGGGTGATCTTCGCGGCGCTGCTCGCCGCCCTCCTCTTCAACCGCGGGCTGACCGGCCGTCCCGGCGCCTTCACCCCCGAGGTGATCGCCGCGGCGGGCAACGTGCAGACCATCGGTACCGCCCTCTATACCCGGTTCCTCTTCCCGGTCGAGGTGACCTCGGTGCTGCTGCTCGTGGCGGCGGTCGGCGCCGTCTACCTGGCGATGCGGAGGATCCGCTGATGCCGGTTCCCGCCTATACCTTCCTGCTCCTGAGCGGCGCCGTCTTCACCCTAGGCGCGATCGGCTTCATGGTCCGTCGCAACCCGCTGGTCGTCTTCATGTGCATCGAGCTGATGCTCAACGCCGTCAACCTGGCGTTCGCGACGATGAGCCGCTACCTCAACTCCCTCGACGGCGTGGTGTTCGCCTTCCTCGTGATCACGGTCGCGGCAGCCGAAGTGGTGGTTGGGATCGCCATCATCGTGCAGGTCTATCGCGCCGGCCGGCAGATGGATGTCGACGAGCTCGACCTGATGAAGGAGTAGGGAGCGATGGACGTCCTCGCGCCCCTGGTCCTCCTGGCGCCGCTCGCGGGGTTCCTGGTCAACGCGCTGCTCGGCCGGCTGCTGCCGCGGCGGGTGGTCGGATGGGTCGGCGCGGGCAGCATCGGCTTGGCCTTCGTCTTCTCCCTGGTGATCCTGTCCCAGGTGCTCGGCGGCCAGAAGCTCGACCAAACCTACTTCACCTGGTGGCAGAGCGCCGACTTCAACGTCCCCTTCAAT
>VBEQ01000231.1 GCA_005881235.1 Chloroflexota bacterium | reverse complement strand
GAGCAAGTCTAAGGTGCCAATTGCCTAGGTAATCCGGACTAGGCTTGCCTATGAATCGGCTCAATTTTGTGACGAGGGCGCAACGTTTCGCACCTTCTCGCCCGGAACCGATACATACGTCTATGTTGCGCGTCCTGATCCTGGAGGACCGGCCGGATGACGCCCTGCTGGTCGCCGAGCACCTGCGGCGCGCCGGCCTCGCTTTCGCCTGGGAACGGGTGGATACCGAGGCGGCATTCGCCGCCAAGCTGGACTCAGGGCTGGACCTGATCCTCGCCGACTACAGCCTGCCCCAATTCAGTGCCCCGCGGGCGCTTGACATGCTGAAGGAGCGCGACCTCGATATCCCGTTTATCGTGGTCTCCGGAACCGTCGGTGAAGACGCCGCGGTGGCGGTCATGCGCGGCGGCGCGCACGACTACGTTTTCAAGGGCAACCTCTCGCGCTTGCGACCCGTCATCGAGCGCGAAGTCCGCGCCGCGGCCGAACGAAGAGCCGCCCACGTAGCGCAGGACGAGTACCTGCGGCGGCTCAGCAGCATTTTCGATACTGCCCTCGACGCAGTCATCACGATGGACGCGAACGGGATCATCACCGACTGGAACCCGATGGCGCAAACCATCTTTGGGTGGCAAAAGGCCGAGGCCATCGGCCGGTTGGTGGCGGATACCATCATTCCCCAGCGTTATCGGGAGGCGCACGGTCTCGGTCTCGCTCGCTTCCTTAAGACCGGTGAAGGTCCGGTTCTCAACAGGCGCACCGAGTTGGAGGGCATCCATCGTGATGGACACGAATTTCCAATCGAGCTCTCCATCGGGGCGACGCCATCCGCGCACGGGTTTGTCTTTAGTGCCTTCGCGCGCGATATCAGCCAGC
>VBEQ01000230.1 GCA_005881235.1 Chloroflexota bacterium | reverse complement strand
CGAGCAGCTCGAAACGGTCCGCAGGCGAAAGGATGGTCGCCTGGTCGAAGTCTCCATCAGCCTCGCGCCGCTGACCGACGAACACGGAACGGTGATCGCGACCACCGGCATCTCGCGCGACATGAGCACCGCGAAACAAGCCGCACTCGAACTTCGGGCCAGTGAAGAACGCTACCGGCGGATCGTCGAGACCGCCTTCGAAGGC
>VBEQ01000229.1 GCA_005881235.1 Chloroflexota bacterium | reverse complement strand
CGGCGACCGACTGCTGGAACAGGTTGGGCCGCGGCTTCGGGCCGAGATTCGAGCCCAGGATCTCGTAGCCAGGCTCGGGGGAGACGAGTTCGCAGTGCTCCTGCCGGCTACCGATGGGACGGCGGCTACCACCCTGGCCACTCGACTGCTCGACGCCCTGCAGCGCCCGTTTGAAGTGCAAGGGCAGCACCTGGACGTCGCCGCCAGTATCGGTGTCGCCATCTTCCCGAATGACGGCGATGACGCCGACTCGCTGCTGCGCCGCGCCGACATCGCGCTGTTCGTTGCCAAGCAGGGGCGAGGGACGTTCGTCCGATATGCGCCGGAGCATGAAAAGCAGGGCGCCAACCGCCTTACCCTGATGGCCGAATTGCGCGAGGCGCTGCAGCACGACAGCGAGCTCTTCCTTCAGTTCCAGCCGCTGGTGAGACTCCGCGATCGGAGCCTCGCCGGCGTCGAGGCTCTGGTGCGGTGGCAACATCCTCAGCGCGGGCTGGTTCCACCGATGGAGTTTGTGCCGTTCGCCGAAAAAACGCGGCTGATCAAGCCGCTGACAAGGTGGGTACTGGCTTCGGCGCTGCAACAGGCGGTCGCCTGGCAACGTGCCGGACACTACATTCCTGTGTCGGTGAACATTTCGATGCGCGACCTGGTCGACCCCGAGTTTCCGGAGACGATCGCCACGCTGGTCCAAGCCGCGCAGGCGCCGCCATCCCTGCTGGTGCTCGAGATCACGGAGAGCCTGATCATGACCGAGCCCGAGCGTGCCATCAAGACCCTGTCCCAGCTCCGTGAGCTCGGTGTGCGCCTCGCGGTCGATGACTTCGGCACCGGCTACTCCTCGCTCGCCTACCTGCATCGGCTCCCGATCAACGAGATCAAGATCGACAAGTCCTTCGTCGCGGCAATGGGCGGGGAAGCGAGCCAGGCCAATATCGTGCGAGCGTCGGTCGAGCTGGGGCACAGCTTGCAGCTGGAGAGCGTCGCCGAGGGCGTAGAGGATGCGCGTACCTGGGAGCTGCTCGTCGCGCTCGGCTGCGACCTCGCCCAGGGCTACTTCATCAGCCGGCCGATGATCGCCGAACAGGTGCTCCCCTGGCTCGCGAGATGGGAGCACCCCGGGGCTGCCGACAAGGCCGCCTGACCGGCCCTTTTTGGCGCCTAAGGAGGCGCAAAACGCCACAAATGGCGAAACGGCCAGCGGGGACTATTGGGAAAGGTTATAGCGGCCCGGTACGAACTAACGAAACACTAGACGAACCCTGTCTGAATACGTCACCATTGGGGTACAAAACCCGGGTGACAAAGGTAAAGGCGCGGGTCCAAGTCGATCCGCTGGTATTGAGCGCGGAAGCGCTGATCCTCAAGGGGAAGGATCAAGGCTACCTGGCCCCTGACGACGTGATGAAGGCGTTCCCCTCGATCGAGGGCAATGCCGACGGCTTCGTTCGGGTGGCCGCGGTCTTCCAGGAGATGGGGATCTCGGTAACAGCCGACGGCGAGGCGGAGCAGGATGCCGACGAGGAGGAAACCCTCACCGAAGTCGAGGTGGTCTCTTCGGTAGCCCTCGATGACCCGGTCCGGATGTACCTGAAGGAGATCGGCCGCGTCAACCTGCTGACCGCCAAGCAAGAAGTCGAGCTGGCCAAGGAGATGGAGGCCGGATCCGAGGAAGCGCGCCATCACCTGACCGAGGCGAACCTCCGCCTGGTGGTTTCTGTTACCAAGAAGTATCTCAACCGCGGGCTGTCGTTCCTCGACTTGATCCAGGAAGGCAACCTGGGGTTGATGCGCGCCGTCGAGAAGTTCGACTACAAGCGTGGCTTCAAGTTCTCGACCTACGCGACCTGGTGGATCCGCCAGGCGATCACTCGCGCCATCGCGGACCAGGCGCGCACGATCCGCATCCCGGTCCATATGGTCGATACCCTCAACCAGCTGGCGCGCGTGTCGCGGGCGCTGCTCGAGCAGCTCGGCCGCGAGCCCACTGAAGAGGAGCTCGCCTATGGCATGGGCATCACGGTCGACAAGGTCCAGGAGCTGAAGAAAATCTCGCAGCAGCCGGTGTCCCTCGAGTCGCCGATCGGCGAGGAAGAGGATTCGCACCTGGGCGACTTCGTGGAAGACAAAATGGCCATTGCGCCGCTCGAGGCGGCCAGCGAGGCCATGTTCCGCAACGAGGTCGAGGACATCCTCGCCACGCTTCGCCCGCGCGAGCGCAGGGTCGTTCAGCTGCGCTTCGGCCTGGTCGACGACGAGCCGCGCACCCTCGAGGAGGTTGGGCGCCGCATGGGCCTGACCCGCGAGCGGATTCGGCAGATCGAGGCGACCGCGCTGCGCAAGCTGCGGCATCCGAGTCGGTCGAAGGTCCTCCGGGATTACACCGAGGACCGCGGCGAGCCCGCGCGCATGGGCTCGCGGGATACCGAAGCCGTCTCCTAAGC
>VBEQ01000170.1 GCA_005881235.1 Chloroflexota bacterium | reverse complement strand
GAGCGTCCCCTCGGCTCGGTCAAGGTGGCCAACGAGGTCATCGCCAACATTGCCTCGTTGACCGCGTGCCAGGTCCAGGGCATCGTCGGCATGTACCAGGCCAAGGCCCGAGACGGCCACCGGGTCCTGCCCGCCAGCAGCTCGCACAAAGGAGTTCGGGTGGACCTTGGCAACGACGCGCTTAACCTCGAGCTCTTCGTCATCGTCGATCACTCCGCGCACGTCCCGACGGTGGCGGCCGAGGTTCAACGGCAGGTGGCGGACGCGATCGATAAGATGCTGGGTCTCGAAGTCCGCCAGGTCAACGTCTTCGTCGGCGACGTGAGGTTCCCCGAGGACGCGTAGGCGGCCCTCCGTGCAGCAGCACTAGTGGGACGGCGCCACCTGGCCCGCGAGCTCGCGCTCAAGGTGCTCTTCGAGCTCGAGAACGACGGCGGCGACGCGGAACGGTCCCTCAAGTACCACGTGGCCGAGTCCCGCGCGGATGCCGAGGTGGCGGATTTCGCCCGCACGCTGATCCAGGGCGTCCGGGAGCACCAGGCCGAGATCGACGCCGACCTCAAGCAGGCGTCGAGCAACTGGGGTCTCGACCAGATGGCCAAGGTGGAGCGCACCTTGCTGCGAATCGCGAGCTTCGAGATTCTCTACCTGCCCAGCGTTCCGCTCAAGGCGGCCATCAACGAGTCGATCGAGCTGGCCAAGACCTTCGGGGGTCCCGACTCCGGCAAGTTCGTCAATGGCATCCTCGGCCGGATCGCCGCCGACGCTGAGATCCGCCAGCATCCCGCGGCGACGGGTGAGGGAAATGGCTGAGGTCGATCAGATGGATTACGAGACGGCCGTCGCCGAGCTGGAGCGAACCGTTCAACTGCTCGGGAAGGAACAGGACGACCTCGCCGAGTCGGTGCGCACCTTCGAGCGCGGGCTCGCGCTGGCGCGGCGTTGCGCGCAGCTGCTCGATGATGCCGAGCGGCGGTTGAAAGAGCTGGCAGCGGCCGGCGGGCGTCCGCCGGTTCCGTGACGCTTCTTCAAAACCCGTACTTCGTCGTCCCCCTGATCGCCTGGGCGATCGCCCAGGTTGCCAAGGTGATCTTTGATTCCGTTCTGCTCCACCGCTTCAGCGTGAGGCGGCTGGCGACCGCGGGTGGGATGCCCAGCTCGCACAGCGCGCTGGTGGTCTCCCTGACGACGATCGTCGGCCGGCTGGAGGGGGTGCAATCGGCGCTCTTCGCGGTCTGCCTGATCTTTTCCAGTGTGGTGATGTACGACGCCACCGGCGTGCGGCGGGCGGCCGGCCAGCAAGCGATGATTTTGAATCGGCTGATCGACGACCTCTTCATCGGGCACCAGGGCATTCGGCAGGAGCGGCTGCGCGAGCTGCTCGGACACACGCCGATCGAAGTGATCGCCGGAGCGATACTCGGGATTATTGTCGGGCTGGGAATATGGCGCTGATGGTCGAGGGCCGCGTCCGCCTGGACCAGGCGCTGGTGGCCCAGGGGCTGGTGCCCTCGAGGCAGCGCGCTCAGGCCATGGTGCGTGCCGGGCTGGTGCGAGTGGGCGGCGCGCTGGCGGACCGGCCCGATCAGATGGTCGACCCCGATGTCAGCATCGACCTCGACCGTGTCAAAACCTATGTCAGCCGAGGCGGCGACAAGCTCGCGGCCGCGCTCGATGCCTTCGGCCTCGATCCGGCAGGAAGGGTCTGCCTCGATGTCGGCGCGTCGACCGGGGGCTTCACGGACCTCTTGTTGCAGCGAGGCGCCACGCGCGTCATCGCGGTCGACGTCGGGTATGGACAGCTGGCCTGGAGCCTCCGCCAGGACCCGCGGGTCACCGTGCTGGAGCGGGTCAACATCCGGCACCTGGATCGGTTGCCGGTGCCGGCGGACCTGGCGGTGATCGACGTCTCGTTCATTTCACTGCGGCTGGTCTTGCCGCGCGTCCGCGAACTCCTCAGCCCGCCCGGCGACGTCGTGGCCCTGGTCAAGCCGCAGTTCGAGGTTGGTAAAGGCGCGGTGGGGAAGGGCGGCGTTGTGCGCGACCCCGACCAGCACCGCCAGGTCCTCATCGGGCTGCGGAAATTCGCCGACGACTCGGGCTACGAGGTTGCCGGGGAGATCCCTTCGCCGATCCTGGGCGCCAAGGGGAATCGCGAATTCCTGCTGCTCTTGAGGCGACATGGCTGACGCCGTCGGCATCGTCTGCCACCCGCGCATCGATATCGGCGGTGCCCCGGTGACGGAGGCGCGCCGCCGGCTGGAACAGCGCGGCTTCCGCGTGTGGACCTATTGCGCCACCGCCGAAGAGCGCCCCGGCGCGCTCGAGGGCGAACTGAACGGCACTCGCTTGATCGTCAGTATCGGGGGGGACGGTACCCTGCTCTGGACGGCTCAGCAGGCGGCGGCCGCGCATATTCCGGTCCTGGGCATCAACGCCGGCCGGCTCGGCTTCCTGACGCAGGTGCAGCTTGGCGAGGAGGGATCGGCGCTCGACCGCTGGGCGGCCGGGGATTTTACCCTGCAGCGCCGGGCCCTTCTCGAGGCCCGCGTCGACGACCGCGTCTTTCTCGCCCTCAACGACGTGACGGTGCACAAGGGGATCGAGATCAACTTGATCCGCATCGAGGCATTCGTCGACGACCAATCGGCGGGCCGGTTCGACGCCGATGGCGTGATCGTCTCGACGCCAACGGGCTCGACCGGGTACGCGCTGTCGCTGGGAGGTCCGATCGTCCATCCGGACGTGCGCGCGATCGTGTTCATGCCGCTGAACCCCCATAGCCTGTTCAACCGCCCGATCGTGCTGCCGGAGCAGTCGCACATCGCACTCCGGCTGCCGTCGGCCTCCGCGATCCTCACCTGCGACGGCCAGCAGACCTATGCGCTCCGGCCCGGTGCCGAGGTGCGGGTCGCGGCACCAGGCCTGCAGGTCGACCTGGTCCAATTCAGCGGAGGGCGCAACTTCTTCGAGCTGCTTCGGCGAAAATTGCGGTGGGGCCTACCGCTCACCGATGGCGACGAGTGACCAACTCGCCGATGCGCCGCATTGGCCAGTTCTGGCGACACGCCTCGGCTCGTGTCACGTCGCAGGAAAGCGCGAATGCTGAGCGAATCCTGGGGCCGCTTGCGCCCTTATTCCTCGAGCTGCCCGTGAACGACCAGCGGCATGGCCTCGACGTGCTCGAGACGGTGATCCATCTCGAGCGTCAGCCGAGCCCGCTGCTGCAGCAGGCCGCGCTACTGCACGATCTGGGCAAGGCCGCGGCGCATTTCTCGGTGATCGAGCGGAGCGTGACGGTGTTTCTGCGGGCCGTCTCCCCAAAGACGCTGCAGGCGTTGCAGCGATCCCGGCCCGCCTTCGCCCGCCGCTACCGGATCTATGCCGATCACGCCCAGATGGGCGCGGATCGGCTGCGCAGCGCGGGCGCGGCCGAGCTCGCCACGATCGTCGCCGAGCATCATGCGCCGCATCCGCAATCCGAGGACACCCGTCGCCTGCAGCGGGCGGACGGACGGAATTGACAGGCGGGAAATCCCGCCACCCTGACAGAATGACGGGCGAGATCACCGCCGAGCTGGAGCGGGATCCTGTCTATGTCGTACGAACCCCCGCCTTCGATGGACCGATCGAGCTCCTGCTCACCCTGGCGCAGCGAGCCGAAGTCGACCTCAGGGCGATCTCGCTGGCGAGCCTCACCGACGATTACCTGCGCGCGATCGAGCAGGCGCAGCCGCCGCTCGACCGGCTGGCCGCGTTCCTGGTGATCGGCGCCCGGCTGGTGCAGCTGAAGGCCGCCGGCCTGATGCCGGAGGCGACGGTGGGGGAGGAGGACGATCTGCAGGCCTGGGAAGACGCGATCAAGGGACGCCTCGAAGAGTACAAGCGCTTCAAGGAGCTCGCCGAGTCACTGATGCGGCGCCACGCCAGCGGACGCTTCACCTTCGCGGGCTTGCTCGAGCCCGACGTGATCCCGCAGGCGCGTGTCCAGGTCAGCCTCGACGCGCTCGCCAGCGCCTTGCGGCAGGTGCTCGACCGCTTGCCACCGCCGGGACAGGTCACGGTAGAGATGGAGCAGGTCTCGCTCGGCGAAAAACTCGTGGAGCTCCGGCAGATGCTGGCACGGCAAGCGCAGCTCAACTTCAGCGCCATCTTTCGGCACGCGCGCACGCGGCTGGAAGCGGTGGTCACCTTCCTCGCGCTCCTCGAGCTGATTAGAATCGGTGAGGCCCGCGTGGCTCAGGTTTCGGCCTTCGCGGAAATCACGGTGCACGCACAGGAGCGGAAGGAAACAGAATGAGCTCAATGGTCGAGGGTGCGACACAGGTGCGGGATACGACGGGCCTGGCCGCCGCCCTCGAGGCCGTGCTTTTCACGCTCAACCGGGCGGTCACGATCCTGGAGCTCCAGGACATCCTGCAGTCGCCCCTGCCCGACATCGAAGCCGCTGCCACGAGCCTGACGGAAGCTCTGGCGGGCCGCGGCCTCTTTCTACAACGCCATCAGGACCAGCTTCAGCTGGTGACCGATCCCGCGCAAGCCGACGTGGTCCGCCGTGTTTTGCGGCCCGAGTACCCGTCGCGTCTCTCTCCGGCGGCGTATGAGACGCTGGCCATCATCGCCTACCGCCAGCCGCTCACACGCGCGCGCATCGAGGAGATTCGCGGCGTCAACTGTGAGGCCGTGCTGGAGAGCCTCGAAGAAAAGGGACTGATCGAGGAGACCGGCCGACTCGAGGCGCCGGGCACGCCTCGCCTCTTTGGCACGACGATGCGGTTCCTCCAGATCCTGGGACTGAGCAGTCTGAACGAGCTGCCACCGTTACCGCAATCCGGCTCAACCAGTTCCTAGCGCGCTCCGGCGTGGCGGCTCGGCGCAAGGCCGACCAGCTGATTGCAGCGGGACAGGTGATCGTGAACGGCGTCCCCGCCGTTCCGGGTCAGCAAGTTACGCCGGGCATCGATCGAGTGACCCTCGGCGGCAGCCCGGTCGAACCGGTTTCGACATCGACCTACCTGATACTCAACAAGCCGATCGGCGTCTTGACCAGCGTCGGCGACGACCGCGGCCGGAAGACCGTGGTGGACCACCTTCCACCGGGACGTGCCCGCGTCTTTCCGGTGGGCCGGCTCGATCTCGATAGCCGTGGGTTGGTGCTGCTGACGGACGACGGCGAGCTGGCGGCCCGCCTGATGCACCCCCGCTACCATGTCGAGAAGGAATACCGGGTCGTGGTCAGGGGCCGGCCCGATGATGCGGCATTGCGGCGGCTCTCGGAGGGGATGATCGTGAGAGGGGAGCGATTCGAGCCGGCGGAGGTCCAGGTGCTCGATGGCGCCGACGGCGAGACCAGGCTGTCGATGGTGTTGCGTGAGGGCCGCAAGCGGGAAGTGCGCCGCCTGTGGCAAGCCCTTGGTTATCCCGTGCTCGATTTGCAGCGGGTGCGCATCGATGGGCTTCAGCTCGGTGACCTTGCCGAAGGCGACATCCGCCCGCTCCGGGCGGACGAGGTAATTCGCTTGAAGGCCGCGGCGGGACTCTAGGGTGATCATCGCGATCGACGGCCCAGCGGGCTCGGGAAAGACGACCGTCGGGCGCATGGTGGCGGACGCCCTCGGCTTCGCCCTGGTCGACACCGGCTTGTTCTACCGGGCCGTTACTGTGGAAGCGCGGCGACGGAGCATTGCGGCCGACGACGTGACTGGACTGATAGGGATGTTGGGTAAGCTGCGGATCGAGATCAACACGTCGCCCTCGGTGGGTCGTGCCGGACCACTGGTCTCCATCGATGGCGTGGATATCAGCGGTGCGGCACACGATCCGGCCATCGCCGCCGAGCTCTCGCGTATTTCGGGAATCCCCGAGGTGCGCCGCCTCCTGATCGAGCCGCAGCGGCGCGCGGCACCGGGGGATGTGGTGATCCTAGGGCGCGATATCGGAACCGTCATCTTTCCCGACGCCGATGTGAAGTTCTTCTTCACCGCACCGGCCGCGGAGCGGGTCGCCCGGCGGCGCCGCGAGTTGGACCAGGCACGCGGCAGCGCCACACCGGACGCGGTGCTGGAACAGGAAGTCGAGGCGCGAGACCGCGCCGACCGAGAGCGCGAAGTCGCGCCGTTACGGCCGGCAACCGATGCTATAATCGTCGCGACTGAGAGCAAGTCGGTCCGTCAGGTTTTTGACGAAGTGATGGCCCGTTTGCCGAAGCACTGATCGCTTTGAGCTATTCCTTCCTAACTGGTCTTGCACGGCTCCTCACGCGAATCGTCCTGGGGTCAAAGTTTCATCTCCGCGGCACCGCGAATGTGCCGCACTCCGGACCGCTCTTGATCGTGTCCAACCACGTGGGTGCCATCGACCCGGCAATCATCGGCGCCTGGACGCCGCGGCCGGTCTGGTTCATGGCGAAGGCGGAGCTCTTCAAAGGCAGCTGGGCGTGGCTCATGCGGGGATACCACGCCTTTCCTGTGGTACGCCATTCCCCTGACCGGACCGCGCTTCGCCGGGCCTTCGCCTTACTCAAGCAAGGATCGGCCGTGGTGCTCTTTCCCGAAGGTCACCGATCGGATACGGCACGCCTGCTACGCGCCGAGCCCGGTGCCGGCTTCATCGCGCGCCGCTCCGGCGCCCCCCTGGTGCCAATCGCGATCACCGGGTCGCAGAACGTCATCGGCCGGCACAAGGTGCTGCCGCGGCGGACCGAGGTCGCCATGGCCTTTGGCGAGCCGTTCCAACTTCCGGAACGAAATCGTGACGGCAGCCCGATGGACCACCAGCAGAGCGCCGACTACCTGATGACAAAGATCGCCGCGCTCCTGCCGTTGGAAAACCAGGGGGAGTACGCGAGCTCGTCCCTCCGGCAGCGCGCAGAAGCATGAAGAAGATCTACGTCCTCGACACACCGGCCCGCCGGCCGACGCGAGTGGCGCGGAACGTGCCATACGAGCGTTTGAGGCGTTACGTTCGTGTCGGAGGCCCTAATCGATGAAAAAGATCTATGTGCTTGACACGAACGTCCTGCTGCACGACCCGAATGCGATCTACTCCTTCGAGGACAACGAGATCGTGATCCCCCTCATCGTGATCGAGGAGGTCGACGGTCAAAAGCGCCGCCAGGACGAGGTCGGACGGCACGCCCGCTTGATCGCCCACTATTTCGACGAGCTGCGCGCCAAGGGAAAACTCTCCGAAGGGGTCGACCTCAAATATGGTGGCAGCCTGCGCGTCGAATTGACCCACGAAAGCGCCGCGCATCTCCCGGAGGACCTCGATCCCCGCAAGCCCGACAACCAGGTCATCGCCCTGACCCTGCAGCTGAAAGCCGAGAGCAACGGCACGCCCGTCATCCTGGTCAGCAAAGACATCAACGTCCGGGTGAAGGCGGATGCCCTCAACCTGCAGGCACAGGACTACGAGACCGACAAGATGGTGCTCAAGGAAGAGGACCTCTACGACGGCATGACGACGCTGACCGTGACGCCGGACGACATCGAAAACTTCACCAAGACCAACCTCTACCAGCCCTCGAACGGCCAGCTCTACTTCAACCAGTTCGTGCACTTCAAGTCGGTGAACGGCACCAAGTCGAGCGCGCTGGGTCGGTACGACGCGACGGCCGGCCAGGTGGTTGGGCTGGCGGCGATCAAGAAGGAAATCTGGGGTATTCAACCCAAGAACCTCGGTCAGCGCTTCGCCTTCGACATCCTGCTCGATGATCGGATTCCCTTTGTCACCATGACCGGCCAGGCCGGCACCGGGAAAACGCTACTGGCGCTGGCGGCCGGGCTCAACAAGGTGCTGGACCAGCATCGCTACCGCCGGCTGCTCGTCACGCGCCCGGTGATTCCGATGGGCAAAGACGTCGGCTACCTTCCCGGCGACAAGGACGAAAAGCTGCGGCCCTGGATGCAGCCGATCTATGACAACCTCGAGTACCTGATGGGCTGCATCTACAAGGAACAGATGGCGGCCGACATGATCCGCCATATCCAGGACAAGGGCCTCTTCGAGGCGGAAGCGCTCACTTACATCCGTGGAAGGAGCATCCCGCAACAGTTCATCATTGTCGACGAGGCGCAAAACCTCACCCCGCACGAGGTCAAAACGATCGTGTCGCGTGCCGGTGAAGGCACCAAGATCGTCCTTACCGGTGACCCCAACCAGATCGACCACCCTTACCTCGATTTCCGGAGCAACGGCCTCTGCTATGCGATCGAGAAATTCAAGAACAACCCGCTGGCCGGCCACGTCACGCTCACCAAAGGCCAAAGGTCAGAACTAGCGGAGCTTGCTGCCAAATTGCTGTAAGCGGTGGTCCGATTTGAGAGCATTGCGATAGTGGATCGCACGCTCGTTGCTCTCGATCTCGAAACCACCGGCCTCAGTCCCAGGCTCGATCGGATCATCGAAGTGGGGGCGGTTCGCTTCCAGGGCGACGAGGTGCTGGCGACCTTTCAATCACTGGTCCGTCCCGAAGTCGGCATTCCGCGCGCCGTGCAGGAGCTGACCGGGATCCGAGATGCCGACGTCGCCGCGGCGCCCCGACCGGAGGAGGTCCTGGCGCAGCTGATCGACTTCGTCGGCACGAGTGGGGTGGTGGCGCACAGCGGCACCTTCGACCTGTCCTTCCTGGTCGATGGCGACGCGCAGCCGGCCTACGCATTGTTCGACACACTCGACCTGGCACGCATCATGCTGCCGGCCGTGCCCAGCCACAGCCTGCCGCACCTTTCCCGCCAGCTCGGCCTAAGCCACCCGCATCCGCATCGGGCGTTGTCGGATGCGGACGCCGCGCGACAGCTGTTCCGTTACCTCTGGCAGTTTGCGCGCGGCTTCCCGGCAGAGCTGCTGGACCGGATGGTGGAGGTGGCCGAGGGCTGGCCGCACCCGATCCACTATTTCCTGAAGGAAGCGCGCGGTGCCGGTTCGAGGGGAATCGATAGCCTGCCTCCGGCGACGATGTCCCCGGTAAGGCCGGCACGTCCCGACACGCCCTCGACCGATCCGCAGGCGATCCGCGCCCTGCTCGGTCCCGATGGTCCCATGGCGGGCTTACTCGACGACTACGAGCTCCGCGAATCGCAACTGCAGATGACGCTGGCCATCGCCCAGCTCTACGCGCGCGGCGGCCGGCTCCTGGTCGAAGCTGGCCCGGGGACCGGCAAGTCGCTCGCCTACCTGGTGCCCGCGGTTCACCATGCCGTTGCCAGCGGGGAGCGGGTCGTGGTCGCGACCAACACCATCACGCTGCAGGAGCAGCTCTTCTCGAAAGATATCCCCTTTATGCGCAGCTGGTTGCCGTTCGACTTCAAGGCATCGCTGTTGAAGGGCCGCTCCAATTACGTCAGCTTGCGGCGCTGGAACCGTTACCTCAACGCGCCCAGCCGGCGCGCCGACGGCAGCTGGTTCCACGACGAGGCGAAGTTCAAGCTACGCATGCTGGTGTGGCTGGCGCAGACCCGCCATGGTGATCGCTCCGAGATCAAGCTCAATGGTTTCGACGAGCTCTTCTGGCTACGGGCGGCGTCGACGGCGGACGATTGCCTGGCCGCCCACTGCGAAAACTACAAGACGCAGCAATGTTTCTACTGGAACAGCCGGCGAGGGGCGCAGGATGCCGACCTGATCGTGACCAACCACGCGCTGCTCCTCGCCGACGCGCTCAACGGGGGATCGGTCCTGCCGTCGCACGCGCACCTGGTGGTAGACGAGGCGCACCAGCTCGAAGAAACGGCGGTCGACGCGCTGACCCAGCGGGTGGGGGAGGAGGAGGTGCTGGAAAGCATCGACGGCGTCCTCACCTGGTTCCGCGCCGCGGTCGCCCCGCCGGGTGAAGGGGTGCGCACCGCGGCCGCGGAGATGAAACAGGCGCTGGGCGATTTCTTCCAGGAGGCGCGGGCGATCGTGAGGCAGCGACAGCCGGAAATCCCGCTGCGTCCGTCGCGCGAGGAACCGGTCGTCCTCGACTCGCTCATCCGGGCCTCGTCAGAGGTCGTGCCGCTCTCTGGGCTGGCCAGCAAGCTCGCCGATCAGGCGATGCGGTTCCGTCGTGCCCTCGATGATGCCGCCGCCCAGTTGCCGTTGGAGAGCAGCCCGTACGCCCAGCGCGAACTGGACCTTTTTGTGACCCAGTTCCAGGGGCGGGTCGATCTCATCCGCCAGGCGCTGTTGCAGCCGCGCCCCGATCGCCTCTACTGGGTCCGAAGCGAGCGTCGCTCGGGCCGCCCGCTGGTGCACGCGGCCCCCACAACGGCCGGCCGCGAGCTCCAGGCACGAGCCTTCGCCGACAAGGAAACGGTGGTCTTCACGTCCGCCACCCTCGCGGTGGCCGATTCGTTCGAATACTTCAAGCGCGGGGTCGGACTCGAGGCGCTCGCCACCCACGAGATGGTGCTCGCCTCACCCTTCGACTACCTGTCGCAGGCGCTGCTCTGCCTGCCGACCGATCTCAAGGATCTCAGTGACGTCGCCTTCCTCGATCAGGTGGCCAGCGTTGTTGGCGAAATCGCCGAGGCGATCGACGGCCGCACGATGGTGCTGTTCACCTCCCACCAACAACTGCGCGACGTTGCCGACCGGTTGCGGGTGCGGACCTCGCGCGGCGATCTGACGGTGCTGGCGCAAAACCTGGATGGCACCCGCCGGCAGCTGCTGGGGCAGTTCCAGGAGGATCCGCGCAGCATCCTCTTAGGGAGCAGCAGCTTCTGGGAAGGCATCGACATTCCTGGCGATGCCCTCTCCTGCGTCGTGATCGTCCGGTTGCCCTTCAGAGTTCCGAGCGATCCACTGCAACTGGCTCGGAGCGCAACGCTCGCCGATCCCTTCGGACAATTGGCGCTGCCGGAGGCGGTCCTTCGCCTCAAGCAGGGGTTCGGCCGGTTGATCCGTCGGCAAAGCGATCGTGGTGCGGTCGTCCTGATGGACCACCGCATCGCGAACCGCACCTATGGCACGGCCTTCCTCGACGCCCTGCCGCGCGCCGCCGTCCATCTCGGTCACTGCGCGGAGATGGCGCCGGCGATTGCCCAATGGCTCACCCGCGGCCGCGCTGCCCGGGTGTCCGCGGGCGGTATGAGGGCCGCGGGCCTCCCGCGCCTTCCGGCGTGATTAAGGACAGCCGGCTCGCGGTCGGGCTGGTTCAGATGGACCCGGCCCTCGGCGATCGCGCTCGCAATCTCGAGCGCCATCGGCAATGGGTGCGACAAGCGGCTACCGCGGGCGTGGAGCTGCTGGTTTTCCCGGAGCTCAGCCTAACTGGCTATTTCCTCAAGGACCTCGTGGCGGAAAGTGCCATCTCGCTCCAGGGCACCGTCATGGACGAGCTACGCGGCTTATCGGATGGGCTCGATGTGGTGCTCGGCGCGGTGATCGAAGAGCCCGACCATCGCTATTTCAACGCCAGCCTCTATTTCAGCCGGGGGGAGCTTGTCCACGTCCACCGCAAGGTGTATCTGCCGACCTACGGCATGTTCGACGAACAACGCTATTTCGCGGGGGGCGATCGCTTTCGCAGTTTCAAGACCGGATTCGGCCGCGCCGGGATACTGGTCTGTGAAGACATCTGGCATCTCTCCAGCGCCTATATCCTGAGTCTCGAAGGCGTGGACATGATCATCTGCCCGTCGGCCAGCCCCGGGCGTGGGGTCACCACCGACGAGCGGCTGGGAACAGCGGAGTCATATGGCCTCGTCTGCCGCACCTACGCTCAGTTCCTGACGACCTTCTTCCTCTACTGCAACCGGGTGGGGTACGAGGACGGCGCGAACTTCTGGGGAGGCTCGATGGTGATCGGGCCCAACGGTGACATCATCGCGCAGCAGGAAGATGCCGACGAGGCGCTCGTCCTCGCCAACCTCGATCTGGGGGACGTCCGGCGCGAGCGGCTCGCCAATCCGTTGCTGCGCGACGAGCGGCTCGAGCTGACCATCAACGAACTTCGCCGGGTCCTGCATGAGCGCACCCGTAAGCCTTTCTGAGCCTGCCTTTCCGCCGCTGCGGATCAATCCCGAGCTGGTCCGCCGCATCCTCGTGGGCTTCATCAGCAACGAGGTGCGCAAGGTCGGGTTCGAGCGAGTCGTCCTCGGCTTGAGCGGCGGCGTCGACTCCAGCCTGGTCGCCACGCTCGCTGCGGAGGCGCTCGGGGCGGACAACGTCCTGACCGTGATCATGCCCTACAAGACGAGTGACCCCAAGAGCAAGAGCGACGCGCTTCAAGTCGTCCAGCAGCTGGGCATCCAGCACCTCGAGATCGACATCAGTCCCCAGATCGATGCCTACTTCGCGCATTTTCCGGACGCCGACCAGAAGCGGCGCGGTAACAAGATGGCCCGCGAGCGGATGTCGATCCTCTATGACCAGTCGTGGGTTTGGCGTGCCCTCGTCATCGGGACCAGCAACAAGACCGAGCTCCTATTGGGCTACGGAACCATCTACGGGGATATGGCGAGTGCGATCAACCCCGTGGGCGACCTCTACAAGACCCAGGTCTGGCAGCTCGCCGACGCCGTTGGCGTCCCCACGTCCATCGTGCAAAAGGCGCCGTCGGCGGATCTGTGGGCGGGACAGTCCGACGAGACCGAGCTCGGCTTCCAGTATCGGATGATCGACCAGCTCCTCTACTACCTGGTCGAGCGGCGCTACTCGGTCGAGGAGCTGAAGCAGCTCGGCTTCGAGGAGGCCTTCATCGATGACATCATCCGCCGGGTGCGGGAGAACCAGTACAAGCGCCGCCTGCCCCTCATCGCCAAGCTGACGTCGCGGACCATCGACCGTGACTTCCGCTACCCGCGCGATTGGGGACACTGATGTCAGCCGGCTAGGGTGGGGACGCTCTACATGGTCGCCACCCCCATCGGCAACCTCGACGACATCACGCTTCGGGCGTTGCACATGCTGGAGTCGGTGCCACTGATTGCTGCCGAGGACACGCGGCACACGATGAAGCTGCTGACCCACTTCGGCCTGCGCAAGCAACTCATCAGCCTGCACGCGAAGAACGAGGCGCGCCAGCTGCAAACCATTGTCGCTCGTCTCGAGCAGCACGACATCGCCCTGGTGTCCGACGCGGGCACGCCGGCGCTCTCGGACCCGGGCGTGCGTCTGGTGGCCGCCGCCGTCGCCGCCGGCTACCCGGTCGTGCCGATCCCCGGCCCCTCGGCCGTGCTGGCCGCCCTGGTGAGCTCCGGCCTGCCCACCAACCAATTCACCTTCCTCGGTTTTCTGCCGCGCAAACGCGGGGAGCTGGAGCGGCTGATCCGCGAGACCGCGCAGGCCAAGCGAAGCTTCGTCTTCTTCGAATCCCCGCATCGGATCGTAAAGACATTGGATATAATGGCGTCCGCCCTCGGCCCCCGCTCGCTGGTGGTGGCGCGGGAGATCACCAAGCTCCACGAAGAGTTCTTACGTGGAACGCCGGCGACGCTCCTGGAGCACTTCGCGAAATCTCCACCCCGAGGCGAGCTGACGGTCGTGGTAGCCGGCAGCGACTGGAAGGCCCCAAATGAGTAAGTTCTACGTCACCACGGCGATCGTCTACCCGAATGCCGCGCCCCATCTCGGCTTCATCTATGAGCTGGTGGGCACCGATGTCCTGGCCCGCTATCACCGGCTGGTCGGCGATGAGACGTTTTTTCTCACGGGCACCGACGAGCACTCCCAA
>VBEQ01000169.1 GCA_005881235.1 Chloroflexota bacterium | reverse complement strand
CCCCGAGTAGCAGCAGCCGGTTCTGGCCCTTACTCGAGGCCGTACTGCTTGAGGAGGCGGGCGAACTCTTCGTTGGTCTTGGCGTAGTGGTTGTGACCCTGGGGGTCGGAGAGGTAGAAGAAGTACCCGGTATTCGCGGGTTGGAGCGCGGCATCGATGGCTTTGATGCCTGGGTTGGCGATCGGTCCAGGTGGAAGGCCGGTATGTAAATAGGTGTTGTAAGGGGACTGAATCATGCGGTCCGCCTTGGTCACGGATGACTGCCAGATGCCCTTGGCGTAGAGCACGGTGGCGTCGATCTGCAGCGGCCACCCCGCCGACAGCCGGTTGTAGATCACGCTGGCCACCAGGGGCCGGTCGTCCTGATAGCGCGCTTCGCGCTCGATCATGGACGCGATAGTGACGATTTGCAGGGGACTGAGCTTGCGCTGGGCCGTCTCGCTCTTTCGCGTATCGTCCCAGAGCCTCTTGAAGTTGTCGAGCTGGAGCTTGATCAGGTCCTTTGCCGTCCCGTTCCGTGGCACCAGGTAGGTATCCGGGAAGAGGAATCCCTCGAGTGAGGCGCCTGGGGGCAGGTCCTTGAGAAAGTCGTAGTCGAGCTGCCCCCGGACGGCCAGCGCCATGTAGTCGCTACCCTTGATGAGGCCGCCTGCGTCCAGCGCGGCCGCCGTCTTTTTGATCGTGTATCCCTCAGGAATGGTGACGAAGACTTCCTCCGGGATCGCGGTCTGCAGGGCGGTCAGGATCTGGATCATGTTGAGGTTGCGGCTCAGCTCATACGCCCCCGCCTGGACGTTGCGGTCCAGGTGCTTGTAGCGGGCATACAGGTCGAAGACGGTCACCGAGTCGATCAGGCCGGTCCGGTGCAGCGTATCGGCGACCTCGTGAAAGGTCGACCCCGGCGGCACGACGAAGCGCACCTTGGAGTTGCCGGGATTCGCGGGCTGATGTAGCTGGTGGTCAACCCAGTTGTACGCGACGACGCCCGGGATGCCCAGTGCGGCCGGCAGCAGGAAGAGGATGACCACGAACCACTGCACGCAGCCGAGAGCACGGCTGCGTTTGCGTGGCGCCACGGCGGTCAGGGTCGACCGTTTCGGATCAGTCAGCGTTGCGGACCGCCGTCATCATCGACCTCATCTTCCTCTTCGAATTCCTCGAGCTGCTCGACCACCCGGTCGTGCTCATCGTCGTCCAGAGTTACCAGCGATTCCCCTTCGCGGCGAAGGATCAGAACCCGCTCCTCATCGGCCTCCGCCTGCAGAACGTAGTAGGTTTCGCCTTCGATCTCCACGACGTCGTGGACGACGTAGCTTTCCTCTTCGCCGGTCTTCTCGTTGACCAGCTCGATGGTCTGCACTTCCCCGTTCGCTTCCGGAATCTCTGGCATTCAGCCTCCTGGTGCCCGACCCGCCCGATAGTCGAGATACCCTTGCAACAATAGCGTGGCGGCCACTCGATCGATCTCCTGGCGCCGTTTGCCGCGCCGTTTGCCCTGCTCGATCAGATAGCGCTCGGCGGCCACGCTCGTCAGCCGTTCGTCCCAGTATGCTACTGGCCGCCCAGTTGCCTTCGCCACGTTGGCGCCGAACGCCTGGGCTTGCTGAGCCGCCGCATCGATACGCCCATTCATCAGCCGCGGCAGCCCAATCACGATCAGTCCAACCTCGTGGCGTTCCACCAGGTCATTCAATGCCTTGAGGTCCTCGGCTTCCGATCGGCGCGCCAGCACGCTCAGTGGTTGGGCGATCGTCCCCGAAGGATCACTGAGCGCGAGACCGAGCCGGACCGTGCCCGGATCGATCGCGAGGATCCTCACGGGCTTGCGCTGCTGCTGGAGACCTCCTGGATCTTGAGCGTGATGCGCGAGCTGAAGAGCGGCAGCCACGGCAACCCGAACGGCGACTGGGTCACGCGGGCGTCGACGACGTTGCGAAGCGTCTGAAGGAAGGCGCGCCCCTTGCTGGGACTCATGCCCTTGAGGTGTGCGCGGATCGCCGGCTCGAGGAAGATCGGCGTGTAGAAGCCCGAGAGGTGGCCGTTCAGGGTGATGTGACCGTCGGCCGTCGCGTCGGCGGGATCGTACTTCAGGCTCGTTCCATCCGTCGTCAGCTGCGAGCCCTGGGGGACTTTGCGCTGGAGGAATCCCTTGAGCAACTGCTGCACGACTTTCTCGTCATAGGCGACAGCGTCACCGGAGACCTTGATAGCGACGGTAAAGCCGCCCACCTCCTCGCCGACCGCGTGGTCAGCTTTGGCCGTGGCTTGCACGCCATTTCCAACCAACACGAGTTTTTTGCCCTGGGCTTTTCCGTTCAACTGGTCGGTTACCCGCGGAAGCGCGTCCTTCGCGTAGACGTCTTTGATGCTGTCGATGTCCGACTGCTGGATGACGGTGGCGGTGCGCGCATCCGCGCCGCCGGTGATCGCTTGGCCGTTATCGACCGAGAGCAAGTCATCCGGATTGTTGTTGTTGATGTACCGAATGGTGTCCACTTCAGTATTGCCCGCAAGACCGGCCTGGACGGCCGCCACGGGGGCGTCAACGGAGCCCTGGGAAACCAACGTCGACTGAACAGTCACTGACTTCGTCGTTAGATAATGCTTACCGCTTCCGGTGCTAACGTCAGTCCCTGACCGTATCGGGACGGAGCATATGAACCCCGAACAAGATGCCTTGAATGTCACTTGTCCAGTGGCTTTTGCCGCGTCAATCTGCTTCTGACCCGTCGGTGTGCCGGGCAGATTCTGCGACTCCTCGGCGTGAATCGCTTGCGTTGCGAAGTGGTCAGGTGACCCTGCTGCGGTGCCGGGAGCGCCGAGGAGCGTGACGTCCGCCTTGATCGGCGTCCCTTGAACAAATACCGTTGCGGTTGCCGTCGGGAGGTACAGGATGCCGACCAGCAGCACGACGACCACCAAGACCGCGGCCCCGATCAGATATGGCCGGTAACTTCCCAGAGGCGGCCCGGCTGGCGCCGCCTTTCGAGGGGCCGACGCTTGCTGCTTCGGTGGGGCCGACATGACGGACGTTTCCCGAGGCCGGTCCATGGTGGCAACGCCCCGCTGAGGCGCGATCGGCTGGCTGCTGGGTGGGGCTGCCGGTGCAACGGCTGACGCGGCGGGAGCGATAGGGGTCGCGCCTGTCGAGGTGGGCTCGCCAGCCAGTTCCGGGCGGTGCACTTCGCCGCCGCGGTCGTACGCGGCCAGGTTGGGGTAGGCGGTAAAGCCGGCCTCCAGTGACATCGCCTGGAGCCGCGGATCGCCGCTCACCAGGTTCACGCGCTTGCCGTAGCTGTCGGCGTAGCGCTTCAGAAGCCGGAAGCTCATGGCGCTCTGAAGTGCCCGGGCACGCTCCGGGATGACAAAGGTGACCTCATCTTCGAGACTGAGATCACGCAGGCGATCGACCAGGTCGGTGATCTCCTCGTCGGCTTCGACGTAGAGCAGCTTGGCCAGAGTCTTCACAGTTTTAACACGTCGCTGCCTTTAATACCGGAAACGTCACTGATTGTCGAGTTGTTACGGTGTCAGGTTTTCTTCAGACTTTCATGGCCTTGAGGACCTTGCGCATCAGCCCGAAAAGGGGCGCCTGGTCTTCAGATTGCTGCTGAATGGCATGGAAAGCCAGCCCCATCGGCGTGATGTCTTGCTGGTCAAGCAGCAGGCCCGTCGAATCGTAAATGCCCCGGATGTCCACGGGGCGCAGCAGATTGATGGTCGGCGTCCGGGCGAACGGGAGTTTGTCCCCCCAGGAAAAGGCCTTGAGCTGCTCCTTGACCTCCGGGAGGGCACTGCCCCCGCCCGCCAGGTAGATGGCCGTCGGCAGCCGGTCGCCCTTGGCCATTTCCTGCAGGGTCATCGCCACTCCCTCGACCAGCACCTCGGCGTCCCTGGCCAGCACCGCATGGACCTTCTCAACCTGATCGGCCGGGAGCTCGCCCTTGGAATGGCGGAGCTTGATCGCCTCGGCATCATTGAACGAGACCCCGAAGCGCGAGGCCAGCTTCTTGGTGAAGACGCGCCCGCCCAGGGGAAACATCCGGGTCCCCTCGATGCCGCCGTTCCGAATCAGCGCGATGTCGGTGGTGCCGCCGCCGATGTCGATGAAGATCCCGCCGAAGTCATAGACCTCGTCGGTGGCGGCGCAGCGCGCCATCGCGTACGGCTCGGCGACGGTCGCGACTAGCTCCAGGTCGAGCTCAGAAGCGATCGTCTGCAGCGCGCCGACGTGGGTGAGTGGCGCAAAGGTATTGAACACGGTGATCACCATCTGCTTGCCCTGGAAGTCGATCGGGTTGTTCACAGCGAAACCGTCGATGCGCACGCTGGTGATGGCAGAGTTGATCAGCTTGACATTGACGTCCGGAACCCCGAGCTCCAAGCTCATCGAATGACTGGCCTCGCGAAGCGCGCGCTTTTGCACCAGTTGCAGGGTCTGAACCAGCTCGACCTCATTGATCTTGAGATTTGGATCCGCCCGCGGCACGGTGACCGACGTGCTGAAGCCTTTGACCAGCTCCCCAGCGATGCCGATCACAACCTGCCCCGGGATGGTGTCGCACATGTCCTCGGCCTGCGACATCGCGCGGTCGCAGCTGTCGATGATCCCCTGGATGTCCGAGGGGACGCCCCCCTGCATGTCCGCGTACTCCTGTCGCTGGCGCGAGGCACCTAACACCATGCCGTTGCGGCCTTCGCGCTTGACGACGAGGGCCTTGATGTACTCGGTCCCGATGTCGAGCGCCGTGTAGTAGTTCTCGTAATCGGCGCCCCGCCGCAGACGCTTGATGCGGTCCTTGATCTTGATCATTGGTTACCCCCTCCCCCGCTTGCGGGGGAGGATCGGGGTGGGGGCTTCAGGTGCTTCCTCACGTAGTCCTGCACGGACTTGAACGCGTCATCGACGCGGTTAGGATCGATGCCGCCACCCTGACCGACCTGGCCGCGGCCGCCGCCCTTCCCCCCCGCGACCTTGCGGAACGCTTGGATCAGATCGTTCGCAGGCAGCCGGTCGGCAAGCGGGCTCGCGACCTTGAAGGCAAAATTGCGACCGGCGATGACGATCGCCACGCCGTTGCCATTGGCGCGGTTGAGCACCTGGTCAGCGTACGGAAGCAGATCCTTTTCCTGGTCGTCGACCCGCTGCAGCATCAAGCGGACGCCATCCACCTCGGCCTCTTCCAGCTGGGCGCTTCCTCCGGCTGCCAGCCGTTGGCGAAGGTTCGCGGCGTCTTTCTCGAGGCGCTTGACCTCCGTCTGCAGGGCTACGACCCGGGCAGGCAACTCCGGGGACGCCGTTCTCAGGATGTCGCCTAATTCGCGCAGCACGCGTTCGGCGTTCCGAATCTGTTGCTCAGCCGCCGCGCCAGCCCGCATCTCGATGCGACGAACGCCGGCGCCGATGCTGCGGTCGCTGGATATCAGCGCGATGCCGATCTCACCGCTCCGTTCGACGTGGGTGCCACCGCAGAGTTCCCGAGCCCAGTCGCCGAAGGAAACGACGCGAACCTTCTCGCCGTACTTCTCGTCGAAGAGCGCCACCGCCCCGGTGGCGATCGCCTGCTCGAGTGGAAGCTCCTCGACACGGCGGACCAGGTTCTCGCGGATCTTCTCGTTCACTAGGGCGGAGACATGATCGACTTCCTCCGGCGTCAGCGCGCGCGGAAAACGAAAGTCGAAGGTGGCGTAGTCGGGCTGCACCGAGGAGCCGGCCTGGACTGCCTCCTCGCCGAGCACGTCCCGCAGGGCGCGATGCAATAAGTGGGTGGCCGAATGATGCCGAGCGATGGCCTGGCGTCGCATCTGATCCACTGCGGCCCGCACACGGTCGCCGGGCTTCAGTTTGTCGGGCCGGATCTCGACGCGATGCCGGATCGCCTCGCCCTGCGGCTGTACGTCAACGACCCGAGCCTTCGACTCATTCCAGCTCAGCCAGCCGGTGTCGGCGGTCTGCCCGCCACGCTCGGCATAGAAGGGAGTGTCCTCGAGGAACACGTCAGCCCGCTCAGCCTCGCCGGCAACCGGGAAGACGTCGGTGACGGAGGTGTCGGCCTCCAAACGGTCGTAGCCGACGAAGCGGCTCGCCCGTCCTGCCAGCGGCGCGCTGAAATTGCTAGTCGCGGTCCGGCTGCGGTCACGTTGGCTCTGCATCAGCGCGGCCACCGCTTCCAGGTCGACCTCGATCCCTCGCTCCTTTGCCAGTTCCGCTGTGAGCTCGATGGGAAAGCCGAGCGTGTCATGCAGGTAGAACACTTCTTCGGGGTTAAGCGTTCCGCGCTCGAGCAACGGCTGCAGGCGCTCAACCCCCTGGCGCAGGGCGATGCCAAAGCGTTCCTCCTCCGATCGGACCACCTCGGCAATGCGATCGGCCTGCGTTTTGACCTCGGGGTAAACCGATCCCACCAAAAGAGCCACGAGGGGCACGCCCGACGACAGGTGAACCGCCGGACCCAACCGCCGGGCATGGAGCATGGCGCGGCGGATCACGCGCCGCAAGACGTACCCACGACCGTCATTGGCGGGGACGACCCCGTCGGCGAGCAGCATGGTGGTGCCGCGAGCGTGATCGGCGAGAACGCGGTAGGAGACGTCGCTCTCCGGATGGCTGCCATAGGGTTTGCCCGCTTCTTCGGCAAAGTGCTGGATCAGCGGCTGAAATGCGTCCGTGTCGAAGAGCGATCGCTTCTGGTTGTCGACTGAGGTCAGCCGTTCCAGGCTCATGCCGGTGTCGATGCCTCTCTTGGGGAGCGGTGCGCGTACGCCCGACTCGTCTCGATTCCACGTGATGAAGACCAGGTTCCAGATCTCGAGAAAGCGATCGCAGTACTCGCAGTTCGGCCCGCAGTCCGGCCGGCCGCAGCCGTACTGCTCGCCCCAGTCGTAGTGGATTTCGGAGTCGGGTCCGCACGGCCCGGTCGGACCGGCGGCCCAGAAGTTGTACTCGTCACCAAAGCGCCGGATCCGCTCGGGCGGGATTCCGGTTTTCTTCCAGATCTCGAAGCTCTCATCGTCGTCGTTGTGGATGCCGGCCCACAGCCGCTCTTTTTCGAGCTTCATCTCTTTCGTCAAGAACTCCCAGGCGTAGGGAATTGCCTTCTCTTTGAAATAGTCGCCGAAGGAAAAGTTGCCCAGCATCTCGAAGAAGGTCAGGTGGTGGCCGTCGTGGCCGACGATGTCGATGTCCACCGAGCGGAAGACCTTTTGACAGGTGGTTGCGCGCGGGTACGGCGGCTTCGACTGGCCCAGAAAGTACGGTTTGAACTGGACCATGCCGGCGCTGGTGAACAGCAGCGTAGGATCGCCGAACGGGATCAGGGAGGAGCTCGGCAACACCTTGTGGTCCCGCTCTTTGAAGAAGTTGAGAAAACGTTGGCGGATGTCCGCGCTCGTCATATCTGGCCTGCGCGCTTTGTCATTGTACTGAGTTCGAATCCTACCGACCCAGTCATCGCCTCCGCCCTGGTCCTCTTTTCGCGCAGAGGCTTAGCATCAAGGCCCGTGCCCGAAGAATCGCAGCTCTTGGTGTCTGACCTGCTCGGGAACGCCCGCATACAGACCGTGACGCTGTCTGCCATGGAAGGCCATCGTTATGTCATTGAGAAAAGCGACTTCCTGGAATGTCAACCTCCACTTTTCTGGCACGACATCATCGAGGCAGAAGAGACGAAGGCAGGGCAACTACGGTTCATTCGAGTCACAGAAAGGGCTGACCCCACGCTCGTCGTGCTTGAGCTGGGGCCTCATCTCTGGTGTGCACCGGTGTCCGCCCTGGGCGGTGGACGGTATCGCCTTCAGGCCAGCCAGTATCACGTTGAGCCGCCGCTCGCGTACCACGACGTCATCGAGGCGGAAGAACACGCTGAAGCTCGGCTGCGGTTTGTCCGGCTGACGCAAAAATCTGGCCTCAAAGAGTGGGCCATGACACCGCCTCCGGAGTTTGTCGATACCGCCGAAGTGCTGGGGGTGCTGAATTGGTTGAGCGAACACGGGGGCTATTGGCAGCGGGACATTGCACCGTTGCTGTCCATTCCGAAGCAGGTAGAGACGGAGTTCGACCGTAAGTGGAAGGAACTCGCCGATGCATTCCGTCGTGGTCTCCTGGAAGCAGGAACGGCGGACACTGCCGGCAGGCCATTTTCGGTTGCGGTTTCGCTCGACGCTTATCGCGACCCGAAGCTTCAGGCGGACCCGGCGATTGCTGCCCTGCCACGCCCAGCGCGTCTTCTTTTCGGCACACCGCACGAGGGTGGCCCGTTGTGGCGGCTTACCGGCGAACCGTGGCAACTGGACAAGAAGAAGCCGGAAGCGCTCGACACGGTCTCCATGCCCCCTGACCTCAAGCGACGGATTGAAGACTGGGCCCGGATGGGCCTGAAGGCTCGGCAGTCAGGAATGCCGCCCGGCTACTCCGGATTTGCCGATGAGTCCTCGGAAAGAAGCTATCTGACGGAGGGATGGAAACTGTACCGTGAGCTCGCCAAAGTCGTGCGTGAGCCTTTGGAGTTCTGGGATTTTGGCAGCGGCCATTATCGCTGGTGGGCACCCGATGCGCAGCTGGAGCCAGGGGACCTGGGCAAGGACAAGGACTGCCGGGTGCTCGCGCGGACTGCCGATTACGCCTTGATCGGTCGCTGGGAGTCCGCGCACCTCCTACGACGTGGCGTTGAGGAGGCGATTGATGGCTCCCTCCGCGTTGGTGTCCACGATCCAGCCGTTACGTGCGGAGTCATTGCTCCAGACCAATCATGGTGTGCCACGGGTGGATCCGGTGTCATTGTTTACGAACTCCGTCCGCCTTGGGAGGGCTACGACGGCAACCGGCAGACAGACCAGTGGTTCGAGTTCGAGCGCGAGTCGAAGGTTACCGAAATGGAGGCGCTTGACCGTGCCTATATCCGCCTGGCAGTCTCCAAATACGGCGAGCCGATCCGCGACAGGTTGCTCGACCTGAAGACACGCCGGCTGCTTTAAGGCAGTCTCATGTCGCGAGCTCGCTAATCGGAGAGTAGACCAACCACCGCGTGGAGGCGCTCCACGAGAGCCGACAGACCCGCCGCTAATTCATCGAGCAGAGTTGTCAAACGTGACCAGCTCACCCGGCCATCGCCTTCGGTCACAGCGTCTGGCGGTATCCCCACGAAGACACCGTTGAAGGCTGGCCCGACAGAGCTCGTGTCGGACCTGCGGCAGCGTAACTACGGTCGATCAGCTCGCGGCATGGGTGACGGCCGCTGCAGGCGGCAACCCAGAGCGCCCGGTCAGACCACTTCGCGCAGGCTGGCCTCTGAGACGTCGTAGACAAATGCTCGCACCGAGTTGCGGGCAACGAGAAACCGGAAGGATCGGATTAATGCCAGACTGCGCCGCAGGTCTTCGTCCAGGTCCGTGAAGGCGCCCAGCGTGAATGGGAGCTTGCTGCCCGCCTCTCGCTCGAGCTGCGGGACCAACTGAGAATCGTTGAAGCGCATCAGGCCGCAGTCGGTGTGGTGCAAGAGCAGGATCTCGCGCGTTCCCAAAAGGCGCTGGGAGATCAGCAGCGAGCGCAGGACGTCGTCCGTGACGATGCCCCCGGCGTTGCGGATGATGTGGGCGTCTCCGGTCGGAAGGCCAAACATGCTCTCGACGTTGATGCGCGCATCCATACAGGCGACGATGGCCACGCCTTTGGCGGGGCGGCCGTGCTCGCCCGCGGTGGTGTACGCCCAGGCGTGGACCCTACTGCTCGAAACCATCTCGTCGATCACGCTCACGATCCCCATCGTACTGCCCGTTGCTCAGCGATCCGCCAACACCTGACTCAACGGTCGGTCGCCAGCTGCGCCAAGCTCAGCGGCAAAGTCCGTAACAGTTGTTGCCAAACCTGACCAGTCGACCCAGCCATCGCCTTCAGTCCGTCAGCGGGAGGCGCACAGCCCGAATCGCGCACGGCAAGCGGGCGGCGCTACGCCCCAGAAAGATCTCGGTAAATGAAGGCAACGAGAGGCGCCACATAGATCAGGGCTGCTGACATGATCGCGACCAACACACCGATAATCGTGGCCGCCTGGTTTGATCCAGGCCATTTTGAGAAGGCCAGAGCAGCCACGGCGACCGGCAGCAGGCCGCCCGTTGCCCAATACGCCATCATCCACATGCCACCGACAACGCCGTCATTCGTGGTAATCCCGATAGCGACGTCACACACCAAGGCAGCGACTGAGGCCCAGCCAGCGGTCGCGGCAACCAGGTCCAGGCTATCGTCCATCCTTTCCGATCTTCTCCATTTTCCAAATTGACCTGGAGGCTTACGGCTACGCCCCCTGGCATGGCGGACCCAGAGGTAAATTGCCCACGGCACGACAGCGATCTCAACAAGGAAAATGCCGAGCTCGAGTCCCCACATCCGCTGGAGGGCGGGGTGCCGCCCAAACAGCGTCAGGCTAGTCTGGTTCGCGATTCTCAGGCCCAGCACGTTGCGCGATGACCCGTCCGTCCAGATAGTCACGGGCTGGCCGACGAGTCCGAGCAAGTCAGGAAGATCCGGGCTATAGTCGCTGGTTTCGACCCGGTAGCGATTTCGCAGAGTGCCAATGGCAAGAAGCCAGTAGTTGCTTGTGCGCTGCGTGTCCTGCTCAGCCCATACCAGTCTGCCGTTTTGAGCTACTGGCTCGGCGGAGTGTGCCGCCGCGATGGAGCGGATTCCCAGGACCGCAATGGCCAGATCAGCAGCGAGGACGATCCCAATCAGAAGGCTCGGATGGCTTGCCTTGGTTGTCATGCAGCTGCGCCCGACCAGCTCGCGAAAGCCTCAGGTCTCAGCCGCATGCAAGGAGTGGGGGGCCGCCAAGAGCATCGGCCATAGGCTCTACTGTGAGGTTCATGCCAAGCGCAAGAACGCGCGGAGCGGAAGGCGGTTACGGGTCCCATGCTAGGTTCCTCGCCGAGAGCAGCCGACCCAGGCCTAAAGCAAGCGAGTCCGTCACGCTCTCAGCACATCCACCAGGATGCCAAGTGGCTCTAAGAGCGCGGCGAGGGACGGAATCTATCGGATGTTGATGTTGCCGCCCTGGAGAGGTTGCTGCCCGGAGACGTAGCCGTCGCTGACGATGATCCCATAGCTGTCATTCTTGCCCCCGTTGCCGCCATCCGTCACTGTGATCAGAAATATGAAGTCGCCCATTCCATCAACGGTGGCATGGCCGTAAATCATCGCCGTCGGCGCGGCCGCGGTGGGGCAGACTGCCGCCAGCAGCGAGGTGGAATCGATTTGTTCGGGCTCGAGCGGTCCGCGGTCCTGGTACGCCTCGTGTCCCAAAGCCTGTCCGTTGGCGACGTGCACTTCGCCGCTGAAAGTGGCCCGGTCGCCGTTAATGGCGGTGATTGAGCCGGCGTTTGTGATCTTGCAGGTGCCAGAACTGACTGGTGGAATCCAGATCTTGCTGGCAGCGGCCGAAGGCTCCGGTGGAATCGCCGTCAGATCCTGCATCCCATTGCCGTTCGTGTCCGCAAAGGCTTCGATCGCATCAATCCCCGGCAGCGATGCGGTGTAGCAGAACTGCGCCTGGCCGGCTGAATTCGTTGTCGCCGAGCCGCTCGCTGGTGAGGCATGAGTGGCTACCGACGTCGGCACCGAGAACACGACCGTCACGTTCGGTACGGGATTGCCGTAGACGTCCCTGACCGTGGCCGTCACGCAGTGCTGCGTGCCAACCTGGTTGACGGCGGTTAGCGGCGTCAGCCTCAGCGTGGCGGGCGGGCCGGGTGTCCAGAGCTTGGTCGCGACCCCCATCGGCTCACCCATATCCTGGGTGGCGTTGTTGTTCGTATCCGCGTAGGCGGTGATGGTGTCGAGACCCGCGACCGTCCCGGTATAGGTGAAGGTCGCCTGACCGGCCGGGTTGGTGACGTTCGAACCGCTGGTCGGATTCGCGCCGGTCACGGTGAACCGCACGGTCACCCCGGGCACCGGTTGGAGCGCGGCGTCGCGGACCGTGGCGGTCACCGTGTGGGGAGTGCCCACCTGGTTGGTCGCTGCGGGCGGCGTCAGAACCAGCGTGGTCGGGGAGCCGACCGTGATCAACTTGGTGATGAACGCGTCGCCCGCACCGGCATAGGTGGTCTGGGCCGCACCCGGGTTGGGGACGATCGGGAAGTTGGCTGAGTAGGTCCCACCGGTAACGTAGGTGCCGGTTGGGTCGACGGCGACCGCAAAAGCGAACTCGTAGCTGGTTCCACCAAGATACGTCGAATAAAGGCGAGCCGTGCCGGTGGCGTTGAGCTTCGTCACGAATGCGTCGGTTGGGCCCTGGCGAGTTGTCTGGTATGCACCCGGCGTCGTCGGAAAGTTCGCTGAGTAGGTGTAGCCGGCGGAGGTGGCATTGCCCGTCGCGTCCACGCTGATGCCGAAGCCTGAGTCGTCGGCGCTTCCACCGAGATACGTGGAATAGGCGAACGGCGCTGACCCGACGGCGTTCACCTTGGTCATGAACGCGTCGTGCGATCCGCCCCCATAGGTGGTCTGGGCGGCGCCAGCGGTGGTCGGGAAGTTGGTCGAGCTGGTATAGCCGCTGGCATACGCGTTGCCCGTGGCATCGATGGCGATGCCCTGGGCCTGGTCGGCGCTGCTGCCGCCCAGGTAGGTGGAGTAGAGGAGGGCAGAGCCGGTGGCGTTCAGCTTGGTGACGAATGCGTCGGAGTTGCCACCTCCATAAGTCGTCTGCGGCGCGCCGAGCGTGGTTGGAAAGTTCGTCGCCGCGAGGCCGGCGATGTACGCGTTGAGGGTGGCATCGACCGCGATGCCGAAGCCTTCGTTGATGCTGCTACGGCCCAGCAGCGTGGAATAGAGGAGCGGGGCCGTCCCGGCGGGGTTGATCTTGGTCACGAAGACATCGCAGCTGCCGATGCGGGTCGTCTGGTAAGCCCCGGGGGTGGTCGGGAAGTTGGTTGAGAAGCAGGTGGTGCCGGTGGCATAGGCGCTGCCCGTGGCGTCGATCGCGATCGCGAAGGCTTGCTCGCCGCCACCTCCACCCAGGCGGGTGGAGTACAGCAGCGTGGTACCGGTCGGGTTGAGCTTCGTCACGAACGCGTCGGCATTCCTGGCGACGGTCTGAAAGGCGCCCGGAGTGGTCGGGAAGTTCGTCGACGAGGTCGTCCCCGCCACGTACGCATCGCCGGCCGAATCAACGGCGATCCCGTAGCCCTCATCGAAGGCGCTTCCGCCCAGATAGGTTGAGTAGAGAAAACTGGTGCCGGTGGGGCTCAACTTGGTCACGAACGCGTCGTAGCCGCCGGTGTAGGTAGTCTGGGCCGCGCCAGGATTGGGGACGATCGGGAAGTTCGTCGAGGCGGTGTAGCCCGTCACGTAGGCGCTGCCCGTCGCATCGACCGTGATCGCCTGCGTCTGCTCGAAGTCGCTTCCGCCGAGGAAGGTGGAATAGGTGAGACCCGGATCGATGACGAGGGGCAGCCCGGCATCGTAGTTGCCGACGCTGAACCCGTGGCGTACGCCATCGACCAGGACGAAGCGGCTCTCGATGGGCACCCGCCGGCCTGCGCTTGCCTGGTATGTGACGGGCCGCGCGTCCGTGAGAACCCCCGCGCCGGTCTGGATGAGAAGGTTGCCGTTCGAATCCAGTGAGAGGCGTCTCGCGCCTTCGTAGGCAAGGCGGATATCGGCGACCTGGGCGCCCGGCTGGACCGTCAGCTCGTACGTGAGCTGCCCTCCCCTTCCGGTAAAGGCAAGGTCGATTCCCGGCCAGACATTACGGTAAACAAGCAGCTCATACGCCGGCAGATTGGTCCGCCAGCCAGCCGGCTCATTT
>VBEQ01000168.1 GCA_005881235.1 Chloroflexota bacterium | reverse complement strand
CGTCAAGATCCGGGCGGCCCGCTGGATGACCTGGAAGGCGGCGGCACTCTGCGATGCCGGGCTGCCCTTCACGAGGGAGGCGTCGATGGCCAAGCTCTTTGCCACGGATGCCGCGATGGAGATCACGCTCGACGCCCTGCAGGTGTTCGGCGGTTATGGCTACCTCGAGGAATATCCGATGGCGCGACGCGTTCGCGACGCCAAGGCGTGCCAGATCTACGAGGGCACCAACCAGGTGCAGCGGGTCGTCATCGCCCGCGAGCTGGAGCGCGTCTGATGGACTTTGCGCTGAACGATGAGCAGCGGGAGATCCGCGAGATGGTGCACGACATCTGCCTGGAGCGGGTCGAGCCGCGGGCGGCGGAGATCGACGAGTCCGGCGAGTTCCCCTGGGACATCAAGGAGCTGTTCGCGAAGCACGACATCCTCGCCATCCCGTTCACGCCGGAGTACGGCGGCGTCAGTGGCAGCGCGCTCACGCTGATCGTGGCGGTCGAGGAGATCAGCAAGTTCTGCGTCACGTCGTCCTTGATCCTGAGCGTCCAGTCGCTCGGCAGCCTGCCCATCTGGCTGGCCGGGAGCGAGGACCAGAAGCGCAAGTACCTGCCGCCACTGGCGCGCGGCGAGCAGATGGCCGCCTTCGCGCTGACCGAATCAGGCTCCGGATCGGATGCTGGGGGCATGCGGACGCGCGCGATCAGGCGCGGAGAGACCTACGTGATGAACGGGTCGAAGACGTTCATCACCGGGGGGAGCGTCGCCGACACGATCGTCGTCTTCGCCCGCACCGACCAGGACGGTGACGCGCCGGCGCGCGATATCTCCGCCTTCATCGTGGAGAAGACGATGCCGGGTTTCAAAGTCGGCAAGCTCGAGAAAAAGATGGGAATCCGCGGTTCGCCGACCGCGCAGCTCTTCTTCGAAGATCTCGCGGTACCGGTGGCCAACCGGTTGGGCAACGAGGGCGACGGGTTCAAGCTGGCGATGCGCGTCCTCGATCATTCCCGTCCCGGGATCGCGGCGCAGGCACTCGGCATCGCGGAGGGGGCCTTCGCCCTCGCCCGCCGCTACGCGCGCGACCGGCGCCAGTTCGGCAAACCGATCATCGAGTTCCAGGGGATCCAGTTCATGCTGGCCGACATGGCCACCCAGATCGAGGCGGCCCGTGCCCTGACCTACGCCGCAGCGGACGCGCTCGACCGCCACCTGCCCGACATCAACCTCAGCTCGGCAATGGCGAAGGTCTTCGCCTCGGATGCGGCGATGCGGGTCACCACCGACGCGGTCCAGATCCTGGGCGGCTACGGTTATCTGCGCGACTTCCCGGCCGAGCGGATGATGCGGGATGCGAAGATCACGCAGATTTATGAGGGGACGAACGAGATCCAACGATTGGTGATTGCCCGTGAGGTGCTAAAGGAGAAGGGGTGACGATCAAGCAGCTCTACGTTGCCGGCGCCGGCCTGATGGGAGCGGGGGTCGCGCAGACGGCGATCAGCCATGGTCTGGACGTGACGCTCCGCGAGGTCGACGACAACCTCGTCAACCGCGGGGTCGAGAACATCAAACGTCGGCTCGACAGCCTCGTTCAGAAAGGCAAGCTCGAGGCCGCCCAGCGAGATGCCGCGCTCGCCCGGCTGCACCCGACCACGTCCCTGGAGGCGGCGGGCCGGGCGGACTTCGTGATCGAGGCGATCACCGAGAACTTCGAAGCGAAACGCGACCTCTTCAAACGGCTCGACGGCATCTGCCGCGAGGAGGCGATCCTGGCCAGCAACACCTCCTCGATCCCCATCACCCGGATGGCGGCGGTCACCAAGCGGCCCGATCGTTTCATCGGCATGCATTTCTTCAACCCGGTCCCGGTGATGCCGCTCGTGGAGCTCACGCGCGGCCGCGATACGTCAGACGGGACGCTGGCCGCGACGCTCGAGCTGTCGAAGGCACTGGGCAAGACCCCGATCACCTCGCTCGACTATCCCGGGTTCATCGTCAACCGCATGCTCGTGCCCTTCATCAATGAGGCGATTCGGGCGTTGATGGAAGGGCTGGGCACGCGGGAGGACATCGACCAGGGCGCCAGGCTCGGGCTGCACCACCCGATGGGCCCGCTCGAGCTCGCCGATTTTGTCGGCCTCGACACCCATCTCTACATCTGCGGCGTGCTCTACGAGGGACTGCACGATCCGCGATTCGCCGCGCCGCCCTTGCTCCGCCAGCTGGTGGAAGCCGGTCACTTCGGGCGAAAGAGCGGCCGCGGCTTCTATCGTTACGGCCCGGACGGCAGCCGCGTATCCGACTGACGCCGCACCAGAGGTTCGACAACCAGCGCCAGCGCGGCGATGAATGATGCCGCAGCCAGCGCGGCCATGGCCAGCGCGATGCCGGCCCAGACCGGTCCGCTGTTGGAAGCGATGGCGCTGATCGACGTGCCCGAGACCACGTGGAGCGTGATGAACGAGTACCACACGATGAACGTACCAAGTGCGATCAGGATGCTTCCCACCCGGCGCACCCGCGCAATCCAGAAGGCGCCGACCAGCCAGAGGATGACGGAGGCGACCGCGGCGAAGGTTCCGTCTTCCGGATTCGCCGTCCCGAAATCCACGCGGCGGAGGCTGTCTGTTGCGTTGAGGAGCACCAGGATCGCCCCAATGACCGACACGACCAGGAGGGGGATCATCCGCGGATTTCGGATGCGACCGGTGGGATGACTCCAGGAGACGATTGCGGCCATCGCCGTCAGTGCACAGACGGGCAGGATCGCCATGAGCAGCGCCGCCACCCAAAGACCCTCGCGGAGAGAGTAAACGTGGATGTCAAAGGGAGATGTCGTGAAGTGACCCGCGGCGATAACGCCGAACTCGACGAAGGCGATCAGCCCCGCAAGCAGGATGCCGCCGCGGGAACCCCGCCACGCGAGAACAAGGCTGGCCAACCAGATGAGATAGATCAATCCGGCAACCACCACGTAGTAGATGTCCACGTTGGTGCTTCTGAGTTCCGGTACCAGATTGACGGCGCTCAGAGCGACGGACAGCACGCCCGCGATGAGTAACAGCGTCCGCGCCGGTATCACGAACGGGCCCTGTGCGCGTCGACCCACCGGACTCGCTCGCATCGCCGAACATTGTACGGTCGGCTTCGGCTTTCGCTAGACTCTCTGGCGGCACTTTGGTAAGGCAACCGCGCCGGCGGCGCGCATCCGCCGCGCTCGGCCCCGAACGTGTGCGGCAATACGGCCGCACCGCGGTGGCCGCAATCGCCGGGCTCGCTCTACTGGTTTCTGGATTCGCCGTCTTTCGTGCCTGGTCGGCGATTCATGCCGTCTCGCCACACGCCCAGCCTCAAGACCTCATCGCGCTGGTCCAGGCGAAGAGTGACCAGCCCGGTTCCCTCGGCTGGAAGATCAAGCACGACGAACGCATCAACATCCTTCTGCTCGGCTACGGTGGACCGGGCCACGACGGGCCCTATCTGACCGATTCCATCATGGTCCTGTCCATCCGTCCCGGGACACGCGAGGCGATGATGATTTCGTTGCCACGCGACCTCTGGGTGAAGATCCCTGCCCTCCCCCGGAACGGGTTCATGGTGGGCAAGCTCAACAGCGCCTACGCCATCGGTACCGATCACAAAAACTACCCCAACGTCCGCAGCCAATGGAAAACGGACACGGGTGGTGGCGATCTGGCGTCAGCCACGGTATCGCAGGTGACCGGGCAGCCGGTCGATTACTGGATCGGCGTGGACTTCAAGGCGTTTCGCGAGGTCGTCGACGCGCTGGGAGGCGTTCGCGTCGACGTCCCGATGGCGTTGGACGATCCCTATTTCCCGGCGGGCGAATCGAGCGGGATGACGCACATCCATGTCAATGCCGGCTGGCAGCAGTTCGACGGCGAGCGGGCGCTGCAGTACGCGCGCTCGCGGGAAACGACCTCGGACTTCGACCGCTCCCGCCGCCAGCAGCTGGTCATGCTGGCGGTCCGGCAACGCGTCTTCTCGTTGAACGCGATCCCGCGCATGCTGTCGTTGCTGTCCGCGCTGCAGGATAACGTCCGGACGAACCTGCGTCCGGGCGACATGCAGCAACTCGCCGGCGTCGCCGGGCAGCTCAAGGACACGGACATCCGTCGGGTGGCGATCGATACCTCCAACCTGCTGCGCAGCGGCACCAGCAGCAACGGCCAGTACATCCTGCAGCCCCTCGACCCGACCTACGGCGCCCTCCAGCGCTACCTGGCAAAGGCCCTCCCGGGCCGCTCGACGCTGGCGAGCCAGGTGCCGTTCCAGGTGCAGGACGGGAGCGGCCGCTACTGGCTGCCCTACGGCATGGGCACGCCGGCGAGCATCATCACCTCACTGCTACAGGCCCAGGGGTGGGAGGCCAGCCTCGGGCCCAAGACCACGCAGCGGGTCGCCCAGACCCAGATCCTGGATGGCTCCGGCGGCAGCGCGGCCGCCACGGTCGCCTGGCTTCAGGACTACTTCGGCGGGGTGGTGAGGACGGTGGCGGCGCCCGCGAGCGGTCCGAGCGTCACGGTCCTCCTCGGCTCCGACTTCACCCTCAAAACCTTCCCCGCGCCATAATCGAATCGAGATGAGTTTGGCCGGCGCCTTGCTTTCCGGCGATGTCCGGGCGCTAGCGCGGGCCATCAGCCTGGCGGAAGATCGCGACCCGCAGGCGAGCCAGCTGGTGGCCGAAGTCCAGCCCCACACCGGGAACGCCTACCTGGTCGGATTGACCGGGGCACCCGGAACCGGCAAGAGCACGCTGGCCGACGCGCTGGTCAAAGTGATTCGGGACCGGCAACAGACCGTCGGGGTGATCGCGGTCGACCCCAGCAGCCCCTTCACCGGCGGGGCAGTACTCGGCGACCGGATCCGCATGTCGCGTCATACCCTGGACAAGGGCGTCTTCATCCGCAGCATGGGCGCCCGCGGACATCTCGGCGGGCTGGCCGCCGCGACCCGCGAGGCGATCCACCTGCTGGACGCCTACGGGCGCGACATGATCCTGGTCGAAACCGTCGGTGTCGGCCAGTCCGAGCTCGAGATCTCGACCATCTGCGACACCGTGGTGCTGGTGCTGATGCCGGAGTCGGGCGATGCGGTGCAGAGCATCAAGGCCGGCATCCTGGAAATCGCCGACGTCTTCGTCATCAACAAGGCCGATCTGGGTGGCGCGGAGAAGACGCGCCGCCTCATCCAGGACGCCATAGGGCTCGGGCCGAAACAGGCCTGGCGCCCGCCCATCGTGATGGCCTCCGCGGCCAAAGAGGAAGGCATCGCGGGGGTCTGGGATGCGGTGCTCGCGCACCAGACCTATCTGACGGAGAGCGGCACGCTGGCCACGCGCCGGCGGCAGCGCCTCAAGCAGGAAGTCATGGCGCTCGTTGCCGACCGCGCCCGCGAGGATGCGCGGCGGGTGCTGGATGGCGATACGGCCGTCGGCCGGCGACTGCGCGAGAACCAGAATGGGAAACTAGACCCGTACGCTCTGGCCGAGGAAGTCCTCGACCAGCGGGCATCGCAAGGAGGCAGCTGATGGCACTTCGTCGCAAGACGGCCTACGAGGAGTGGGCCGCCCGCTACCGCAGCGGTAAGTTGGCGTCGAAGGAAAACGCGACGACTATGTCCGGCGTGCCGCTGCAGCCGCTCTACACCCCGGAGGACCTGGAGGGGTGGAATTACGAGCAGAAGCTCGGCTATCCCGGCGAGTTTCCCTATACGCGCGGCGTCTATCCCTCGATGTATCGCGGGCAACCGTGGACCATTCGGCAGTTCGCCGGCTACGGTACCGCGGAGGAGACGAACCGCCGCTACAAGTTCCTCCTCTCTCAGGGCCAGGCAGGCCTCTCGGTAGCGTTCGACATGCCCACCCTGATGGGCTACGACTCCGACGACGCGCTCGCTGCCGGGGAGGTCGGCCATTGCGGCGTGGCGATCGATTCCCTCGAGGACATGGAAACGCTGTTCAAAGACATCCGGCTCGATGAGATCACCACCTCGATGACCATCAATTCGCCGGCAGCGATCCTCTATGCCATGTACATCGCCGTCGGCGAGAAGGAAGGCATCTCGCCGGCGAAGCTGGGCGGCACCCTGCAGAACGACATCCTCAAGGAGTACATCGCGCAGAAGGAGTACATCTTCCCGCCGGAACCGTCGATGCGGCTCGTCGTCGACACCATCGTGTTCGCAGCTCGACAGATGCCGCGCTGGAACGCAGTGTCCATCTCCGGCTATCACATCCGCGAAGCCGGATCGACCGCCACCCAGGAGCTCGCCTTTACCCTCGCCGACGGCATGGCGTACGTCGAGGCTTCTGTCAAGGCCGGGCTGAAGGTCGATGAGTTCGCGCCCCGCCTCTCCTTCTTCTTCGACTCCCATATCGATTTCTTCGAGGAGATCGCCAAGTTCCGCGCCGCCCGCCGGCTGTGGGCGCGCCTGATGCGCGACAAGTACGGCGCCAAGGACCCGAAGTCGTGGATGCTGCGATTCCACACCCAGACCGCCGGTGTGTCACTGACGCGCCAGCAGGTGGAGAACAACATCAGCCGGACCGCGTATGAAGCGATGGCGGCCGTGCTGGGCGGAACTAACTCGCTGCACACCAACTCGATGGACGAAGTCCTGGCCCTGCCCACCGAGCGCGCGGCTCAGATCGCGCTACGCACCCAGCAGGTCCTTGCCCACGAAACGGGGGTCACCAACACCATCGACCCGCTGGGAGGCTCGTATTTCGTCGAGCAGCTCACCGACGAGATGGAGCGCGGCGCCCAGCGTTACTTCGACGAGATCGACGCCCAGGGCGGCGTGCTCCGCTGCATCGAAAACGGGTTCTTCCAGCGGGAGATCGCCGATGCCGCCTTCGAGTTCGAGCGCAAGCTCGAAGCCAACGAACGGATCATCGTGGGCGTCAACGCCTACAAGGACGGCGAAGGCGCGGAAGTCCCCACCTTGCGCATCGGCCCGGAGACGGAGCACGGTCAGGTGCGCCGGGTCAAGGCCGTCAAGGCACGGCGCGACAATACCAGCGTCACCAACCGCCTCGAGGAGCTGAAGATGGCGGCCCGCGGCCGCGACAACCTGATGCCGCTGCTGCTGAACTGTGTCAAGGCCTATGCCACGGAGGGCGAGATCATGGCCGCACTCAAGGAGGTCTTCGGCATCTATCGCGAGCCGATTCTCTTCTAGATGATCAAGCTGCGCTTCTCGCTGATTGGCCGGGTCCTCGCCGGGCTGGCCGTCTTCATCATCCTGGCGTTCTATCTGATCCGGCATTGAGCGCCCGCGACGCGCAGAAGCAGTGGCGGGTGCTGACCGCGAAAGTGGGCCTCGATGGCCACGACCGCGGCGTCAAAGTGGTCTCGCGGGCTTTGCGTGACGCGGGCGTCGAGGTGATCTACGCTGGGCTGAGGCAAACACCGGAAATGGTGGTGGAGGCGGCCATCCAGGAAGATGTCGACGCGATCGGCGTCAGCCTGCACAGCGGCGCGCACATGACGCTGATTCCACGCATCCTCGAGCTGCTCAAGCAGCGGAACGCCACCGACATCGTGGTCTTCGGTGGTGGCATCATCCCGCAGGACGACGCCCGTGAGCTGAAAAAGATGGGCGTGGTCGAGATCTTCGGCCCCGGGACCTCCCTGCAATCGATCATCGACTTCGTGAACCACGGTTTCAAGGCGGCGTGATCGCGGCTGCGCCCCGGAAGCTCGGCCGGTTTGAGCTCCATTGCTTGAGCGACGGGCACTGGCGCATGGACGGCGGCTCCGTCTTCGGCGTGGTGCCCAAGGTCATGTGGGAAAAGCTCAAGACGCCGGACGCGCGAAACCGCATCTTGATGGCGACGAATTGCATGCTCGTCCGCACGCGGGACGCCAACATCCTGATCGAGGCGGGGATGGGCCCTAAGCTGTCCGACAAGGAACGCGACATCTGGGCGTATGAGCGGGACCCCGGTCTCCCGGATGCGCTCGCCGGGGTGGGACTCAAGCCGCAGGATATCGACCTGGTCGTGCTCAGCCACCTGCACTTCGATCACATTGGAGCGCTCGTCACCCCGGGCCGGGACGGTGAGCTGACCCCGCTCTTCCCGCGGGCCCGCCATGTCGTGCAGGCGACCGAGCTGGAAGCCTGGCGCCATCCGGATCCGCGCAGCAAGCCATCCTACAAACCGGAGAACCTGGGCGTCCTCGAGGAGGAAGGGCGACTGCAGCTGGTCGAGGGCGACCAGCAGGTCGCGCCCGGCGTCCGGGTGCGCGTCACCGGTGGCCACACTGCCGGGCACCAGGCGGTGTACGTATCCGACCAGGACCAAACTGTGGTCTTCACCGGCGACTTCCTCTTCATGCGCGCCTTCCTGAAAGTCAACTGGGTCAGCGCGCTGGACCTCTTTCCCTTCGAAGCCATGGAGCGCAAGGCGGCCTTCCTCAAGGAGGCGGCGAAAGAGCGATACCTGCTCTGGTTCTACCACGAGACCGAGCAGATGCTCGGCTACTGGACGGGCGAGGGTTTCGAGCCGGCTAGCTGACGATTAGCAGGACTTCGGAACCACAGCGCTCACACTCGCCGCGCACGACGTAGTTTCCGGTCTTGAGGTCCATCGCCGAGGGGTTGAGGATGCCAACCGCCTGCCGGCAGGCGCGGCAGTTTGCCTTCATCGGCGCCATCGGGATTGCGGGGGGTTGGAAGGTCCAGGTGCGCGGTCCGACCTGATGCATGGTTGGGTGGGCGATGGCCATGTGAGAGCTCCATCTCTTGTAACGCGCGCGGGCAGAAAAAATCCTGCGCCGTTCGGACCTTCGTTCTACGTCCTACGTCGTACCGCGCCGCGCGCCCGGCCTAATAGACGATGACGGGGGTGCCGGTTGGCGTCCAGTTCCAGAGCCAGACCATGTTGCTGTAGGGAACGTTGACGCAGCCGTGCGTGCCGGTGTCTTCGCCGGTCGGGTCGTAGTGGGGGCCGTTGGTGCCGGGTCCGTACCGCGAGCGCCAGGAGGCGTCGTGGATCCCGTCGCCACCGTTAAACCACATGACAAATTTCACTTTGCTGTCCGGGTACCAGAAGGGCGAACCCTTGGGCCATGGCGAGTGCATCGTCCAGGGCGAAACCTTCCAGTAGACCTTGAAGCTGCCCGGGTCGGTCTCGAGTCCCGGCCGGCCGGTCGTGACGTAGCTCCAGAAGACCTGCTGGCCGCGCTCGTAGGCCCGAATCACCTGCTCGTTGAGGGAGATGGTAAGCGCCTTCTCCGGCAAGGTCTGGGCCATCGCGTCCGTCAGCACCTTCTCCTGCACCATCAGCCCGCCGGCGACCTGCTCCAGGCCGGCGGCGGTGGTGGCGCTAGTCAGGCGGACGGCCAGCTTCTGGACGTTCACGTCGACGATGGAGACGTCCATGGAGAAGATCCGCGCCGTCTGCAGGTCGCCCTGCACCTTCGCGAGCGCCGCGGTGGCGCCGGCTCGCGCCTTGCCGGCATCGCCCTGATTCTGGGCGGCCGCCTGGGCGGCGTACTGGTCAACGAGCTTGTTCGTGGTTTCCTGGTCGGCGATCATCAGCGAGAGCTTCGACAACCGGCTCTTCAGCTCGTCGTTCACGGCGCGATAGGCACGGACGTTGGTGGCATTGTCGAGCTCGATCTGGGCCTTCGAGGGAACGCCGGCGAACTCAACCAGGAGCTGGTCGTCGACGCCGATCTGCTTCGCCTTCTGCAGGCTGGTCGAGAGCTGCTTGACCGCCGACTGCGCCGAATCCCGCGTCTCGACCAGCAGCTTCTGCACCCGGGTCTCCAGCTGGTCTTTGATTTGCGTCTCCTGGCCGGCTGCCCGCGAGAAGAAGGCGATGCGCTCTTCGTTGAACGGCGCCGACGCCGCCGGCGGGGTTTCGCTGGCGGTCGTCAGGTCCTGGCGCTGGAGATCCGAGAACTCCGCGTTCTCCAGCCCGAGTTCGCTGGCGCGTGCCTGAGCGGCCATCACCTGCGCCCGGGCCGCGTGGAAGTCCTGCTCGGCCGAGGCCTCACGAACCTGCTGCACCAGGATGAAGGCCGCCACCAGGGCAAACGTTCCCAGCACCGCCCCAATTCGGAGCGAGTTCCGCTGCAGGAATCTAAGAGATGATGTCAGCATCATTGTCAGCCGATTGTAGGCAGTCCGGCCACTGGAGGTAACGGCCGAACGGCGGAAAAGTTCCGGTGGAGGGCCCTTCAGTGGGCGCCAAACCCTGTGTTAAGATGGGCGCCGCTCGTATTCAGCCCGAAGGAGAAATGCCCTGGCGACCACCACCCCCGTTACGTTGAAGCTGGAGCCCCGTGCCGACCGCGGCCGGCACCTGCAGGCGCTCCGCCGCCAGGGCCGCTTACCCGCGGTGGTATACGGCCACAACGTGGACGCGGTGACCGTGGTGGTCGACGGGCGCGAGTTCATCAAGGCCTTCCAGAAGGTTGGACGCAACCAGCTTGTCGATCTCCAGCTCGGCGAGGAGCCGGTCCGTAAGGCGCTCATCCGCGAGGTGCAGCGCAGTCCCCGCCACGGCGACCTGTTGCATGTCGACTTTTACCAGGTCAACCTCACCGAGAAGATCGAGTCCGAGGTCCCGATCGAGTTGGAAGGCGAAGTCGAACTGGTGTCCAAGGGCGAGGCGGATCTGCAGCGCGGGCTCCATGCGCTCAAGGTCGAGTGCCTGCCGACCGACCTGCCGCCCGTGATCACGGTGGACGTCTCCCGTCTGAAGGAAGTCGACGACGAAATCCGCGTCAAAGATCTGCCGGTCCCGCCTGGGTGCGAGATCCTGGATGAGCCCGATGACCTCGTCGTCAAGGTGGCCGCGCACCGCGAGGAGGTCGAGGAGGTCGCACCGGAGGCCGCCACCGCCGAGGTGCCGGTCGTTGGCGAGACGCCCGCCGAAGGCGAGACTGGCGCCGAAGGCGAACCCCCCGCCGAGAGTTAGTTCGGCAGCGCCCCTACAATGGGCGCCATGCCGACGCGCGGCTTGAGCGCCTGGGACACTCTTCGCAGCTACCTTCCAAACAGCCACGACCTCTTCAAGGTCGCCGTGGCCATCCTCATCCTGCTCGCGTTTTACCTGCTGGCACGCCTGGTGCGACTGCTGGCCAGCAAAGAGCTTCGCCGGGTCAAGGCCGACCCACAGGTCGCGCTGCTCGTCAACCGGATCGTGTTTCTCACCGCGCTGGTGATCGGCATCATCGCCGCCTTCAGCGAACTCTTCGGCAGCCCGGCGCTGGTCTTCGGCGGCTTTGGGTTCCTGGCCCTCGCCTTGAGCCTCGCCTTCCAGGATATCCTGAAAAACTTCATCGCCGGCCTCTTCATGTTGGTGGAGCGCCCGTTTCGACTGGGCGACGAAATCACGGTCGACAACCATACCGGCATCGTGGAGAACATCGAGATGCGGGCCACCACGCTGCGCACGAGTGAGGGGGAGCAGGTGATCACGCCGAACTCGCTCGTGTATACGGGCACCATCATCAACCGCACTCGCTACCCCACGCGGCTCTTCACGCTCACGGCCAAAGTCCCCGGCGGGGTTGCCCTCGATGGGCTTACGGAGAAACTCAAGGAACAGGTCCAGAGCCGCCCCGAGATCGCCAAGGATCCGCCGCCACACATCGCGCTCCAGCCCAGCATCGATGGCGGCCTGACGCTGGAGGTCCGCTACTGGCTCGATTACCGGCGTAACGACCCGCTCGCCGTGCAGGCGGCCATCGGCCAGCAGGTTTACCGGGCGCTTCAGTCCGCCGAAGTCTCGCCCAAACGGTAGCCTTACCCTTCCGCCGGGCGCTCGCCCGCTTCGCCGCCTTCAGCCCCGCGGCCCGCCAGTTCCTCGCCTATGCCCTGCTGCTCGGCATCGGCTGGTCCATCTTCAACCTCGTCTTCAACCTCTACATGAGCGCGCTGGGTTTCTCGAATGACGTCATCGGCCTCTTCAACTCGCTGCCGGCGGTCGCCCTGCTCCTGGTCGGGATCCCATTTGCCGCTATGGCCGACCGGATCGGCTACCGGTCTTTCCTTCTGGGCGGCGGAATCGTTGCGATTCTCGCATCGCTGGTCCTGGCCCTTACGGGATCACCGCTGTTTGCGGTGCTGGCTGCCGGCACTTTTGCGCTGGCCGTGATCGTCTTGCAGGTGCTCGGCAGTCCACTCCTGGCCCAGGTGAGTGGCGAGACCGAGCGCGTGGCGCTCTTCGCGCTCAACCAGTCGCTGTCCTGGGCCGCCGCGCTCCTCGGCGACGTCCTGGGCGGCGTGATCCCCGAGGCGGCCGGGCGTCTCACGCACACGTCGAGCGCCTCGGCCGGGGCCATACGATCGGCGTTCGTGGCGATGACGATCTTGACGGTGATGAGCCTGCCGTTCCTCATGCGGCTCGCGCGATACTCGGCGATGAAGCCGGCCGCCAGCTTTCCGGTTCGGGAGTTGCTTCATATCGATCTGGCACGCTTCGGCCGCATCCTGCTCCCGACCTTGATCCTCGGGATTGGCGCCGGGATGTACCTCAACTTCATCCAGCTCTACCTCGCCCAGCGATTCGGACTGACTCCCGGTCCGATTGGCGTCATCCTGGCGGTGGGCGCGGCCCTCACCGTGATCGTCACGCTCGCGGCTCCCGCGGCCGGGCGCCGATTCGGGATCACCCGCACCGTCGGTGTCTCCCAGGTTCTGGGCTCGCCGCTCGTCCTGACGCTGGCCTTCGTCATGGTGCTGCCGGTCGCCGTGGTGGTCATGACGATTCGGCAGCTCGTGCTCAACCTGCAGGGACCGCTGGGCCAGGTCTTTGGGATGGAGTACGTCGATGCGCGTGAGCGCACCCGGCTGGCGACCGCCCAGATCGTCGTCAGCGGCATCGGCATCGGTGGGATCGGACCGCTGGTCAGCGGCTTCCTGCAGGTGCAGGGCGGCTACCAGCTGGCCTTCTCCGTGAGCGCCCTCTTCTACTTGCTCGCCGGCCTGACGTTTCTCATCCTGTTCGGCAAGGTCCACCTGCCTTCCGAGCGCGGCCCGTCAGGTTAGACGAGCTGGCCGAGCGCCAGGAGATTGCCCTCGCTATCACGGAACCAGGCGGACTTCTCGTAGCCGAGATCGGCGATGCCATCGACGGTTTTGAGCCCGGGAAAGTCGTATTCCTCGAAGCGGACGCCGCGGCTCCTGAGCTCCGCGACGGTGGCCGCGATGTCCTTCACGAACCAGGCCATCTGGGTGTGCTGGCCCGAGGGCCGTCCGCCGGTCGGGAAGAGCAGGAACCCGCTATCGCCGCTTCCCTCGTAGAAGAGGGCGCCTTCGACTTCTCGGGAAGGCGTCAGGCCCAGCTTCTCCTCGTAGAACGCTTTGGCGCGGGCGAGATCCTCGACCGGAAGGGCAGCCTTCGCGTTGGCGCTCCTCAGCGACTCCATCGGACGATCTTACGGCCAGCTTCTATAGTCAAACGATGGCGCAGGAGACCCTCTTTCCCGCACCGGCCGAGCCGGCTCAAAAAGACCAGCCGCTCGCCGCCCGGATGCGGCCGCGTTCGCTCGATGAGTTCGTCGGCCAGGAGCACCTGGTCGGTCCCGAGCACGAGCTGCGCCGCGCCATCGAGGAGGATCGGGTTGGCTCGATGATCCTCTGGGGACCACCGGGCAGCGGCAAGACGACGCTGGCGCGGCTGATCGCGCGGGTCACCTCGTCGCATTTCGTCCCGCTCAGTGCCGTCAGTGCCGGGGTGGCCGACCTGCGGCGCAACATCGAGGAAGCCCGCATGCGCACGGCTCAGTCTGGCCAGCGCACGATCCTCTTCATCGACGAGATCCACCGCTTCAACAAGGGACAGCAGGACGCGGTGCTGCCCTTCGTCGAAGAGGGCGTCATCACGCTGATCGGCGCCACTACCGAGAACCCGTCGTTCGAGGTCAACGCCGCGCTGCTCTCGCGCACCCGGGTATTCGTGCTCGCCGCGCTCGACGACGATCAGGTGGGCGCGATCGTCGACCGTGCCGTGTCCGATCCGGAACGGGGGCTTGGCGGACGCCACGTG
>VBEQ01000114.1 GCA_005881235.1 Chloroflexota bacterium | reverse complement strand
TGGCGTCGTCAGAGACGGCGGCCAGTTGGCCGTTCTTGACGATGATGTCCTGCGTGACGTGTTCGTCGAGGCGGACGTCCGCGTAGCTCGCCCCCTTGACCTGCGCCGCGTTGAGGGCGGCTTCGGCTAGATCTTTCATGCCACAAGACTAGCGGCTACTGATTGATAAACCAATCGGCGCTCTGGTTCATCCACCAGAATTCGTTGCCCTTGTACCCCGCGACCTTCTTGTTGTACGCCTCGACGTCGACGGCCTGATAGAGGGGAATCTCGGGCACCAAGTCGGCCAGGCGGTGCTGCGCCACGATGTATTTGTCCTTACGGTCCGAGAGCTTGACTGAGAGCCGGGCCTGGTCGAGCGCCTGGTCAAGCTGCGGATCACTGGTGAACGTGGTGTTTTGCCCGACGCAGCCGTTCGCGTCTGTCGGAATCTGAGAACTGTGATACGCGGTGTAGGCCAGTGAGTCGGGCTCCGCTGGGTAGCTGTAGTTGCTGGTGTACATCGCGAGGTCGAAGTTGTGCGAGTAGATCACCCCGCCGCTGGTGCAAGAGCCGAACATCCGGGTGGCGGGCACATTGGCGAACGGCTTGATCACCTGGATACCGATGGCGGCGAGGTCGGCGGCGATTTGGACCTCCTGCTGTTCGCGCAGGGGCAGCGTCGTGGTGATCAGGTGGAGCTGCACACAACGCCCCTGCGGGTCGGTGCGGAAGTTTTTGCACGGCCCTGAATCCTGAAGCTTGTAGCCGGCGTCGTTGAGCTGCTTGTTGGCAGCCGTCTGGTCATACTGGGTGTGCCTGGCATTCGGATCGAGGCACCAGGCTCCGGTCTGAATGCACATCCAGGCATCCGGAGGCACGACGGTGCGGCCCAGTAACAAGGTGTCTACGAGCTTCTGGCGGTCGATCGCCGTCAGGATCGCTTTTCGAAGCGTTACGTCTTTCAGGAACGTGTTATGCAGGTTGATATCGAGGTGCTCGGTTGCGCTGTCCAGGATCGTGACCGTCGTGATGTCACTGAGACGTGACAGCGGCGGCAGTAGCGACGGCCGGAGGTCCAGCGCCATGTCGACGGTGTTGGTGCGCAGCTCGTTGAGCTCGGTGTTCGCGTCCGCGTCGAACTTCACGCGAATCTCGTTGAGGTACGGGCGATTCCCGCCCCCCCACCAGTGAGGATTCCTGACCAGCGTGAGATGGTCGCCGGTCACCCATTCCTTGAACATGAAGGGCCCGGTGCCGACCATGATCTTGTCGAGTGTGTCCGAGCCACCGTAGCCGCCATGGATGTTCACCGTGACCTTGTCGGTCGTCAGGTTGCCGGTCTTAGCCCAGACCTGCTGCAGCAGGTGGTCCGGCAGGACGCCGTAAGGGCCCGTTCCCAGCGTGAGGTAGGCGGCGTACACGGTATGGAAATGAACGACGGCCGTATAGTCGTCGGGCGTATCGACGCTCTCGACCTGATCCCAGCCCACGACGGAAATTACGGGCGTGGGATTATTGTTGCGGTACTTCAGGAACCAGAAGTCGAAAGTCGACTTTACGTCGCGCGAGGTGAAGGCGACACCATCATGCCACTTGACGCCATGGCGAAGTTTCCAGGTCACGTCCATCTTGTCGCCCGTGACTTTGACATCGCCGTTTTCGAGCGTCGGAACCTCGATGGCGAGCTCGGGAGCCCAGTAGTCGGATAGCCTCGGATTGGCCGGAACGTCCTGGTTCGCCTTGACCGTCAGCAAGCCTTCCATCGCCGGGTTGACGTAGGCGCATGCATGTGGCGCGGCGGCCGTGATGTTGCAGCTGAGCAGGCTATCCTGCTCTTGCCAGGAGGCGACCGTTAGCCTCCCTCCGAGCTTGTATGTGGTCCCGTTGTTCCCACCGGTCGGCGAGCAGGCCGCTAGCAGCACCATGCCGATGCCCGTCACGGCAAGCAGCCGTTTCGAGCGGGGGCTGGCTCCTCTCATGCGACCTCCCTCCGAAAGTTCACCTGCGGATCAGAGGCAGGCGCTGGCCCGACCCGCCAGCGCAGATAATGCGCAGCATTCTACGGGCGGTTACCCAAAAGGGTCAAAGAAACATCGACTTTTCCAATCTTGTCTAACACGGCCGCTTCAGTCCACCCACCAGTCGGCGGCATTCCACGATGTCGTGTCCGGCGCCGCGTTGGGGGCGAGGTTGTGTAGATGCGGGCTGGCCATCACGACGAGAACACGCTCAAACAGCGGTAGCTCGAAGCCAAGCCGAGCGTAGGCGCGCTCGAATGCGGCGTAGGATCGCGCCCGCTCGATGGTGTCGAGCGTCGCCCGAGCATTGTCGAGATTGCGATCGAGATCGGGGCTGCTGAAGCGACCGAAGTTCGAGCCCTGCCCCTGGTTCTTGTCCGTGGGAATTTCCGAGGAGTGCTCGAGTGGGTACACCCCGTCAGGATCGGGACCGATGCTCCAGGTCCACAATCCGGCCTCGAACTGACCGCGCTCTAGCAGGCCACCCTGCGCGTAGCCGCTGAACAGATCACTCGGGTGTGCCTCGGTCGCGGTCACCTCCGCGCCAAGCTTTCGCCATTGGGCGATCAATTCATCGCGCACGGCGCTGCGCAATGGGCTGCCGAGCGCGGTCACCAAATGAAAACCTAGACGACGTCCGTTCTTGCTGCGAATACCATCGGCGCCGGCAACCCAACCGTCGCTGTCGAGCAGCCTGGCGGCGGCGCCCAGGTCATATGTCAGCGAGACATCCGGATCGTGGAAGGCGCTCAGCGCGCTGGGGATGGGGGACTCCGCGAGTCGGGCACGGTCAGCGTAGAACTTCTTGACGATCCCTGGACGATTGATCGCTGCGCGGAGCGCCTGGAGAAGCGCGGGATCGTTCTTCCAGGGCGGTGACACGCCGGTCAGCGGGTTGGGATCCGCCTGATTGAACGTCACCTGCTCGTAGGCCAGTTGGGAACGTCGCTGCACGGTCACGGCGCCGGTATTCGCCTGCGTGGCGAGCTGGTCGTCCGGCAGCTCGAGTGCCAATGAGACCTGGCCGGCTCGAGCCGCATCGGTCAGCTGTCCCGCTTCCGGATAGATCTTGTACAGGATGCCGTCCAGGTGCGCCCGGCGCCCCGCGCGCCCTTGCGACCAGGCATCGTTGCGCACCAGCGTGATGTGATCGTCCGGGACGAGTTCCGAGATCTTGAATGGGCCGCTGACGACGTCGGGGCGCCCCCAGAACGCGTTGGTGGCCAGCTGCTCGGGGGCGATGCCGGCCAGGCGATGCTGTGGCAGCACCGCGGGAAACAGGTTGAGAAACTTGGGGTAGACGCGATCGAAATGGAGCGTGAAGCGTTGTTGGTCGCGGACGTCGATGCGCGAGATCGCCCGATAGCCGTCGGGCGACAGGACTCCCTGGACCTTGGGATTGACGATGAGCCCCCAGGTAAAGGCGACATCGTCGGGGGTCAGCGGCTCGCCATCCGACCAGCGCAATCCCGCGCGGAGCCGATAGGTCACGTCTACCGTGCCGGCAGTGCGATTCCATTTAACGTCGCCGTTTTCCAGTGTCGGTACGCGTTCCACCAGGTCGGGTACCGGTTGCAGGTTGGGGTCCAACCGCACGAGGCCCGAATAGAGCATCGCGTCCAGCTGCGCTGCCGGAACCTCCTCGTTGAAGAGCGGCGAAAAGTTGGTCGGGCTCTCCCAGTCGCCCACCACCAGCGTGCCGCCCTCGTGGCGCGCGGGCTCCGGCTGATACTGCGAGGCCGACGGACTCGCGCTGCCCAGTGAGATCCCGTGTACCGATGGCAGGGAACTACAGCTGCCCACCAGAGGCAGCACGGCCAGGGCAACGAGCGCGGTCCTAGATGTTATCGAGGATCTTGCGGCGCTTTCGCTGGAATTCGCTCTCGGTGATGGCTCCGCGCTTGCGAAGCTTGTCCAGCTGACCCATGTCAGAGATCAGGTCCACGAGAGGCGACGAAAGCCGCTTGTTCAGATGCAGGTCTTCTTCACCGTCGAACTCTGGCGGCCGAGTGTCCCAAGACTTGAGATAAAAAAGCGCCTTGAGCGCCGTGTACGGGACTCCCAGGGTCTCGATACGGTCTTTCTCGACTGACATCAGCCGCATCGTGACGCCGTAGGTGGCGTGCACCAGATCGCCGTCGAGATAGCCCTTGAGAACCTCCCCGTCCTGGAAGCGGATCGCCACCTTCTTCTCGGCGCGCGCCTGCTCGGCGGCGGTAGGCACTCCGCTTCCGAGCGCAATGCGCTTAATCGAAGGCAACGGAATGAGCGCGCGCTCGTTATTGCTGGCCTGGTCGAGCATCTCCAGCTCGAGATTGGGCTGGTCCAGGCTGGTGCTGCCGACCCGGCCCTCCATAATCTCGTCGTCAAGAAATCGGATGGTGACGGTGGTGGCTTTCCCGGCCCCCGGACTGCCCATTTGTGGCCCTCGTGATGTGGACGTCAGCGGCATTATAACGAGCCGATCGCGGAACTCCTGCGAAAAGATCGCGGCCGTGTGACAAAGTTGGAAATTGCGGCAGAGAGTCGTGCAACGAGCGCAAGAACGGGTGCTATGATTCGCCCCGCGACTCGGTGGGTGGACTTCACGTCGATGCGGATTTTGCCGAGTCCAGGCGGTAGAGAGGGTAGTGACACGAGTTGCCAAGGGACCCTCGGATCTCGATCTTATTCGCGATTACCTCGGCGGCGACGTGGCCGCCTTCGACACCCTCTTCAAGCGTTACCACAAGGCGATTTATGGCCTGACGTTCAGGCTCCTGCGCGACCGCCAGCTGGCCGAAGACCTGACCCAAGAGACCTTCTTCCAGATTCTGCGGACGATCCACCGGATCAACGACAGCTTCAACTTCTCGGCGTGGATCCACCGGATCGCCACCAACCTCTGCTACGACGAGCTCCGGCGGCGCAAGAAGTTCCCCGAAGCGCAGGAGATCGATGACGAGGAGAACGAAGACTCCGTACTCCAGGTGCCGGATGGTGACGCGCGCAAGAGCCCCGAAGTCGCCCTGGAGATCAGCGAACTGCGGGACGCCGTCTGGTCGGTGGCCCGGCGCTTACCCGAGAAGTACCGGCTGGTGCTGACGTTGCGCGAGCTCCAGGGCTTGAGCTATGCGAACATCGCCCGCAAGATGCGAGTCTCGGAGAGCGCGGTGGAAACGCTGCTGCACCGAGCCCGCCGCCGCTTTAAGGAGGAGTTTCTCTTCATGGAGGGTAAGGCCCAGACCGAGGAGACGCGTTGCCCGACGATCGCCTATTTACTCGATAATTTCCCACCAGGCACGCTGCGCCGCGAGCAGCGCAAGATGGTCGCCCAGCATCTGGATTCCTGCCCGGCCTGTTCCGAGCGCTATCCGAACCCGCCGCACCTCCAGCGCAATGACGTCGTCGTGCAGCTCAACACTGCCATCGCCACCCGGCGCCTCACGTCGAGGGTGCGCCATCCGAAGATCTCTTTCATGGACGGGCGCGTCCAGGGCGGCTACCGCAAGCACTAGTTATATTCAACCCGTGGCCACCGGCGTTCAGATCGTCTTCGACTGCGCGGATCCGGACCGACTGGCGACCTTCTGGGCCGCGGCGTTGCGTTACAAGAAGCAAGACCCACCACCGGGATTTGCCTCGTGGCCGGACTTCCTGAAGGCGCAGGGGATTCCCGAGAGTGAGTGGACGTCGGCCAGTGCCGTGGTCGACCCCGATGGGATTGGTCCCCGAATCTTTTTCCAGCGTGTCCCGGAGGGAAAAGTCGTCAAGAACCGGGTTCACCTCGACCTCAACGTGGGCGGACCAAGAGATGCGCCCCAGGGCGAACGGCGACGCCGGGTCGACGCCGAGGTCCACCGGCTGGTGCAGCTGGGGGCTCGCCAGTCACGGGTCGTTGAAGAGCGGGGCGAGTACTTCGTCAACATGTTCGATCCCGAAGGAAACGAGTTCGATCTTCAGTAACGTCAGAGCTTCTTCGGGCGCTTTGGACGGTCCGGCTCGATCACCAGGTCGATCTCCAGGATTTCCACCGGGTGCCAGTGGCGATCGGCCAGCTCGTGCTGCAGATCGCCCAGGCGATGGCGGTGGCGCCCGGACTCCGTGGCGTGATCGTGCTCGAAGGGCTCGCTCAGCCGATGCCGGTGGTCAGACCCCCCGTCAGCACGCTCGGACCGGTCCGTCATGACGATGTGCGTGTGATCGTGCAGCTCCTCCCCGGAGGCACCGTGCGCGTGCGCGACGATCTCCACCAGGCGGTGGACATGCGAATCATCGCCGAAGTCATGGCGGTGGAGGTACTCGTCATCGTGCCGGTGCGCCACAGGCCGATGTTACCCGTCACTGTGCGCTGCCGCCAGACGGTGGCCGGCCAGGAGCAGCCGCATCACGCGGGTCGACGCGGCGACCAAGAGGGGCCGCGCCTGAGCGATCGCTTCATCCAGCGAGCAGGGCTCTACCACCGTCGCCTCCAGCCCATCGAACAGCAGCCGCAGCTCGGTTTCGTCAGCGATACTGCCGCCGATGGCGACCACCGGGATGCCGGCCAGGCGGGCGTGCCGGGCGACGGCGGCCGGGCCCTTGCCGAACCGGGCGGTCTGCGAGTCCAGGCGTCCCTCGCCGGTGATCACCAGCTGCGTGCCGGCCAGCCGATCGTCGAGTCGCAGCGCCTCCATCACCATCTCGGCACCGGGCCGCAGCCGCGCGCCGATAAAGGCGACGAGCCCGGCGCCCAGCCCGCCCGCGGCGCCGGCGCCGGGTAGTTGCTCGACGTCGACGCCCAGATCGCGCCGAATAATTTGCGCGAAGCGCTTGAGCGCGGCATCGAGCTCCATTACCATCTCGGGTGTCGCTCCCTTCTGCGGCCCGTAGACGGCGCTGGCGCCGCTCGGTCCTGTCAAGGGGTTCGTGACGTCGCAGGCGACGTCCACCTCGGCCTGCTTCCAGTTCGCATGGACGCCGGCGGCGTGGATCCGCGCCAGCTGTTTCAGCGCGAGCCCGCCCGGCGGGAGCTCGTG
>VBEQ01000167.1 GCA_005881235.1 Chloroflexota bacterium | reverse complement strand
GCGGCCGACCCACATCAACAGGCCGGTGACGAGCACCAGCGCCGAGCCCGTGTACACGAGCGCGAGCTGCACCCGCCAGGCGAACTGATAGAGCGCGTGCTGCGCGACGTCGGCCGCACGGGCCGCCATCGGTCGCAGTAACACGTGTGTGCTGACGCCCCCCAGCAAGAAGATCGCGCCCAGCACGTGCAGCGTTTTCAGCACCGGCACGTGAGCAGCATACGTTACGTGGCGGGCTGCCGCCGTTGTACAGTTGCTCCGTGCCAGACGAGCCTCGCGGGCAGGCCGAGGTCCTCATCCCGCACGGATGGCTCCTTCCCAACCTGAGCCTCGACGCGGTGCGCTCTTTGCAGCGGGGCGACACAACCTCCGATTTGGAGAAAGGCGATCTTCGCCTGGCGGGCGTCGAGGTGTTGGTTGCGCGCAACTGGGTCAAGGAAGAGTTCTGGCCCCGCATCCAGGACGCCGTGCACAAGGGTTACGCGGCCGAGAAGACCTACACCTTCATGCGCGCGCATGCGGATCGGCGACGAAGCCGCCGGCCGAAGAAGTCGACCTAGGCCGCTTCGCGCTGCGCTGCCGCCGGAAACCGGATGAGGCGCAGACTCTCAGCATCCGGGTCGGCAAAGGCGCAGACTCGGTTGCGACCCAATGCCTTTGCTTGGTAGACGGCGCGGTCCGCTGCCGCGAGCAGGTCCGATGCGGTTCGACCGTGGCCGGGGAACAGCGCCACGCCGACGCTGACCGTGGCGGCCGGGCTCGAGCCATCCGCGATGGTGAGCACGATCGACTCGACTCCCCGGCGGATCCGCTCAGCCACCGCCATTGCTTCAGCAAGGGTGGTCTCCGGCATCAGGATGGCGAACTCGTCGCCGCCGAAACGGGCGGGGACATCGTACTCGCGCACGGCGGCCCGGATGGCGTCTGCCACTCGCCGGATCATCAGGTCCCCGACCAGGTGCCCATGGCGGTTGTTGACGTCGCGGAGTAGATCGAAGTCAGCCAGAACGACGCTGAGGGGCCGGCCGAAGCGACGGGCGCGCTCGACCTCCGCCTGCGCCAGCTGGTTCCAGTGCTTCATGTTGGCCAGCTCGGTCTTTGGATCCGTGCGCGCCTGCTCTCTGAGGCTCGGAACCAGCAGCGACCGGTAGATCAAGAAAAGCGGGCCGATGCAGAGGGGTACGAGCCACGGATTGGTCAGCCACAGCAGCGACCCGAGTGCGCCGACCGACATCAACGCCAGGTCGGTACCGATGTTCTCCCAATCCATGGTGCCGGCCCGGGAGATTCGAACACCGCGCGCCCACGTGATGACCAGGGCGGTGAGCAGGTGGTTGAGCCCAACAAAAGCCAGGCCGGCCAGCGCTACGAACAAGACAGCACGGCCGTCGGCATGACCCGACTGGCCGAGGCCGAAGATCGCGCCGGCCGCCATCGAGCAGAGGAGGAAGTTCGCCACATTGAATGCCTGGATGTACCAGCGGGTGCGGAAACGCAGCCACTCCACGGCATGAGCCGCGAGGACGATGACGACCACGTAGCCGGGGTGCAAAAGGGTCGCGGCCGCAAAGAAAAAGATGGTCGTCGTGTAATACGACTGGTGCTTGGGGCTCTTGACCTTGAACTGCTGGGCAATCGTGGCACACAGCAGCAGCAGCAGCGCAATGGGCGCCAACGCGAGCCGTGGCGGCGCCAGGAGAACGCCGGCGATACCGGCGATCAACGCCGCCAGCAGCACGCCGACCACATACAACCGAGCCACGCGCGGCAGATCGCTCATCGACACCCTCAAGCGGCCCGCGCTGCCGCCGGACGCTCCGGCGTCTGGCGCCGTGCCAGCAGAGCCGATAGCGCGGGGCGGGCCAGCAATAGCGGCCCAGCGGTGACGAGCACCGTCCAGGGTCCGTCCTGCAGCGTGAGGAGCAACATTGGGCCCGCGATCCAGGTGATGACCAGGTCAGCAGCCAGCAACTCGGACTGGAAGAGCCCGGAGGCACGCGGTGAAAGGCCGCGGGCGAACCAGAGCGCGCCGGCCAGCAGCCCGCGGTTGAGGAGGACGAAGGCACAGCCTGCCGAAAGGGCGGCAGCGAGGTAGCCGAGAGCATCATCCGGGAGCAGCTGCGTTGCCCGCTGGTACACGGCGGCCGCTGCCGCTGCGCTGAGGTAATAATCGCAGGCATTGAAGCACTGGATGTAGAGGCGCCGGCGAAGCCGGACCTGCTCGGCCAGGTGGATCAAGATGATAAACGCCACCAACTGCGGAGTGCTGAAGGTAGCGGCCGCGATGACGATGAAAGGCAACGTCACCTGGTACGCCTGGTGACGGAACCCTAGAACCGGATGCGCATGTGCCAGCATGCCAAGGCCGGTGATGACGACGAACAGGGCGAGGTTACCCGGCGTTTCGCTCCGCCACCGGATCACGGCGACCGTGACGGCAAGGACGCAGGCACCGGCGATGTACGCGAGGGCCGGGGTTGAGAGGCGTCCTCCTTTCATCGCTAGTTGCTCCAGCTCACCGCGTCCCAGGAGACGCTATCCCAGGAGACGTTGTCCCAGGCCACGCTATCCCAGGAGACGGTGTCCCAGGAGACCAGCGGCAAGGTCGTCAGGTCATGGGCCGCCAGGTAGAGGACTTTGAGGTAGTTGTTGGGGTCGAGGCCGTGGTCAGCATTGCCGAGGAGGCCGGGGTAGGCGATGGCACGGGCGGCGTCCGGATAGCCCGCGCCGGTACCGGTCATCGCGAGGTGGTTGGTGGTAGCGAGGAGGACGCCCTTGAGCTGACCCGGACGCACGGTCGGATTGCTCTCGATATAAAGCGCTGCCGCTCCGCTGACCACCGGGGCCGCCACCGAGGTGCCGGTGAGCTGGATGTATTGCGTTCCAACCATGAAGCTTGGGTAGTTGAGCGCAAAACTGCTGTTAGGTGCCAGCGTGGTAATGATCCGCCGGCCGGGCGCGACGACGTCCGGCTTGGTGAAGCCGTCCTGGGTCACACCATAGCTGGAGAAGCTCGCCAGCGCATCGTCGGCCGTCGAGGCTGTGCCCTGATCGTCGGTCGCCCCAACCGTGATCACATACGGATCGTTCGCCGGCGCATAGAGCGCGCTGTCGGGCCCGCTGTTGCCAGCCGCCACGACCACGACGAGGCCTTTCAGCCAGGCATATTCAACGGCGGCATCGATCGGACTTGTGCGGTAGCTCTCCTGCACCGACGCCTGCAGCGAGAGGTTGAGCACGCGGATGTTGTAGGTGTTTTTATTGATGACCGCCCAGAGAATGGCGTTCATGATGGCGGAAGTCGGCGCGCCGCCGGTGCCGTCGTTGACCCGGAGGTTGATGAGGCTGGCCTGCGGTGCCACGCCGATGTACTGTCCCAGGCTTGCCGTCCCATCCCCGGCGATGATCCCGGCGACCGCGGTGCCGTGGCCGTAGGCGTCATCCGTGCCGGTGACGTTCGGATTGAAGTCCTGGTTCGCGAGGATGCGATTCCCCAGGTCAGGGTGTGACGCGATGCCACTGTCGATGACGGCGACCCCGATACCCTGTCCGGTGGTCGGCGCCGCCGGGTTGCTCCAGGTCGTCACCGCATCCACCACCGCCGGATAGGCTGTCGCCAACACCGTCGGGTTGAAGGGGGTATCGCTGAGCCTGACGGGAGCGTCGTAGACCAAACGCGCGACGTTCGCGTCGATGCGGAAGTGGTCGATCAGCGCCGGCGTCAGCTCGACGGCGATACCGTGGGCAATCGGGACGCGCACGGAGTGTTTCAGACCGGTCCGCCGCAGATCAGCCTGCAGGACGTTCAGGTCGCCGCGGGCCACCACAATGACGTGGATGGACTGTCCCGCCTGCATCGCCCTCAGCACCTGCCGATCGACGTGGGCTTCGTTGGAGGCGGCCCAGGCGGGCGCGGGCACGATCGCCAGCGCCAGGCCGCCGGCTGTCAGCAACGCCGCCATCGTGGAGCGAACTCCCGGCAGCTGGTAACGCGGCGATGATGGCTGGCGCATGATTCGGTGACGTCAACGTAACAGCGCTCCCTTACGGCCACTGTGACGGTTCTGGGGTTTCCCTGCTAGCCTCAACGCCGTGGGCGAGTGGCCGGCCATCGAGCGCGAGGTGATCGATGGCTTTTTCGGTTTTTCGCCGACCCACGCTCGATACATGGGCGATCACCGCTTCGACGGCGTGGTGGGCGATCTGTCCAAGACCGCGATTCGCGCTCGCGTGTCGGAGATCGACCGGCAGCTCTCGACCGTCGGCGCGGCGCAGCGACTCGATCGGGGACAAGCGATCGATCAGCGGGCGCTGGTCGCCCAGCTCGAGGCGGCCCGCTTCGAGCTCACCGAGCTACGGCTGCCGTTTCGTGAGCCGATGTTCTACGCCGGAGCCGGCGAGCTGGATGTCAGCTTCTACCTGAAGCGGCCTTACGCCCCGCTGGGTGACCGGCTCGCGGCCCTTCGCCGCCACCTGCTCGCGTATGGCGGCTTGCTGGAGGCGGCACGCGACAACCTGGAGCCGGTGCTTCCCCGGCCCAACCTCGAGATCGCGATCGATGCGGTCGACGGCCAGGCCGAGTACCTCGAGGGCGAAGTGCGTGCCGCGGCGGGCGGCCATGCCGAAACGCTCGAGGCCATCGCCATCGCCAACCGGCAGCTGCGAGATTTTGGCGACGGCCTGAAGGCGAGGCTTCCGACAGCGGACGAGGCGTATGCCCTCGGCGAGGAGCATTTCTTGGGCCTGCTGGGCTTGCGCGAATTCGTGCAGCTCGACGTGCCCGCGCTCGAACGCATGGTTCGGGCCGACATCGAGCGGAATCGCGCCGCCGCGGAGGCGGCAGCCGAGCAGATCGCTCCCGGCGCCGGCATGCACGCCGCGGTGGCGCGCCTTGAGGATCACCACCCGACCGCAACCTCGATCATCGCGGACGTGACGGCGATGCTCGGCCGCCTTCGGGCCTTTCTCGTGGAGCGCGACGTCGTCTCGCTTCCCAGCAACGGCCGCTGCCTGGTCCAACCGACGCCCTCCTACGCCGCCTATATCAGCGCCGCCATGGATAGCGCCGGACCCCTCGAGACGGTCGCCACCGACAGCTATTACTGGGTGACCGTGCCCGGCGCCCACTGGGACGCAGCCAAGAGCGAGGAATGGTTGCGCTACATGAATTACGCGACGCTGGAGGGCACCTCGATCCACGAGGCCTATCCTGGCCATTACGTGCAGGGCTTGTTCGAGCGGCACGCCACCTCGCCGACCCGTCAGCTGTTCTGGACCTACACCACAGGCGAAGGTTTTGCGCACTACGTCGAAGAGATGATGCTGGAGATCGGCTATTCCAACGACCCCAAACAGGTGCTGGCCCAGCGCCTCGAGGCCCTGCTGCGCGACTGCCGATTCCTCGTCGCCCTCGGCCTGCATTGCCAGGGGATGACGATGCCCGATGCCATTCGCCTTTTCGAGTCCGTCGGATACATGACCGAACTGCCCGCCACGCGCGAGGCGACGCGTGGCGCCTGGGATCCGATGTATCTCAACTACACGCTGGGCAAGCTCCTCATCCTCGAACTGAGAAGCGAGATGCAGCGACGCCCGGGGTACACGCTGAAGACGTTCCATGATGCTTTTCTCGGTTGCGGAGCGATGCCGATCCCATTGATCCGCGAGCTGATCGTCTAAGCCCTGACTCCGTCACAGTACGAGGAAGCGGCGCCATGAATCCCATTACCTCGATCGCCAGCCTGAGCGGGGACCTGCTCTTGGTCGTGATCGCCGGACTCGTCTTCGTCGAGGAGACCGGGATCCCCATTCCCTTCGCGCCCGGCGACCTGCTGTTGATCATCGCCGGGGTCGCCATTGCCAGCGATACCGTCGACCCGGCCCCCATGGTGAGCGCGCTCCTGCTGGCCACCATCCTGGGCGCAATGGTCGGCCGCGAAATTTTCGCCGCCGTCGGGCGGCCCGCCCTGCTGAAGGCCGCCGATGCGCTGGGATTCCGGCCCGCGCTCAATCGAACAACCGACCTGCTGCAGCGTCGTGGGGCGCCGGCCGTCTTCATCGGCCGGCTGATTCCGGGCCTTCGCATCACCACCACGCAGGTTGCCGGCGTCAGCAAGATCTCCCGCCTCACGTTTGCCGCCGGTCTCATCCCGTCGGTCGTCGTGTACATCGCGATCTTTGTGGGGCTGGGCGCGCTGGTTGGTCAGCCCGCGGTCCGGATGTTCCACCGGGCCGAGCATCGATTCTTCGTCGTCACCGTGACGGTGCTGGCGGCCCTGGCGGTCATCCTCTCGGTGCGCTGGCTGGCGCGCCGCGGCGCCCTTTCCGCCCTGGACCCGATCGTGCTGGGCGTGCGTCGCCAGCTGGCGGACACCATCGACGCGGCGATTTTCCGACGGGCCGGCAATGATGAGTGGCGCCAGTTTCCCCTCGTCCGCCGGTTATGGGCCGGCCTGATCGACCTGGCGATCGTGTTCACCGGCGCGGTCCTGATTTTGACCGCGGTCTCGGGACTGGACACCGTCGAGCTCGTCCTCGATCCCGAGGGCATCTTGCTGCTTGGGGTCATTGCGCTGGCTTATCGCGTTCCCATCGAGGCCCACACCGGGCAGACGATCGGCAAGATCCTGATGGGGATCTCGGTGTATGGGCCCGATGGCGTGCCCGGTTGGTCGCGGGCAACGGTGCGCAACCTCGTTGCGGTGCTGCTTCCTCTCTGGCCGGTGGATGCCGTCCTCCTCCTCCGCAGCCGTCAGCGGCAGCGTCTGGGCGACCGGCTTACCGGCACGACCGTTCGCCGGGTGGCGCACTGACGGCCGTTCTGCTCGCCCTTGCCGCCAGCGTCAGCTGGGGCATCGGTGACTTCGTCGCTGGCATCAACACCCGCCGCCTGGGCGTGTTCACGGTCCTCTTCATCTCCCAGCCGCCGACGTTCGTCCTGATCGCCATCGTCGTCATCGTTCGCGGCGGCGCCCCCCGGCCGGGCCTCTGGATGGTCGCGGGGGTCGTCGCCGGACTCGCAGGGCTGGTCGGGCTCTCAGCGGTCTATCGCGGAATGGCGATCGGGGTTATCAGCGTCGTCTCGACGATCGCCGCGACGGGGCCCGTGGTGCCGATCCTGGTCGGCCTCGTGTTGGGCGAGCGACCGACGGCGCTGCAGTTCTTCGGCATTGCCCTGGCGCTCGGCGGGATCGCGCTGCTGGCCGTCGATCGCCGCCCCACCCCGGCCGGGGGGCGCCTCCTCCCTGGCGTCGGTCTCGCGCTCGTCGCGGCGCTCGCCTTCGGCCTCTTCCTGGTCGCGATCCGCTACGCGAGCCGGCCCGATCCCGTCTGGGGCGTGCTGGCGACCCGGACCGGAAGCGTGGCGGCGCTGCTGCTGCTCGCCGTGGCGTTCCGCTCGCGGATCAAAATGGCGCTTCCCGACCTGCCGGCCCTGTTTGCCGTCGGGATCCTCGACGTTGGCGCCGACGTCTTCTTCGCGTTTGCCACCACGCTCGGCTTGCTCAGCGTCGTATCGATTCTCTCGTCGCTCTACCCGGTATCGACCGTGATCCTGGCTCGTATCGTGCTCAACGAACGAATGGCCCGTGTGCAGCAAGCAGGGATCGGCCTCGCCTTCGCCGGCGTGCTCCTGATCAGCGTCTGATCGGGTTCGTCCTACCCGCGGAAGCCGGCGAGCAATTCGAGCACGAGGTCGATCTCGCTCGCGGTGTTGTAGTGGGCGATGCCGATCCGCAGCGTGCCGCCCGCGTCCACGAGCTTGAGCCTGGTGATCAGCTCGGTCGCGTAATGGTCGCCATGGGTCGCAAAGACCTGGTGGCTCGCCAGCCAGCGTGCCAGGGCCTCCGGTCGATGTGGTGACCAGGTCAGCGACACGGTTGGGACCCGATGGTCGAGTTCCGCCGGCGCGGTGATGCCGTAGATCGTGATCCCGGGAATCTGCTGCAACCCATCGATCAGGCGAGCCGCCAGGGCCCGTTCGTGGCGGCGGATGCGGTCCATGGCCAGTTCCAACGCCGGACGAAGCACGCGGTCAGCGCCACCGATCGACGCCAGGTACTCGAAGGCGCCGAGCAGACCGGCGAGGCACTCGTGGTTTTGCGTTCCGGTCTCCCAGCGGCCCGGCACCTCGTCAGTCGCCGGCCGGACCTTGTAGGGACGCAGTCGCTGGAGCAGCGCGCGACGCCCGTAGAGAATCCCCTGGTGCGGACCGAAGAACTTGTAGCTCGAACAGACGAGAAAGTCGCAATCAATGGCGCGGACATCGATCAGGCCGTGCGGCCCGTAGTGAACCGCATCAACCCACAGCCAGGCGCCCGCGGCGTGGGCCGCGCGCGATACCGCCGCAAGATCGGGAATGCTGCCCACAACATTCGACGCGTGCGTGACCGCCACCAGCCGTGTGCGCGGCGTCAGCTGGCGTTGCAGATCGGCCATGTCGATCGTGCACTCGGGGACCTTGATCTCGACGAAGCGCACCGTCACCCCGCGCTCCTCGAGCGCCAGCCAGGGCGAGACGTTGCCGTCGTGGTCGAGCCGGGTGACGACGATCTCATCGCCTGGTTGTAGCTCGCGCCCGATCGCGCGACTGAAGGTAAACGTCAGTGTCGTCATATTGGGTCCGAAGACGATCTCGTCCGCCGAAGCGGCATTGAGGAAGGTCGCCGCGGCTGCACGCACCTGCGCGATCATGGCGTCGGACCGCTGGCTCGTCGTAAAGGCGCCGCCCTGGTTGGCATTCATCGTCCTCCAGTACTCGGCGGTGCGGTCGATGACGCGCTGCGGCACCTGGGTGCCGGCGGGATTGTCGAGATAGACGACCGGGTCTCCATCGACCTTGAGGGCGAGCGCGGGGAACTGCCGGCGAACGGATTGCAGGTCGACGTCGATGGCGACGGCCATCAGCGGCGCTTCGTCGCCGCTTTCACGATCGCTCGGGCGGTCAGCAGCGCCACGATCGCGACCACCTGGCCCATAAGGATGATCCGGTTGAGGTCGAGCGCCGGCTGCCAGCTGACATCGGTGCCTTTGACGACGAAGGCGCCAACCGGCCGCGAGGAGACGCCGAAGCCGACCCCGCCCGCCTGGGGCTGCCCTTCGTCACCCCCACCGCCGGCCCCTCCGGCGATTTTCGCCGCGGGAATGATCGTGACCCCGTTCTTTTCGTAAGGCGTGCCGAACACTTCGGATGCGCGCATCGCGCCCTTTGCCTCGTTGACGACATCCATCACACGCATCGCAGCACCCTCCTGGACTTGGCCTTCCTTCGGCGAACTCGTTCAGCCTACTGTTTGCGACGGTCAGGCATCGATGATTCGGAGAAATCTCGACTCAATGCCGACGGGTTCGAAGCCGAGCCGGCGATAAAAGTGCTGAGGCCAGTCTTCGGCGACCGTCACGAGGAAGACGAACCCGAATCCCGCGGCGGCTCGGAGCGCGGCAAAGTACCGGGTGCGGGTACCCTCGGCCGTCAGTTCGTGCTTGGCGAGCAGCTGCTGCACCAGGCCAGGATCAGCCGCCCACGGTTGGCTGGCGATCTCGCGCTCGCGGGCCGGGCGCATCAGCTTCCAGTCGACCTCTTGCACGGCAGTGGTATCGACGTCGCGGTCCGGCCGCCGGCGATGCGAGAATCCGGCGTCGCCCTGGATCCGTTCTGCTTCGGCGTCCAAGTCTGCCGCGTCAGCATTCTTTGCCCGCTGCCAGGCATCCATGGTGCCGACGAGTCTAGCGCCGGGTCGTTTCCAGACGGCCGAAGGCGAGACGGGCCAGGCTCACGATGACGATGAAGGCGACCACGCCGGCGGCCGGCGCGAGAACGAGCGAGCGCGCGAAATCGGTCCCGGACAGGAGGGCGTGCAGGGCAAAGACACCGAACATCGGATAGGACAGCCGGTGCAGCCAGCGCCAGGCGAGGGGGTCGAGGTGCCGCCGCAGATAACTGGTGACGGTGACGATCAGCAGGAGGTCGAATCCGATGGTGCCGAGGCCGATCGCCAACGGGGCATAGGCAATACGGAACGGGATGATGAGGTCGGCCGGGCTGATTCGAGCCACCGCGTCGAGCGTCATGGCCAGCACATGCAGGCTGACGAACGGCACCCAGCAGACGGTAAGGAAGCGGTGAAGACTCGACAGATCGCGATTGCGCATCGCTCCCTCGAACATCGCGCTGCGCAGCGCCTGGCCGGTGACAAGAGCCGCGGCGAGAACGAAGAAGGCGGTCAGCGCCGCCGCTCGCGAGGTCAGCCAGAGCAGTTGGTCAAGCGTCACGCCGCCGCCGGAAGCTCACTCGGGCCGGCACCCGCCCCTTCGGCCGGCACCACGGCGTAAGGCACGCCGCGGGCTTCGAGAAAGGCGATGCCCAGGGCCGCACCCAGGAGAACGGCACTCTTGGCATAGACCTCACCGCGCAACGCATTGTCCGAGACCACGGAGACTTCCGCAAGGTCGGTCTGTGCCGGCATCCCGGTGCGCGGGTCGATCAGGTGATGCATGGAGTGGCCCCAGCGCCGCCTGCTGATTCCGCTGGTGCAGACGGCGCCCTCGCGGAGCGCGACGAGCGTGCCGTCACAGAGCCCGATGTGCCAGCCGTCGCCGTCGGGACCGGCGCCGCGGACTCGGAGGTCGCCACCCAGATTGCAGACAGCATTTTCACCGAGCTCATCAATCAGAAGGTCGGCCAGCGCGCCCTTCGCGATGCCGCCAAGGTCCAGTGCCGCGCCGGGGGCGAGGGCCGCTGAACGGGTGGCCTGATCCAGAAGGAGTACCTGCGGGAGCGGTGGCAGTTGCATCGGGTGAAGGACCGACGGCTGCATCAGGCCGTGCCGGAAGGGACGATCGTATCCGGCCGCCACTAACGCCGGGAGCACCGCGGCGTTGACGAGCCCATCGCTTTCCGCGAACGCCCAGAGCGCTGCCTCCAGCATGGCGAACATTTCCGGGCTCACGGGGACGTAGCGGCCCTCGCTCGCATTCAGTCCGGCCAGCTCGCTGTCACGGATAAAGCGGGTGAAGCGGACCTCCGCATCGCGAATCCGTTGCTCGCAACGTTCGAGCGCCGCCGGCCCGCTCTCGACACTCAAGAGCTCGCAGGTGGAGCCGAGTGCGTCGAAATGGCGGGTCGTCAGTTCACGAGACATGACTTTCACTGTGGACCGTCGCGTCGCTCGGCAACACGGTCACCGCCGGGTGCAGCGGTGCCTGCGCAGGTTTGGGCGACGTGGCTACGACGCCACCTGAGAGCAGGGCCAGCAACAGCGTGCCCAGCACCGACGCCCACCTCAGCGTCGCGTTCGAGGACATGTTCCTCTCCCTGCCATTACAACGGTTCGGCTCATGGAATCCGGCGGCCTCAACCTTACGGTAGAAGAGCGCCCGCGGCCCGCGACTGAACGCGCCCTGAGAAGGCGCTGAGAAGGCTAGGCGAGATCGAGGGTGATCGTGTGGTAGCCGTCCGCCCCGTTCGGTAGGGTCGGCGCCGACTGCGACGGCTGTAATGTTCCCTCACCATCGCGGGCCCGCACTTTGACGTTGTAATGTCCGGCGGCGATGCTGGTGCTGAGTTGCCAGAAGCGCCACGCGTAGGGGGAGAACTCGGCCTGCAGGTCGGCGGCCTGCCAGGAGCGGCCACCATCCCAACTGAGCTCGACGCCGCTGATGCGGCGGGAACCCGCGAACGCGATGCCGCCGAATTGAACCGACCCCGCCGCCAACGCGACACCATCCGAAGGCCGGTCGATGCGTGACATCGTCTTGACGATGGCTCGCTCATCCCAGCCGTTGTTTTCCCAGTAGCCGGGCTTATCGCTCGCGGAAAAGCTGATCCGCGTCACCCACTTGGGCTGCTTCATGCCATAGCGGCCGGGGAAGATGAAGCGCGCGGGGAAGCCGTGCATCGAGGTCAGCGGTGCTCCGTTGAGTTGGGTGGCGAGCAGATGGTCTGCTGTCAGATCGCGCAACTGAAAACTCTCCGTATAGCCGTCGGCGCTTTCCATCAACATCCAGCTGGCGTTCGACGGCACCGAGGTGAGCGCCAGCACATCGCTCACCCGCGGCCCCTTCCAGCTGCCGTTGCTGATCAACGTCCCGCCGATCTCATTGCTGATGCACTCCAGCGTCAGCTCCAGCTCATGAGACGGCAGGGCGAGCAGCTCGTCGTAGGTGAGCGACCGGCCGGGCAGGTTGAGACGCCAGGTCGAGGCATCGACCACCGGGTCGCCGCCGATGTTCTTGGAAACGACATAGAAGTCACTAACGGGTGTGATTTCTGTCGGCGTACGGCTGCCCTCCTTCATGGCCAGTGCCGTGGCGAAGCGGCGGACGTTCACGTAGCCGATCCCCAGCAGGGCGAGGCCAACCGCACCATAAAAGATGTTGCGCATCAAGATCCGGCGGTCTTCGCTGACCGGGCCGGAGGTGGTGAGCCCGCGGACAACGCGATCGACCAACGGAACCATTCCGGCAAGCAGCACGACTTCGACCACCGCCCCGAGCGACGAATCACTCGGCGAGAAAGCCACGATCGCGACGATGGTGCTGACCAGCGCCGTGGCCGCCGTGAGAACCAGGACGTAGGCACGCGGGAATAGTCGGGCCATCAGCATCGATGCCGCGCCGTAGACGGCGATGATCACCACGGTTGCGCCGACGAGCAGCAGCGGCCGGGCGAGGACACCGAGCAGCTTCAGCAGGTTCGCAAACGTCGACAACGGCAGCAGCTTGAGCAAGAGGTAGCCCGCTTGCTCTGGGAGGAGGGGGATCGCGAAAAGTGCGTGCGCCAGGTAGTCGGCCCCCAGGGCCAGCGTGCCGGCGCTCAGGCCGACGATCAGCGGGCGCTGACGAGCCAAGCGGCTACGGCCGGGCGGGCCGGCGGATCCCGTTGTAGGCCAGCGCCAATCCCACGATCGCGACGATGATGCCGATGACGAGCCACATCCGCTGGCCGGTCATGAAGCTACCGGGCATGACGCCCGAGCCCTGCAGGATCCAGACACCGCCGGCAAAGATCGCGATGACGCCGAGGATCAGGCTAGCGACACGCATACAACTACAGTACGCGCCCGCGTTGCACGATTCCCGCGTGAACCTGAAGTTCAGTCAGGACAGAAATGTAAACGCGCCGTGGCCGGACGACGCCACGGCGCGTTTGACGCTGCCTAACTATGCTTCGGCGGCGACGGCTTCGGGCGTCACGGCCAGATCCTTACCGGCACGGCCGCCCGCTTCGACCTTGGCCAGCGCCAGCTGCCCGATGTTCAGCCCCTGGATAGTGGCCAGGTCGCCGAGCGCCCGCAGGAAGTACTGCCGGCGGCGCCGCTCCACGACGCGGCCCAGCTCGTGCTCCAGCCCCTGGACGCCTTCCACGAAGGAGATGCGGAAGGGGTCAGTGATCCGCGCGCGCTGCGGACCAAGCTCTTCCTGGACGAGCTTCTTCGCGTCGCCGGAGAGACCCTCGTTGCTGACGATCACGCCCTCGGCCGCCTTGATGCGGGAGACTTTGGCGTTGAAGGCGTAGGCATCCGCCAGGTTGAACTCGCGATCCTTGAGCACCACCAGGACGAGGTCACCGCTCAAATCGAGCACGATGTCGGTCCCCGCTGGGCTGGAGTCGATGATCACCTGCTCGCGGCTGATGCCGAGCTTGGGGAGGATGGCCGTTGCCAGGGTCGTCATCCAGCGGCCCTTGTCGTTGAGGGCGGTGGCGCGATCGGTTGGCATGATGACCTGGTCCACCCGCTCCTCGTTCAGCGGGCGCCCGCAGGCGCATTTCATCCAGTCCGGCGCCATCTTCTGCAGCTTGTTGGGATCGTCGGTGCGCAGCACGGCGTTGCCCGTGCGGGAGCACACGATCACGTACTCCGACTGGATCAATCCAAGGCTGCGGAGCTCGCCGAGGCGGCCGGCGACGGCGGTCCCCTGGGCTTCGCCCAGCACCTTGGGCAGGTCGGAAACGGTGAGTGACCCGACCCGCTCGAGGTCCCGGATTAGGGCGCGAATCTCCGGTGCGGCGAAAGCGCCCATCGCCTGATTTTCTTCGGCGCTGACCTCGTTGATCGACTGGCGGGACTTGCGGATCGCGTCGAAATTGTGGCTGCCCACAGGAGCGAGGACCGGCCAGGAGGACGGTGTGCCCACTTCCTGGCTGAGGGCTTCCTGGGCCGCGGTGCGGACGCGCTTGAGGAAATCGGTCCGGATCTTTTCGGTCCCGGCGCGCGTGCTCGAGCTCCATGAAGTGGACGTCGTCGGAGCGCAGCTCGCGCAGGGTGGCGGAGCCCGGCCGGCGGACACGCAGCCAGCCGACGACCGGCGCCTGTCCCATGAAGAGCTCGCCTTCGTCGGCCGACGACCAGCTCTTGGTGACGTCGAATTGCAAAAATTTGTTCAGCAGGTCGATATAGAGAACGCCCATGAACTCGGGGCCGTTGATGCGGGAAACGATGGTCCAGAACTGGTCGGTGTTGGGGGCAATATCGAGGCGGCGGACTTCCACAAGCAGCATGGTTTCGGGCTCCTCAGCAATGAAAATTGGACGAACGGCAGCGCCACCGCCATCCAACGCCTCCCCAAGAGTCGGTTGGCGGCAGTCGCAGGATAGGGCGGAAGAATCCGTCTTGTCAAACCATTTCGCACTCGCAAGTGGTGATGGAGCCGATCACCGGCCCGCCGCCACCGGTTGCATACTGTGCCGGTGCCGGTGACGGAGAGGGAACTGCTGACCGCCGCCGCGCGGGCGGCGGGGCTGCGGTTAAGCGCCGCCGACGTGCTGGCCCTGCTGCCGGCATGGAAGCGGTACCTGAGGCTGGTCGAACAGCTGAGGGCGGCCGTAGCGCCGGGGGATACGGATGGCATCGGCTAAACCGCTGACCTCAGCACCGCTGGTCCAGATCGCCAGCTTGCTCCGCCGCCGGCGGCTGTCGCCGGTCGAGCTCGTGGACGCCTACGCCCGGCGTATCGCGGCGAGTGCCGAGCTACACGCCTTCATCACGCCGCCGGGCGAGCCGGTCCGGCGGGAGGCCCAGCGGGCTGAGCGGCGGCTCGCCCGGGGCGAGAGCGGCGCGCTGCTGGGCGTACCGATCGCGGTGAAAGACCTGTTCGCGACCCGGGCGCTGCGAACCACGGTCGGATCCCGTATCCTGCGGAACTGGGTCCCATCGAGCGATGCGGAAGTCGTCGCCCGTCTGCGGGCGGCCGGCGCCATTGTCTTCGGCAAGACCAATCTCCACGAGTTTGCCTACGGCGTCAGCACCGCCAACCCCTGGTGGGGCATCGCTCGCAATCCCCACGATTCCCGCCGCAGCCCGGGCGGGTCGAGCGGCGGCTCGTCGATCGCCGTCGTCGCCGGCCTCTGCGCCGGCGCGCTCGGCTCCGATACCGGCGGATCGATCCGGGTGCCGGCGTCGCTGTGCGGTTGCGTCGGCCTCAAGCCGACGTTCGGTGCCATACCGCTGAATGGGACGTTTCCGCTGGGGTGGTCGCTCGACCACGCGGGTCCACTGGCCCGCACCGTCGACGACGCCGGCGTGCTATTCGATGTGCTCTCGGGCGGCGATGCCGGGCGCAAGTCCCGGCGCGCCGCGACGCGGGGCCTGCGGGTTGGCGTCCTTACGGGATCGATTGTCGAAAGCGTGCAACCGGCGGTGGCACGCCAGGTTGACGCGGCGGCGGCGGCCTTGCGCCGTCGCGGGTTGCGGGTCCGCGAGGTGGCGATTCCAGAAATGCAGTGGACGGTCGCGACCCAACTGGTGACGCTCCGCGCCGAGGCGAGCGCCCTGCACGCCCGCTGGATTCGCGCCCAGCCTCGCGCCTATGGGGCCGACGTCCGTACCCGTCTCCAGCTGGGCTCGCTCGTGGCGGCGGCCGATTACGTGCTGGCGCAGCGCATGCGCGCCCGGATTCGAACGGCAATGAGCCACGTCTTCCGCGACATCGATGTCCTGCTGCTGCCCAGCACGCCGATCGTGGCGCCGGTTGTCGGCGAGCGGACGGTGCGCTGGCGGTCCGGAGAGGAGACGGTCGACGGCGCGCTGGTGCGTCTGACCGCGCCCTTCAACCTCACCGGTCAACCGGCGCTATCGATTCCTTTTGGCGCGGCGGCCGGGCTGCCAATCGGCATGCAGGTCGTCGGACAGTGGAATGAGGAGGCGCGCGTGCTGGCCGTCGGCCGGCTGCTGGAAGCGGACGCGCCTAGTAGATAAAGCCGATGAGCGGAATCGTGCCTGGGATCACGTGCCGGTAGCTGACCCTGCCCCAGCCGCCACCGCTCGGGCTGGCGTAGTTCATCTCGGAGACGAGCCAGCTCCCGTCGGCGTAGACCTGCTCCACATAGGCGACGTGGCCCCAGTAGGGTGACTCCCAGGTGACCATGATGGCGCCCACGCGCGGTGTGGGACCTTCCGGCCGGCCGTAAGCACGCGCGCGCCCGAACCATTGCCAGGCATTACCACCCCAGGGCGCGGGCCGGCGGGTGTTGACGTACCAGGTGCATTGCCCGAAGGGATAGCTTCCTCCGCCGGATGAGTACACCGGCGTGACGTACCAGGAGCGCTTGCCGGCCGTGACCGTCTGCGCGTTGGGCTGCGGAACGGAGGCCGGCTCGGGACCAACGCCGTAGGGCAACATCAAGTACTCGTCGACGGGCAAGGTCTCCGGATGCCGCAGCAAGTTGAACTCGATAATCGCGTCCGACTCGGCGCGGTATTTCTGCGCCAGGGAGGCAAGGGTGTCGCTCGCGCTCACCTTGACCAGGACGCCATCGACCGGCGGAATCACGACCTCCTGGCCTGCGGTCAGACGATCGACCAGCTTGGGGTTCGACCAGAGAAGTGTGTTCACTGAGAGCCCGTACTTCGACGCCAGGGCGCGGAGCGTTTCGCCATCGACGGCGGTGTAGTGGATGATGTCGCGGTGCTTCTCAGCCGGCGGTGTCGCGGGCAGCGCCGGGACGACCAGCGAACCACTCATCGACCATCCGATGCCATCCACGGCTCGGCCGAACGGCGCCTGGGCGAGGGCCGTGCCTGGCCCGGTGCCGCCGGCGAGGGCGGGTGCGGCACCGACCGGAACATGGAACACGACCCAGGGCATCGCGGCTGCCATCAGCAGCACGGCTGAGTGTGTTGCAAAGCGCGGCGCAGCGTACTTCAGCGGACGTCCCCCTTTACCCCTTCCCTCTTGGCCGCTCCACTGCGGCCTACACAGAACAAACTGCCTGGGCACCGAATGGCTTGCAGCAGGGCGACGAGCTATCACACGCTCGTGACATGACCGTTACCACAGGACCGTAACCATCGAAATGGTCGCTCAATCCAAGCCGAGGCTAGAATGCGGGCAATGTCGGACCCGGCAGAGATGTCCGGTCGCGAGTTGCTCGAGGCCGCGCTGCGTGGAGCTGCGCCCGCTCCGCCCTATGTTCGCTTGCTGCGCATGCGCTTTATCGCCGTCTCCGATGGCAGTGCAACCTTCGAGATGCCGGCGACAACGGAGTTGTACAACCCGAACAACGTCCTCCATGGCGGCGCGCTTGCGTCACTCGCCGACAGTGCCATGGGATTCGCGGTGTTCAGTACGCTCAAGCCGGGCGAGAGCTTCACGACCGCGGAGCTTCATATCAATTTCCTCAAGGCCGTCACCGCGGATTCCGGCATGCTGCGATCGATTGGCCGCGTGGTGCATCGCGGGCAGCAGATTGCGGTGGCTGAGGCGGAGGTCGTCGACCAGCAGAACCAGCTGATCGCGCGCGCCAGCTCGACCAACGTCATCCTGCAACGGCGAGCCCCGCCGCCAACCGATTCCGAGTTGCCGGCATCGCCGCCAGAGCCGGCCATGACAGCAGCCCAACCTGCCACGCGCTTTGCCGCTCCGCCGTCGCCCCTCGAGCGAGCGCCGACGCCGACGGTGTCGCCGCCGATGACGACCGAGCTCATCGGGATGGCGCCGCTCGCCCGGGGCAAACGGAAGATCCGCACCTTTGCGGGCGATATCGCGTACCTGCGAACGGGACAGGGTCCGCCGCTTGTGCTGCTGCACGGGATTCCCAGCTCCTCGTATCTCTGGCGCGATGTCATCGAGCCCCTGTCCGCAACCTTCGAGGTGCTCGCACCCGACCTGCTCGGCTTCGGCGACTCGGACAAGCGGATGGACGTCGATCTGTCGATTGCGGCACAAGCCCGATACGTGGTGGCCTTCATGGAAACGATTGGCGTGCACCAGGCGGCCGTGGCCGGCCATGACATCGGAGGCGGCGTTGCCCAA
>VBEQ01000166.1 GCA_005881235.1 Chloroflexota bacterium | reverse complement strand
CATCGCCCGTTTGAAAGAGCCGGCGTGGGACCAGATCATGGTCAACATCGATCTTCGTAGCGGACTCCGCAAGGGCCTGGAAGCCGGGATAGTGACGCCGGAACGGGTCACCGATGAGATGGTTGACGAGTGGACCCGACCCTTCCAGGACCTCGGCGGCCGCCGCGCCTACCTCCGCGCGGCGCGGGCGCTGAACAACCGAGATCTCACCAGCCGGGCGAAGCACATCGACGAGATCGAGACGCCGACGTTGATCCTCTGGGGAGCGAACGATGCCTTCCTCGAGCCGCGCTGGGCCGAAACGCTCCATCAGAAGCTT
>VBEQ01000165.1 GCA_005881235.1 Chloroflexota bacterium | reverse complement strand
CCAAGCGGAACGGCAATCAAAAGGCCGACCACCACCGCGATCAGGGTGAGCTCGATGTGTTGGAGAAGAGCGGCGATGATGATGTCGGCGTGCCCTGATATCCAGGACCACCGGATCCATGGGTCTTCGACCGCCCCCACGACCCCGGTGGCGAGCATTGCCGCATGCTAGCAGGGCCTTCCCGAGGCAATCAACTTAAAGTAGGAGTTTCTAATGATTCGGCTGGAGCGGGTTACCAAGCGCTTTCCGGGCGGCCAGGTCGCGGTGCGCGAGCTGACGATCGAGTTCCACACGGGACAGCTGACCATGCTGGTCGGACCGTCGGGCTGCGGAAAGACCACCACCCTCAAAATGATCAACCGGCTGATCGAGCCGAGTGAGGGGCGGATCTTTCACGACGAGCAAGACGTCACCCATGTCGACCCGGTCGTCCTCCGCCTCCGCATGGGCTACGTCATTCAGAACGTCGGCCTGTTTCCGCATATGAGCATCGCGGACAACGTCGCCACGGTGCCGCGACTGCTCGGCTGGGACAAGCAGAGGATCCGCCGTCGCGTCAATGACCTGCTCGAGCTGGTCGGCCTTGATCCGAACCAGTTTGCGCATCGATATCCGCACCAGCTCTCCGGTGGGCAGCGGCAACGCGTCGGTGTGGCTCGGGCGCTCGGTGCCGACCCACCCATCTTGCTCATGGATGAACCGTTTGGCGCCATCGACCGAATCGCGCGGGAGCGCCTGCAGAACGAGTTCCTGCGGATTCAGCGCGAGGTACGCAAAACGGTCATCTTCGTGACGCACGACATCGACGAGGCCATCAAGCTCGGTGACCGCATCGCGGTCATGAATGCCGGCCGCCTGGAGCAGTACGATACGCCGGCCGCCCTCCTGGCCAAGCCGGCCTCTGACCTGGTCGTCGATCTGCTCGGGCCCGACCGTGGACTCAAGCGCTTGTCGGTGACGCCCATCGACCTGAATGCGCTGGACCGCCCACCGGTCGTCCACGCTGACGATTCGCTGGCCGACGCCCGTCGGGTGCTCGACAGCCGTTGGACCCGGGTCGTTGTCCTCGATCGAAACGACAAACCGGTTGGCGAGTTAGATCGGGACGCAACTGCCGGCGACGGCCGGGTCGGGGATCGAGCCCGTCCCCTCGAGGCGCTCATCGGCGCGGACCGGACCTTGTACGACGCCTTTTCGCAGATGCTGATCCATCAGGCTAGCTGGGTGGCGGTGGTGGACGGGGATCGCTTCCGCGGCGTGCTCACTCCGGAGTCGTTCGTCGCGGCGATTCAGCGGGTTCCGGCGGAGCTGGAAGGCGCCCGCCGCTGATCCACCGCCGCCAGCTTCTGGCGGATGTCGTCGTAGGCTCGGTCGTCGATGGGCGTGAAGCGCCGGATCAGACCGCTTGCCAGTAGATTGCGGCTCTCACGATCACCGCCAAGCTCACAGAGCGCGGCGCCGATGCGAGCTTGGACCGGTGCCGGAACGTCGGCCGTGGCCACGACCAGGGGGACGGTCGACGGGCCAAAGCTCGCAATGACTCGAATCTGACTGGCGAGCTCGGGATTTCGCAAGCGCTCGACGCCAAGGACGTGGGAGTCGATCGCCGCCGCATCCACCGCGCCCTCGACGACTTTTCGGATCGACTCCTGGTGCCGGCCCGTGAATATCACGCGCCCGAAGAATGACTCCGTTTCGCCCATCTGTAAGAGGTGGTGGCGGACCAGGAGGCAGCCCGAAAAGGATCCCGCTTCGTTGTACGCCCAGCTGTGCCCGCGGAGGTCGTCGAACGAACGAAAGGGGCTGTCGCGTCGGACGATGACGTCAGAGAAGTAGACCGGGCGGTCCTGGTATCGAGCCTCGTCAAGCACGGGAGCCGCCAGTGGTTCCAGCATGCCCGGCCGCTCGGCGCAGAGGCGGACGTAGGGAAGCCCGCAGAGGAACGCCACGCCGACCGAGCCATCCCGAAGTTGCTCGAACGAACTCCGCTCGATGAGCTGTGCGGGCACCTCGAGCGCCTGGCCGACCCGGGCGGCCACGCCGGCATAGACGGAAGTCATGTTCGGCGCGAGGAAATTTGCGAAAACGAGGGGCTTCACCGTCGGGCTGACGGCAGTATTGCACAGACGGGTGCAATTTATTGCACGGCCACCCGTCATCTTCTATACTCCGCAAAACACTCCAACGAGGTGACGCCGCTCATCGTCGGTCCGATCATCGAAAACCCCCTCCACGGCGAGCGGATCCGGTTCCTAAAGACTGCGCCTGAAACGAACGGCGAACTGGTCCAGTACGAATCCTGGCTCGCGCCCGGCGGCAGTGTTGGCGAACCCCACATCCATCCTGTCCAGGAGTCGCGCTTTACCGTGATCTCCGGGACCGCCTCGTTTTCCATCCACGGCGCCCGGTTCACGCTGGGACCTGGTCAGCAGCTGACCATCCCGGCGCGCACGGCACACTGCCTGTGGAACGCTGGAGATGCGGAGGCCCACCTCTTGGTCGAATTCCGGCCGGGCATGCTCAAGCAGGAGTTCTCCGAAACGACCTTCGGGCTGGCTCGCGACGGCCGGCACCACCTTCGCGGGGTTGGCAACATGCTCCAGTGGGCCGTGATCGCCGCGGCCTACCGCCGAGAGACGCAGGCGCTGGGCCAACCCCTGTGGGTGCGGCTCGGTCTCCCTGCCCTCGCCCCGGTGGGATGGTTGGTGGGCTATCGCGCCCACTATCCGCGTTACTGCACCCGGGAATCCAACCGGCTCGCCAGCTGAAGCCGGGCTTGGCCGAAACCGTCTACGACCTGGCCATCATCGGGGCAGGGGTCATGGGCCTCTTTACCGCCGACTTCGCCTGCCGGCGTGGGGCCCGCGTCCTGCTGCTCGACGAATGGCGGCTGGGTGACCCGCGCGCGGCCTCCTTCAGCCTGACCCGGTCGATCCGCAACGACTATCTCGATCCGGTCTACGCTCGGCTGGCCTTCGAGGCCCGCAAGCTCTGGCTGGATTTCCAGCGTGAGACCGGCGAGTCCTTCCTCATTGAGTGCGGCTGCCTGAATCTCGCCAAAGCGAGCATCACGCCCGACCTCTCAGCGACCTACGCCGAGGACAGCTACCGCGTCCTTGCGGGCCTGCACCTCAAAACGGAGGCCTTTGATCGCGACGGGCTCCGCGCCCGTTTCCCGCAGTTCGACGTCGACCTCGGCCGGCTCGACGTCGAGGCAGGATTCCTCCACGTTCCGCCGATCACGGCGGCACTGCTGGCGCGCCTCCGGGCTACGGGCGTGGCGGTCGCGGAGAACACGACCGTTAACCGGATCAACCACCGGCAGGGCCGGATCGCGATTGACACCAACTCCGGCGAGCGGCTGGCCGAGCGCCTCGTGCTGACGGCCGGGCTCGGCACCAATGCCCTGCTCGCAAAGATTGACGGCTGCGATCTCCGGCTTCCGCTGCGGCCGGATCGGCCTAGCGAGTCGAAGTACCTCATCCCTCCTCCGGCCAAGCGCGCGATGTTCACGCCGAGCCGGCTCCCCGTCTTTGCCTACCTCGACGTGGGCATCTATGGCCATCCGATGCTCGAAGGTAAAACACCCGGCGTGAAGATCGGCTACTACAACCCGCCCGATGTGCGCACCCAGGTCACGTCCATCACCAGCGTGCAGAGCTTCGTCGAAGAGTGCATGCCCGAGCTCAAGGATGCGCGCGTCGTCGACGTCGAGGGTGCGGACCAGTGCTCGTATGATCTGGTGGCGGATGACAACTTCATCCTTGGACCGATCCCCGGCCTGCCGGGTGGCGCGGTTGGCACCGGCTGGCGCGGCACCGGTTACAAATTCGCGCCACTCATCGGAAGGACCCTGATGGAACTCGCTCTCGAAACGCGTACCGTCGAGGACATCTCGCGCTTCGCACCCGAGCGTTTTGAGGTCAGCCGTGCCGGCTAGAAGCCAGCGCGGCATCCTCGAGCGGCTGAAGAGTGGCCCGGTGCTGGGCGCCGAGGGCTACGTCTTCGAACTCGAGCGGCGGGGCTACATCAAGGCCGGGCCGTACGTGCCGGAGGTCGTCCTGGATGCTCCCGACGCGCTCCGAGAGCTCCATCGCGAGTTCCTTCGCGCGGGCGCCGATGTCATGGTGGCGCTCACGTACTATGCGCACCGCGGAAAGCTCAAGGACGTCGGCCGCGAGAACGATCTGGAGGCGATGAACCGGCAAGCCGTGCGGATCGCAAACGAGGTCGCGCGTGAGGGCGATGCCCTTGTCGCGGGCGACATCTGCAACACCTGGGCCTACGACCCGAAGAACAAAGAGGCGTCGTCCAAGGTCGTTCGCGGGATGTATGAAGAGCAGCTGTCGTGGGCGGTCGAGGAAGGCATCGACTTCGTCATCGCGGAGACCAATGACTACCTCGGTGAAGCGTTGATCGCGCTCGAGGTGATCAAGGGGCTCAAACTACCCGCGATGGTCACGCTGGCCAGCACGCGGCCACATCAGACGTGGGATGGCTATGACTATGTCGATGCCTGCAAGATCCTCGCCGACCATGGGGCCGATATCGTCGGCATGAACTGCGACCGGGGACCTGCGACCATGTTGCCGATCATCGAACAGGTGCGCAGCCGCGTAAGCGGGTATGTCGCCATGCAACCCGTTCCCTACAAGACCGAGGCAGCGATGCCGACGTTCGAGTCGTTGAAAACGGCCGACGGCACGAACGTTTTCCCCATCGCTCTCGAGCCCTTCCTCTGCACCCGCTTCGAGATGGCCGACTACGCCCGGCGGGCGCAGGCGCTGGGCGTCAACTACATCGGGATCTGCTGTGGCGGAAGCCCGCATTACGTGCGCGCGATCGCCGAGGCCCTGGGACGCACGGTCCCGTCCAGCAAGTACTCGCCGGCGATCGAACTCCACCCGGTGATCGGTACCAGGGTGGAGGAAAAAGAAAAGGAATTCCTCGTCGACTGGAAGGGTTGATTCTCAACCGCGCCAATCTAGTATCCGCCCTGGTGACAGCCTTCGTCGGCGCGATCTTCCTGCTGCTGGCCTTCGAAACCTGGGCCCTCTTCACTGGCAGCAAGACGATCACCGACTACTTCCGCGGCGCCGTACACGACGTTCCGGGCCTGGTTCTGGTGATCGCGATCGTGGTCGGGATCGTGCTCGGCCACTTTCTCTGGGGTCCGGCCACCGGTCTCCTCGCCCCGGCCCCGCGCAAGCTCCGCGAGCTGATGAGTCGACGTGCTGCAGATTAGCCCCGGTGCGATCCTCTCGTTGCTTGCCACCATCTTCGCCGGCATCGTCTTCGTCCTGATGCTCAACGAAACGATTTCGCTGGGCAAGGGGCAGGCGCCCCTCACCAACATGATTCGCTCGCTGGTGCGCGCCTACCCTCGTGTCAGCTACGTGGTGGCCGTCGGCATCGGGATGCTACTCGGACATCTCTTCTGGCCGTAGCTCACAAAATCCCTCCCCCCGCTTGCGGGGGAGAGTAGGGTGGGGGCTAGGCGCTTTTTCGACGACGTGACGAAATGGTCCGCGTCCGTGTGACCGGAGCTTTTTCATCGGCCCTGTCTGACGCCTTCTTCTTAGTCGCCTCCACGCTGGCGCGAAGAGCCTCCATCAAGTCGACGATCTTTTCGCCTCGCTCGGATGGCGCCGCGGGCAACGGCGCGCCTTCCACCTTGGCCCCGATGAGCTTCTTCAAGGCCGCCTGATATTCATCGTGGTATCGCTCCGGATCGAAGGTGTCGCTGAGGTTCTCGATCAGCGAGATCGCCATCTGGATCTCCTTGGGCGATACCCCGGCGCCATCGACGGCGATGCCCTTCGTCGATCGGATCTCGTTGGCGTAGAACAACGTATCCATCGAGAGGACGTCCTGGTATGGCCGCACCAGGCAGAGGCTCTCCTTGTCGCGGATCGCGACCTTGGCGACCGCCGCGCGCCCGGTCTGCTCAAGCGCCTGCCGGAGAAGGACGAACGCCTTGGCGCCGGTCTCTTCCGGCGCCAGGTAGTAGGCCTTGTCGTAGTAGATGGGGTCGACCTCCTCCAGCTTGACGAAGTCGGAGATGTCGACGGTGTGGACGGTCTTCACCGGTAGGTGATCGAGGTCCTCATCGGTGATGGGGACGTAATTGCCCTTGGCGTACTCGAATCCACGCACGACTTCGTCCCAGGGGACGGACTTTTCGTCTTTCGGGCACCAGCGGACGTTCTGCAACCGAATGCCGTCGCGCTTGTGCAGCAGATGGAAATGCACATCATGCGACTCCGTCGCCGTGTAGAGGCGAACGGGAATGCTCACCATCCCGAACGAAATGGTGCCGCTCCAGATGGCCCGCGGGGTTCTGCCGGATCTCTCTCGCTCCCCATCGGGCTTCTCGCTCCCCCGCTCGCGGGTCGTAGAGCGGGTCCGTTTGCGCGCGGTCTTTGGCGCCATACCTAACATCAAGGGTATCACTAGCGGCCGGTGATCCCAACTCGAAAGGGGGCAGGTTAGACTCCGTGCGTGCCGTTGGCGGTCTTGCCGCTCGTCCTTCTTGCGGCCGTCTTCCACGCCACCTGGAATGCCTTGCTCAAGGCTTCCGAGAATCCACTGTCGCTTGCGACCAGGGCGCTGACCTGGGGAACCGTGGTCTCGCTGCCGCCAGTCGCGGTTGCCTGGCTCCTGGCGGGGCGCCCCGGCCTCCCATTGGCAGGCTGGCTGCTGGCCCTCGCCTCGGCATTTCTCGAACTGATCTACTTCATCACGCTCTCGCTCGCGTACCGGCGCGGCGAGCTCTCCGTCGTCTATCCCATCGCCCGCGGGACCGCGCCACTGCTTGCGGTGCTGGTCGGCTTGCTGCTACTGGGCGAACGGCTTCACGCCGTCGCTCTCCTCGGCGTGATCGCCTTGCTCGGGGGAATCTGGGCGATCAGGCGACCCGCCGCCGCGGGCTCAGCCCTGTGGCCCGCGTTGCTGACGGGGGTGATGATTGCGGCCTACACCTCGCTGGACCGGATCGGCGTCCGGTTGGGCTCGCCCTGGATCTACGGATGGCTTCTCTGGCTGTTCGGTGCGGTGTTCCTGGTGGCTTTTACGAGGATTCGCCGCATTCCCCACTCGCGGCTCACCGATGAGCCAGCCCTATCACTGGCGGTCGGCGTGCTAATGACCGCCGCCTACTTCATGATCCTGTTCGCCCTGAGCGTTGCGCCGCTGGCCATCATCGCGCCGCTCCGCGAGTCGGCCATCGTGCTGGTGACGGCCTGGGGAATCTGGCGTTTGCGGGAGAGGCGTGGTGCGTGGCTGCGGCTCGGCGGCGCGCTCGCCATCGTGGCCGGCATAGCGCTGCTGACGCTCGGGTAATCAGGGCAGCGTCGGCCTAAAGGTCGTCAGGGACGGCAGAACGGCGAACCACATGATGGCCACCACGAACCCCACGAAGATCAGCATCGCAAAGAAGGTCCGGCCAGTCATCTCTATGCCTTCAAACGGTCAGGACGACGTTTCCTACCTTCTGCTCCGTTTCGACGTATTTGGTCGCCTCGACTACGTCCTGGAGCGGGTAGCAACGATCGATGACGGGCCGGAACCTCCCTGCTTCGACGAGATCCTTGAGGAAGAGGACGTCCTTCTTGGTCGGCATCGGGCCGGTTATAGAGAACCTCACTCGCTTGCCTCCGGTCAGCGATGTCCACAGCACCAAGCTGAGATTCCGCAACCCATCGGTCGCCAGGTAGCTGCCGCCCGGCGTCAGCGAGCCCCGCGACCTCTTGAATGAGTGCTTGCCGACGGCGTCGAAGATGACGTCGTAGGCCCGCCCGTTCTTGGTGAAGTCTTCCCGCGTGTAGTCGATCACCGCGTCTGCTCCGAGCGATCTCACGAGCTCGAGGTTCTTGGTGCTGCACACCGCCGTTACGTCGGTACCGAAGTACTTGGCGAGCTGCACCCCGGCAGTCCCGATGGCGCCGGACGCGCCATAGATGAGGATCGTCTGGCCTCTTCGTAGATGGGCCTGCCTCAGGCACGCCAACGCATTGAGCGCTCCGTCGCAGAGCGCCGCCGCCTGCTCGAAGCTCATCGCGGTCGGCTTGTGCGCGATGCGAGAGCTCTGCTGAACGCAGATGAACTCCGCGTGTGCACCGAAGGCGAGCCCGGTTATGCCGAAGACGTATTCGCCGACCGCGAACTCGCGGACAGCGGCGCCGACTGCAACGACCTCCCCGGCGAACTCGCTACCGAGGATCCGCTGTCTCGGCCGGCGGATGCCAAACACCAGGCGGCTGAGGAAGGAGACGGCCGGGCCGCTGCGTCGGTTGGCTTCGCGGGTCGCCGCGTCCAACCGGTTCACCGTCGTGGCGTGGACCTTCACGAGGACTTCACCCGCCGTCGGAACGGGCCGCTTGACCTCTTCCAGTCGAAGAACGTCCGGCGGCCCGTATCGGTTATAGACAACCGCTCTCATGTGGCCCTGCTCATACGTTGATGATGATCTTGCCTTTGGCGTGGCCTTCGCCCATGTAATCAAAGGCGTCAGGCACCCGGTTGAGCTCGTAGCACCTGTCAATGACTGGGGTTATTTTTCCTTCCACGAGTAGCCTCTGAAGGACCAGCAGGTCTGCCTTATTGAGCTTCGCGATGAAGAGAGCGGCTTTCTGCGTGCTACGGAGGGACGCCATCCGTACGCCGATGAGATGCTTGATCGTCCGGTTCGTACCCCACACCGTGTGCGCTGAGCCTCCAGCCGCGACCATGATGCCGGTCGGTGTGAGGACCCGTTTGTATTCGGACCAGGAGTGGTTCCCGGCGACGTCGACTATCACCTCGTAGGAGCCGCTAAGAGTGAAATCCTCGCGGGTGTAGTCGATCAGTCGGTCAGCGCCCAGCCGGCGGGCCGTCTCCACGTTTCTCGGACTGCAGACCGCGGTAACGTGCGCCCCGAACGCCTTCGCGATCTGCACGGCGAAACTGCCCACCCCTCCGGAAGCGCCGTTGATCACGACCTTCTGGCCTTCCCGAACCTTCCCGTGATCACGTACGGCCTGGAGCGCGGTGACAGCCGCCACCGGCAAGGCGGCGGCCTGGTTGAAAGAGAGGCTGGCAGATTTATGAACCACGGCTCCGTTCGCTGGAACAGAGAGATACTCGGCGAAAGCACCGCCGCTTCGGCCACCGAAGACCTCGTCACCTGGCTTGAATTCGGTGACGCGGTTCCCAACCGATTCAACGCGGCCGGCAAAGTCGGTGCCAAGCACTACCGGTTTTCGCCGGAATCCGCCGCTGACCCGGCTGGCCGTGAAGCCTACTCGCGACAGGCTGAAAAAGTCGACCGGATTGATAGAGGAGGCGCGGACCTTTACCAGCAGGCCATCTTCGGCGAACGACGGAGTATCGATCCCTTCGAGCTCAAGAACGTCAGGGCGCCCAGGCTTACGGCAAACGATCGCCTTCACGCGGTCTGCTCCGTCCACCGCTGGGAGTTCACACCCCTGACCAGGAGCCAGAACATGAGCAACGCCTCCGCGACGAAGCCGAGGACTTCGAGGGGAATGAGAAACTGGTTTGCCAGCGGCGGCGATAGAAACGTCAGCCAACCCAAACCGGCCAGGGCAATCACCGCGCCGATAATTCGCGGCAGGAACATCGACTTGAAAATCACGTAGCCCAGGACGATTTGAAATGCCCCGAAAAAGACAAGGGCGATGTAGCCGAGCTGAACGCTCAAGTTCAGAAACAACAGCGCCAGGGCCTGCAACTGGTTCGGGTTGTAGACGCTCAAGTATGGGCTGCCCCCCAGGACCACGAGTGGGGCGAGTTGAAACAGACTGCCGAAAGCCGTGACCGCACATCCGACCAGGCCGAAGAACGCGGCGAGTAAGGCGAGGGTTCTGCTCACCGGTTTGAACAATTGATAGAAGAGCGCCATGAGCGCGACATACAACGCCGTTGATGTCAGGTCCAGTGCCCAGCCGAGCCGAAATGACGATTGGTGGGTCACGATGTTGTTCGCGGTTGCCGCGGCGTCGCCCGTTGCACCCGGACCGCTGATTCCGGGCGCGACTACCGAGCCGAGGACGGCCGTCGCAAAGAACAGCAGATAGACGACCCCAGTAAGCCTCGCCCTCGTGCGGGGCGAGGCTTCGCCAAGGCGTCCGGTCAGACGGTTAGCTGAGCTGGAAAGGCGGATATTCATCGGTGACCAGGAGAAAGGCATAGGCAGTGACCCGGTTGCTCCATCGGATCACGCCAACGACGTAGCGAAAGAGGTTCTCGGGATACCGGCCTGTGAAGATGATCGCGAACCAGGCCACGATCACCGCAACCAGGGCGCCGATGCTGAGGAAGAAGAGAACGATGTAGTGGGGGATCGCGAGGAACCACTTGACGAGCGGCAGCCAGCGGTTCAATTGGCGAGCATCGGGATAGTCGAGGTTGAGGTGCACGCCCTGCTCCTCATCGGTTGACGGGTAGCGATCATCGAGGAGGGCGAGGTACGCGGTGACACGGTTCGAGAATCGGAGAAGATTGAGGTTCCAGTCAAACCACCAGCGCGGATACTTCTGGCGGAACAGAAGCATCAGAACGATGGGTAGGAAGAGAAGGCCGACGCCGCTCGCGAACGTCGTCGTCGTGTGATGGTCGCCGCCCTGTACGGCGTCTCGCGACAGCAGGCCGAGCAGGATGAGGATCGGGATGGCGGCGAAGATCCGCAATCCCGTCGTCAGTCGGTCGAGTGGTCGAGTCGGGAGATCGACGTCGAACTGTACCGGATAGCTGGTTACCATGGGTTTCCTCCTGCATGGTTCGTGGATATCGACTTGAGCGTGATGACTTCGTGACCGCGCAAGGCCTCCAGAAATGGCTGAAAGCTGCCGTAGACCAAACACCGCAACGTGGCACCGTCGATTTCGACCGCGCTGACTCCCGAGGCGCGCTTAACCTGTTGCGCAGGGGGCGCGCCCACGAAACTCACCTCGACTCGCTGCACTGGGAGCTCCCGCGTCATGTTCCTCAGGCTAGGGAGTTGGCGGAGCGTTGAAATCGGTGGAATTACTGATCCGGTGCCGAGTCGAACGGAGCGGTAACTCCGGCCCGTAGTAACGTCCTTGTCAGCATGGCCAGGCCCACCCGCCGGTCAGGCAACCTGCCGGCTGAGGCGACGAGCTTCATCGGTCGGCGCCGCGAGCTTGCCGAAGTTCGAGAGAAGCTCGGCGCGGCACGCCTGATCAGCCTGGTCGGACCGGGAGGAGTTGGCAAGACCCGCCTGGCGGTCCGGATCGCGGCGGACCTCGCACGTGGCTTCCGCGATGGCGCGTGGTTGGTCGAGCTGGCCGACGTTCGAGACCCCGCCCTGGTGAGCAACGCCGCGATGGCTGCGCTCGACCTGCGCGATCAGGCGTTCACCGAGCCGCTCGTCCTTCTGCTCTCGTATCTAAAAGACAAGGAGCTCTTGCTGCTGCTCGACAACTGTGAACACCTCCTGGGTTCCGCGGCTCAGGTCGCCGCCGACGTGATCAAAGCCGCCCCGGGCGTGCGTGTGCTCGCAACCAGCCGCGAACCGCTGGCGATCGCCGGCGAGCACGTGGTCCCGGTCCCGCCGCTCGAACTCCCCACAGGTAGCGCGGCTGAGTCTCTTGCTCGACTCCGGCAGAACGAGGCCGTCATGCTGTTGACGGAGCGGGCCGCGGCCGCGTCGGGCACCTTCGAGTTGTCCGGCGCGAACCAGATTGCTGTTGCGGAAGTCTGCCGGCGGCTCGACGGCCTGCCCCTCGCGATCGAGCTCGCGGCGGTGCGAACTCGAGTCCTGACCGTGGAGCAGATCCGCGATCGCTTGAACGACCGCTTTGGTTTGCTCACCGGAGGGGGCCGTGCGGCCTTACCGCGGCATCAGACGCTGCGTACGACGATCGACTGGAGTTACGAGCTGCTGGCCGCTGCGGAGCGAGCGTTGTTGAGACGGTTGTGCGTGTTCTCCGGGCGCTTCACGCTGGAGGACGTTGAGGCCGTGTGTACGGCCGACGACGTTCCGGTCGCGAATGCCCTGGACCTGCTCTCCTCACTGGTCGACAAGTCCCTGGTGATGAAAGAGGACGTCGCGGGCGTCGCGTGCCATCGCCTCCACGAGACGATGCGCGAATATTCCGCGCTCAAGCTCCGGGAGGCGGGCGAGGAGGTGGTCGTCGGCGAGCGATGCACCGACTACTACTGGTCGCGATGCCAGCAGGCCACCGCAGAGGCTCGCTACCGGCTGCCGGACTGGCTCGAATGGATGGACCTGGAGATCGACAACATCCGCGCTGTCCTTCGGCATTGCCTGACGCGTCGGGACGCCCGCCGCGGACTCGATCTCGTCACCTCCGCGGGTTGGTACTGGATCACGCGGGCGACAACCGAAGGTGTGCGATGGCTGGATGAGCTGCAGGCCTGTGGTCCCGGAAATCCGGAGGGCCAGTTCTGGGCGTACTACCTTCGTGGGTTTCTTGCCGTGCTGAAGGCTGACCCAACGGGGGCCCGGCCGCCGCTTCAACGAGCATTGGCGACGGCCCGAGAGCTGGGCCAGCCGACGCTGCTCGCGCAGGCGCTCTCGATGGCGTCGATCGCCGAGAACATGGCCGGAGATCCCGGATCCGCCCGGCGCTTGCTCGATGATTCCGCCGTCGTGGCAGACCATCTCGATGACTTTCCCGCGAGGATCTCCCTTCTCCAGGCTCGCGCACTCGACGGGTTCTTCCAGGGAGATATCGAGACCGTCAAGTCGGCCGCGGCAGAAGGCGTTCGTCTCGGTCGCGAGGTTGGTGATCTCTACAGCCTTGAAATGATGCTGTTGAACGCGGGCGGCACGGCGCTGATTACCGGCGACCTGGAGCAGGCGAAGAGCTTCTACACCGAAGCCTTGAGGATCGCCCAACGGATCGACGACCGGGTCGCGGAGTACGCCTTGCTCGACGGGCTTGGCTGCGTGGCAGCCGGGTCGGGCCAGGCTCGTCTCGCCGCGCAGTTGATCGGGGCGGCGGAAACCATCCGAATCCAGGCAGGGGCAAGCCTCATCCCCATCCTTGCTCCCTTGATCGCGCAGGCGGAAACCTCGGCCGTCGCGGCGCTCGGGCAGTCGAAGTTCGACTCAGAGATGGACGCCGGAAAACGATTGGGCCGGGATGAAGCCATCTGGCTGGCGCTGGGGGAGCCCAGTCGCAACGGGAGCTCAGTCCCTCGCCCGGTTGTGGAGGAGGGTAGGGAGACGGCCGGGACATTGCTCGGAAAACGCGAGGCCGAGGTCGCGCGGTTGGTGGCGGAAGGGCTGAGCAACAAGCGGATCGGAGCGAGGTTATTCATTTCTGAGCGCACGGTCGACAGCCACGTGCGCAACATCCTGAACAAGCTCGGCTTCAACTCACGCGCCCAGATCGCGGGCTGGATAGCGTCGTCGCACGGGGATGGTCGGGGCGAAAAGATTTGAACTTTCGGCCTCTCGGTCCCGAACCGAGCGCTCTAACCTGGCTGAGCTACGCCCCGATCAGCGAATGTCAATGATAACCTCTCTCTGGCGCGCCGCCGGGAGCATGCCCTCGTAGCTCAGGGGACCAGAGCGCCGCCGTCCTAAGGCGGGCGTCGCAGGTTCGAGTCCTGCCGAGGGCATTTTTCAGCCCTTAACATGGAGCCCGTGATCGCCACCGAGCTGAATCCGGCCCTGACGCCAGTGAGCTTCCTGCTCGGCACCTGGCGCGGAGAAGGGGAGGGTCAGTATCCGAGCATCAAGCCCTTCCGCTACCGCGAAGAAATCCGGTTCACCCACAACGGCAAGCCGTTCCTGATCTACACCCAGCGCACCGAGGCGATCGACACCGGCCAGCCGATGCACGGCGAGGCGGGCTACCTGCGGCTCGTCGGCGAGGGCCGCGTGGAGTTTGTGATCGCGCAGCCGATTGGCTACGCGGAGATTTCCCTCGGCCGGGTCGATGGCCGCCGCGTCGATGTCGAGTGCGCCAGCGTCGGGCGCACGCCCACCGCGAAACCGGTGACATCGATCAGCCGATCGTTTTGGATGGATGGTGAGACGCTGCGCTATGAGCTGAAGATGGGGATGGAGGGTGCCGCCGCTGTGCGCCACCTCACGGGAAGCTTCCACCGCTCCGACTAATGCGGCGGGACCCGTTCCTGCATGCGGCGCACGACACGCGTCACCATGCTCCGAGGTGAGAGCCGAACCACCCATGGGATCGTCTTGTTGGTCAGCCCGGGAATGACGAGCGTCTTGCCCGCCATCAGGCCGCGGTAGCCGGCGAGGGCGACCGAGGCCGCGTCGGCGATGTTGCCCTGCACCAGGCGCGAGTCCTCCATCACGCCGCGCTTCTGGAACCCGGTTCGCGTCGGTCCAGGGGCGAGCGCCGTAACCGTGACACCCGTGCCGTGCAGTTCATTGGCAAGCGCCTGGGAAAACGACAGCACGTAGGCCTTACTCGCGTAATAAACGGCCATCAGCGGACCCGGCAAGAATGCGGCCGTCGACGCGAGATTGAGAATGTGGCCGGTACGCCGTTCGACCATCCCCTTGAGGAACAGTTTGGTGAGCGCCGTCAACGCGATGACATTGACCTGCAGCATCTCGAGTTCGATCTGCAGGTCGGTCTCGACGAACAGTCCGAAGACCGGGAAGCCGGC
>VBEQ01000232.1 GCA_005881235.1 Chloroflexota bacterium | reverse complement strand
CCGCTGCCGGCGGGGCCGACTACGGCTACCGCACGGACCGCCCGGTCCAGGCCGATATCCCGGCCCAGCCTGGCAACCGCGGACGGCGCAACGGCGGGCTGGCGGCGGGGATTCTCGCTTTCCTCGCGTTCATCTTCGGCAAGCTCTCCTATATCGGTCTCCTGCTCCTCAAGTTCAAGGGGCTGTGGTTCACGGTCGTGTCCACCGGGCTGACGGCGCTGATCTACGCGCAGCTCTTCGGCTGGGCCTTCGGTGTCGGCATCGTGCTCCTCATCCTGATCCACGAAAGCGGCCACGTCGTCGTGGCCCGGGTCATCGGCCTGCCCGTCACCCTCCCGGTCATGATCCCCTTCCTCGGTGCGTTCGTCAGCATGAAGCAGCCGCCGCGGACCGTCGCCCAGGAATCGATCATGGCGATCGGCGGCCCGGTGCTGGGGTCGATCGCGGCGGGCCTCTGCTACCTCATATACCTGGCGGCGCCAACGTCGAGTACCGGCCAGCTGTTTCGGGCGCTGGCGTACTTCGGCTTCCTGATCAACCTCTTCAACCTCATCCCGCTGACACCGCTCGACGGTGGGCGCGTGACGTCATTGCTCTCCAAGTGGTTCAACGTCGCCGGCCTGGTCATCGCCGCGGGCCTGCTGCTCTTCGAGTTGCAGTCGGGGACCACGGTCAGCCCCGTCTTGTTCCTGGTCCTGATCTTCGGAGCCTTCGCGACCTGGCAGCGTTTTCGTTCGACCGTCCTCAACCCGGCGTACTACGCCGTTGACGCCCAGACCAAGCTCGTCGTCGGAGCCCTCTACCTGGGGCTGCTCTTCGCCCTCGGAGTTGGCATGCTCCAAACGTCCGCCATCTTGAGATAGAATTGGGAGCCCCAATGAAAGCCACCATCCACCCGACCTACTACCACGACGCGGTCGTGATCTGTCTCTGTGGCAACCGGTTCACCACCGGCTCGACGCAGAAAGAGCTCAAGACCGAGGTCTGCTCGGTATGCCATCCCTTCTTCAGCGGCCAGCAACGGATCGTCGACACCCAGGGCCGCGTCGACCGGTTCCAGCAGCGCCAGCAGCGGAAGAGATAACCCGCTACCCCGTTGTGGCCAGTGTGGCCCGCGGAGTCAGGCAGGGACTAGCATGAGCGCGGCTGTGAGCCAGGAGAAGTTCTTCTACGGCGGCCAGGCCGTGCTCGAGGGCGTCATGATGCGCGGCCGCACCACCTACGCCGTCGCTGTCCGCAAGCCCGACGGCGAGATCCAGGTCCTGCGCGAGCGATTGCGCTCCATCATCTATACGCATCCCTTCTGGAAGCTGCCGCTTGTGCGCGGCCTGGCCGGGTTGTGGGAACAGCTCCACCTCGGCATGAAGGCGCTGATGTGGTCGGCGAACATCCAGGCCGCCGCCGAGCAGATCGAGTTGAGCGCGAACACTATCCGTGTCACCATGGCGATCGCCATCGCCGGCGCGCTGCTCTTTTTCCTCGGCGTCCCGTTGCTCGCCGCCGGCTTTTTGAGCCGGGGTCATGGCAACCTCTTCTTCGGCGTGGTCGATGGGGCGGTGCGCATCGCGCTCCTCTTGCTCTACCTCTACGCGATCTCCTTCAAGGCCGAGATCGCGCGCCTCTTCGCCTACCACGGCGCGGAGCACAAGACGATCAACGCCTACGAGAAAGGGCTGCCGCTCGACGTGCCCAACGTGCGGACGCAGAGCACGCTGCACCCGCGCTGCGGCACCGGCTTCTTGCTGGCCGTGATGGTCGTCAGCGCCTTCGTCTTCGGACTGGTCGGACGTCCCGCGCTTCCGCTCTTGCTCCTCTCTCGCATCGTGCTGATTCCTGTGATTGCCATGCTGGCCTACGAGTTCATTCGTTTCGCCGGCCGCAATCGGAACAATCCGATCGTCAAGGTGCTGATCCTTCCGTTTCTCCTGACCCAGAAGCTCACGACGCGCGAGCCCGACGACCGTCAGCTCGAGGTCGCGCTGGCAGCCTTTGAGGCCGCCCGCCTAGAGGAGAAAGAGGCCGCGGCCTGATGTTCGAACAGCTCGAAGCCGTTCGGGCTCGGTACTACGCGATCACCGAACGGCTGGCCGATCCCGCGGTCCACGCTGATCTCAAGGAGCTCCAGCGGCTGAGCAAGGAGCAGGCCCAACTCAAGGACCTGGTCCAGCTCTATGAGGCATACCGCCGGGCCGAGCACGCCATGGCCGAAGCGCGCGAACTGGCGGAGCAGGAGCGGGATCCGGAGATGCAGGCCTATGCGAGGCAGGAGTTCGAGAAGCAACAGACTGAGCGCAATCGCCTCGAGGGCGAGCTCAAGCTGGCACTCGTCCCCAAGGATCCCACCGACGACAAGGACGTCATCGTCGAGATTCGCCAGGGAACCGGCGGAGACGAGGCGGGATTGTTTGCCGCCGATCTCTTCCGCATGTACAGCCGCTATGCCGAGTCGCGGCGGTGGAAGGTCGACCTGCTCTCGGAGAACGTGACCGAGCGGGGCGGCTTCAAAGAAGTGGTCTTCGAGGTTCGCGGTCGGGGCGCCTACTCGCGGCTGAAATTCGAGAACGGCGTGCACCGCGTGCAGCGCGTGCCGGAGACCGAGGCGCAGGGGCGGATTCACACCTCGACGGCCACGGTGGTGGTCATGCCGGAGGCCGAAGAGGTCGATGTCGCCATCGATCCGGAGCGGCTCAAGGTCGATGTCTACCGTTCCGGCGGGCACGGCGGGCAGAGTGTCAACACCACGGACTCGGCGGTGCGCCTCACATACACGCCCGAGGACGGCGGTCCGCCGATCGTGGTCACCTGCCAGGATGAGCGCTCGCAGCTGAAGAACAAGGCCAAGGCGGAAAAAGTGCTGATGGCCCGCCTGTTCGACCGCCAGATGGCACAGCAGCAAGAGGCCTTGACCGAAGTTCGTCGTTCGGCTGTGGGCTCGGGCGACCGGAGCGAAAAAGTCCGGACCTATAACTATCCGGAGGGACGGATCACCGACCACCGGATCGACTTCAAGTACTACAAGCTGCCCCAGTTCGTCGAGGCGGGGGATCTCGACCCGGTGATCGATCGGCTGATCGCGTGGGACCAGGGCAACCGCCTGAGCGAACCGCCGAATGGCGCCAAGCGCAACTGACCGCAACCGGGTCAAGGCGCAGCTCGCGACGACAAGGGCTACCCTGGCGACGGCCGGCATCCCACTACCGTGGCTCGATGCCGAGATCCTGGTCGCGCACATCCTCCAGAGTTCGCGCGAGCGGCTCCACAGTCACCCCGACCAGCAGCTGTCCGTCGCGCAGCGCGCCCGGCTCCGCCGCTTAACGTCGCGCCGCGCCGCGCGCGTCCCAGTGCCATACCTGGTTGGCGAGCGGGAGTTCTATGGCCACATGCTGAAGGTGACGCCCGCGGTGCTCATCCCCCGGCCGTCGAGCGAGCTGCTCGTCGAGCTGGCGATCGACTGGTTGAAGGCCCATCCGGAGAGGCGCCGGGTCATCGACCTTGGTACGGGTAGCGGTGCGGTCGCCATTTCGGTCGCCAAAGCCGTCCCGGGCGTTCGCATCGAGGCGCGTGATGTCAGCGCCCGCGCACTGCGGGTGGCGGCCGACAATATCGCACGCTACCGGCTCCGCCGGCGGATCACGGCGGTGAAGGGCGACCTCCTGAAAGGCGCGGCCCGCGCCGACCTGGTCATGGCCAATCTGCCGTACATCCCCGAGGCGCTGCGGCGGCTGCGGCCCAAGGAGCTCGAGTACGAGCCGGGGCTCGCGCTCGACGGCGGCAAGGACGGCCTGTCGCTGATTCGCGTGGCGTTGGCGCAGGCGCCCGCGGTCGTGAAGACAGGCGGCCTCCTCCTCTTCGAGTGCGACCCGGCGCAGACGCGCCGCATCATCCGACTCGCGCAGGGACATTGGTCTCAAGCTGAGGTGAGCGTGCACAAGGACCTGGCCGGGCAGGACCGCGTGGTACGGATCCAGACGTGACCGCGCGCTGGCCGGCGGACCCAGAGCACGTGGCCCGCGCGGCGGAACGGCTTCGCGCCGGCGCGGTGATCGCGTTCCCGACGGACACGCTCTATGGCGTGGGCGCGCGCGCCACGGATCCCGCCGCGGTCGCCCGCCGCGGCCGCGTTGATGGCGCGCTACTGGCCGGGTCCCCTCACCCTGGTGTTGCCCGCTCGTGCGCAAGCCGACGGGTCGACCCTGGCCGTGCGCGCGCCGAGCCACGAGGTCGCACTCGCGCTGCTGCGCGCGCTGGGAGAACCAGTCGCGAGCAGCAGTGCCAACCCCGCGGGCCAGTCGCCGCCCGTCGATGCCGACCAGGTCATCGCCGGGCTGGGTGACGAGCTCGACGTCGTGCTGGATGGCGGCCCGTGCCCGATCGGCCAGCCCTCGACGATTCTCGACGTGAGCGGCGCGACGCCTCGGATCCTGCGCGAAGGCGCGATTCCGGCAGCCGAACTGATTCGGGGATAATGAGCCGATGCTGCAGGCCCGCACCGACCTGACCAGTCGCATCGACCTGGTCGATCCCGAGGTCGGTGCCGCGATCCGCGATGAATTCGAACGTCAGCAGTACACGCTGGAGTTGATTCCCTCGGAGAATATCGCCAGCCCCGCCGTGCTGCAGGCGCTTGGCTCCTTGCTCAACAACAAATATGCCGAGGGCTACCCCGGTAAGCGCTACTACGGCGGCTGTGAGAACGTCGACCGGATCGAGACGCTGGCGATCGAGCGCGCCAAGGCCCTCTTCGGTGCGGAGCACGCCAACGTGCAATCGCATTGCGGCACCACCGCCAACTACGCCGTCTACGCGGCGGTGCTCAACGTCGGCGACACGGTGATGGGCATGGATCTCAGCCAGGGCGGGCATCTCAGCCACGGCAGTCCGGTGAACTTCTCCGGGAAGCTCTACCACTTCGTGCCCTATGGGGTCGATGCCACCACCGAGCGGATCGACTACGACGTGCTCGACAAGCAGGTCAAAGAGGTCCGGCCGAAGATGCTGCTCGCCGGCTACAGCGCCTACCCGCGCGTCCTCGACTTCGAGCGGCTGGCGTCAATCGCGAAAGCGGTCGATGCCTACTTCTTCGTCGACATGGCGCATTTCGCCGGCCTGGTGGCGGGAGGCGCGCACCCGAGCCCCGTTCCGCATGCCGACTTCGTCAGCTTCACGACGCACAAGACGATGCGCGGACCGTGGGGGGCGATGATTCTCTGCAAGGCGAAGTACGCGGCCGAGGTGGACAAGAGCGTCTTTCCCGGCAGCCAGGGTGGCCCGCACAATCACGCCATCGCCGGCAAGGCCGTGATGCTGGCGCAATGGAAGACGCCGGAGTTCAAGGCCTACGCGCAGTCGGTCGTCAACAACGCGCGCACCCTCGCGGA
>VBEQ01000079.1 GCA_005881235.1 Chloroflexota bacterium | reverse complement strand
GCGGCGCTCTCCGACGGCCACCTCGGGAGCGAACGCTTGCCAACATCAACGCGGCGATCAGCTTCGCCGCGTACCGAGCGGCGGTCGATCTCTTCCCAGGTGACCGGGCGAGCGTTTTCGATCCCCTGATGAGCCGGCTCGGTTACGACGCTACCAACACGACGGATGACAGCAGCACGCCGGCGGGAGTCGGGAATGTGGCCGCCCGCGCGGTCCTCGACTTCCGGCACCGGGACGGCGCGAACCAGCTCGGCGACCAGGCCGGCGGGAAGCCTGGCGTTGCCTACGCGGACTACACCGGCTACCAGGCGGCAAACGATCCGATGGATCTGCGACCCGGCGCCAAATTCGATCCGGCAACCGTCCACAACCCGGATCGCTGGCAGCCGCTGCGCTACGTCGACGCGACGGGAACCGTCGTGACCCAGCCCTTCGTCGGCGCCCAGTGGCAGCACGTCACACCGTTCGCGCTGACGAATGTCGCCCAACTACGATCGCCGACCGGGCCGGCCGGGCACGGAACCCAGGCCTACGGGTCGCAGGCGCGCGCCCTTCTCGCCATCAGCGCCGGTCTCACCGATGAGCAGAAGATGATCGCCGAATACTGGGCGGACGGGCCCCGCTCCGAGCTGCCCCCAGGGCACTGGGACCTATTCGCCCAGTATGTCTCTCGGCGCGACCATCATGGAGCGCACAAGCACGGGGTTGCCGCCGATGTCGAACTCTTCTTTGCCCTCACAAACGCGATCTTCGACGCCAGCATCTGCTGCTGGGACAACAAGCGATTCTTCGAATCGATCCGACCGATCACCGCCATCCGCTACCTCTTTCGAGGGCAGCGGGTCCGTGCCTGGGGTGGCCCGTACCAGAGAACCCGACTGATCGACGGCGCAGACTGGTTACCCTATCAGGCCTCAACGTTCCCGACCCCGCCCTTCCCCGAGTACAGCTCGGGTCATAGCACCTTCAGTGCGGCCGGGGCCGAGATCCTGAGACTCTTCACCGACAGCGACGACTTCGGGGCTTCGGTCACGTTTCCAGCCGGCAGCTCGAAGTTCGAGTCCGGAGCCGTCCCGGCCAGCGATGTGACACTTCGCTGGGCAACGTTCAGCGAGGCCGCCAGCCAGGCCGGCCTCTCCCGGCGCTATGGTGGGATCCACTTCGAGCAGGGTGACCTGGACGCCAGAGTCGCAGGCCGGCTCGTCGCCAAGCAGGCATGGGTCCAGGCGCAGAACTACATCAACGGGGCTGAAGACGACTAGCGCGCGCCTGCGACTTGAGCGTCGTCTCGAGCTGGGCGCCCAGCGACAGGATGCTGTACTCGTCGCGCGGCCGGCCAACCAGCTGGATACCGATCGGCAGTCCGCTCTTCGACGTGGCCAGTGGAAGACTGATGGCGGGCTGCCCGGTGCAGTTGAAGGGATGGGTGAAGCTGAGCCAGTCGAGGAACTCGTCAGACGCGGTATCGACGTTTTTGCCCAGCTCCCCTAAGGTGGGCGCCGGATAGGTGAGTGTCGGGGTGAGCAGCACATCGATTTGGTCCCAGGTCGCGATCAGCCGCCGCGCCTGCTGGTGCAGCTCGAGCAGCGCCTTGAGGTAATCGACCGCGGTGGACATGGGTGCGGCCTCCAGCATCCGCCGGTTGAGGGGGTCGAGCAGCTCCGGCGTGGCGATCGGCAAGGCGCCGACCGCGGTGACGGCGAGGATCTGGATCAGCGGACGAAACTGGCCGAGGTCGGGCGTCACCCGGCTCACGCGATGCCCCAGGCGGGCCAGTCCGGTCGCTACCGACTCGACGGCGGTCGCAACCTCGGGGTCGACGGCCGACGACGCATCGATCGTCCATCCGACCCGCAGGGCCGCCGGTGTGCGCTCGGCCGCCGGCAGGAACGGCTGCGTGATCTCCGCCCAGTAGGGATCGCCCGGCAAGTGGCCGCTCATGGCGTCCAGGCCAAGGGCAGCGTCCGCGACCGTGCGAGCGATGACGCCGCTCGTGGCCAGCCCCGCCCAGTCTTCCCCGAGGAGAGGCCCGCTCGAGATGCGACCGCGCGACGGCTTCAGGCCGACCACCCCGCAACACGACGCGGGGATCCGGATGGAACCGCCGCCGTCACCGCCGTGGCTCAGGGCACACAGGCCCGCTGCCACCGCCGCCGCGGCGCCGCCGCTCGAGCCGCCCGCGGTCCGGGTCGTATCGACCGGGTTGCGAGCCGGCGGGAACATCGGCCCTTCGGTGATGGGGCGAGTCCCGAACTCCGGGGCGTTCGTCTTCCCGAGGATGACAGCCCCCTCGTCTTTCAGCCGGCCGATCGCGAAGCTGTCCACCTGGGCGATCGACTTTTCGAAGGCGAGCGAGCCGAGGCTGTTGCGATACCCCGCCAGCGCCGCGGTTTCCTTGATCGAGACCGGCACGCCGTCGAGCAGGCCAAGCTGTTCGCCCCGGGCCACCCGCTTCTCGGCCGCCGCGGCCTGGCTTTCGGCCAGCTCACGGGTCAGCAGGACGTAGGCGTTGAGTTGCGGGTCGATCCGTCCAATGCGCTCGTAGTAGAGGGCGGTGAGTTCGCCGGGCTTCACCTGCCTGGCGGCGATGGCGCGTGCCTGTTCGATTGCGCTCTTCAACGCCCAGGCGTCATCGATCACCAGCTAACTGTAAAGAAGAGCCCGCCAGGAACCTGGCGGGCTTTATATGAAGGGGTCGACTTAGCGCGACTCGAGCGCCACTTCGGCTTCGATCTCTTTCTCGGCCTCGGCCGGCGTCGGCGCCGGCACGGCCTCAACGCCCATCTCGAGCTTGACCTCGTCCCCCAGGATGAAGGCGCCGGCCTCCAGCGCCTGGTTCCAGGTCAGGTCGTAGTCCTTGCGGTTCAGCTTGGTCTGCGCGTCGAAGCTCACCCGGCGATTGCCCCAGGGGTCCTTGCCCTCGCCATTGAAGCTGGCGTCGAGCACGACTTCCTTGGTGATGCCGTGGATCGTCACATCCCCGATCACCTTGAAGTTCGCAGGGTCCTTGCCCTCGATGCGCGTGCTGGTAAAGGTGATGGTTGGATAATTCGCGACGTCGAAATGACCGTCGGCGCTGCGGAGATGGTTGTCGCGCATTTCCACGCCGGTATCGATACTCGCCGCATCGAGGACAACGCCCACCTTCGCGGTGCTGAGGTTGTCGTTATCGACCTCGATCCAGCCTTCCTTGATCTTCATCTGGCCGCGTACCTTCGACATCATGTGGCGGATCGTGAACGTAACGCTGCTGTGGTAGACGTCAAATGCCCACTTCATATGTGTGTCAGTCCTCCCGGTCTCTGAAATTGGTTGCATAAGCAACATTCTCTACAGCAAACAATTTGGTGCGACAATCTATTCCGAATGGCTAGCGAGCCGAATACGGCCGAACTGCGCGCCTGGAGCGCCTTCCTCAACGCGCAGGCAACTCTCCTACGCCGCCTGGAGGCAGAACTGGTCGAAAGCGAGGACATGACCCTTCCCGAGTTCGACGTCCTCATCCAGCTCGGCATGGCCCCTGATCGGCGCCTGCGGATGACGGAGCTGTCCGATCGGGTGCGCCTCAGCCACAGCGGGGTGACCCGTCTGGTCGACCGCCTGACGCAGGCCGGCCTCGTCAAGCGCGCCCGATGCGACTCCGACCGGCGCGGGACTTTCGCGACCTTGACGGCGGCCGGCAGGGCCCGGCTTCGGCGCGCCGAGCCCATCCACCTCCGGGGGATCCGGGAGCATTTTGGCAAGCGCCTCACGTCGGCCCAGCTTTCCGCGGTCGCCGAGGCGCTCGAGCCGCTGGCGCGCGACGCGCGCCCCACTCAGCCCAGCGCCCGCTGACGGATGTCGCAAAAGTGGCGCACGATGTTGGGCGTCTCACTGGGCGCGTTGTGCCCGCCGATCGGCGTCAGCACGATTTCCATCGGACTGCCGGTGATCGCGGCGGCGCTCCACCAGCCTGTCACCTCGGCCGAATGGGTGATCGTCATCTACACGCTGGTGATCACCTCGCTGCTGATGACGTTCGGGCGATTGGGCGACCTGATCTCGACGAAGCTTCTCTACGTCGTGGGCTTTATCGTCTTCACGCTGGGCGCCCTCGCCAGTGGTCTCAGCCCGAGCTTCGGTTGGCTGCTCGCCAGCCGAGCGGTGCAGGGCCTGGGCGGCGCGATGATGTTCTCGGTCGCGGCGGCCATCGTCACGCGCGCCTTTCCTCCGTCCGAACGCGGCCTTGCGCTCGGCATCAACGCCGTCTTCATCTATGCCGGACTGACCGTCGGCCCGCTGCTGGGGGCATTCGTGCTCGTGACCTGGTCCTGGCGCGGCCTCTTCCTGATCAATGTGCCGCTGGGGATCGCCGGTATCGGGCTGGCCCTGCTTTTCCTACGTGACGAGGCGGACCGGACGCGGCGAGAGCCGGCTCGATTCGATATCCCCGGTGCCCTCATCGGTTCGCTCGCCCTGTTTTGCCTGCTGCTCGTTTTGAGCCAGGGCCCAACCTGGGGATTATCCTCGCCCCCAACCATTGGACTGCTGCTCGCGAGCGTCGGGCTCGTCATCGGCTTCGTCCGCTGGGAGCAGCGCGCCGCGGCGCCGATGGTCGACCTCTCGATGTTCAACGACCGGCTGTTCTCGGCGGCGCTCGCCAGCAGTGTGCTGGCCTACCTCGCCATCTTCATGCTCAACCTGCTGGTCCCCTTCTACCTGATCCACGGCCTGGGTTTCGACTTCTTCCACGCCGGAATCCTGCTGACGCCGGTCCCGGTGGCGATGGTCGTGTTTGCTCCCATCAGTGGCTGGCTCTCTGACAAGGTCGGCTCGCGCGCGCTGACCTCGGGTGGAATGCTCCTGGTGGCGGCCAGCTTCTACTGGCTGAGCCGACTTGGACTCCATCCCGACTACGGGCAACTCATTCCGCCGCTGCTGCTCAACGGGATCGGCACGGGTCTCTTCACCTCCCCCAACAACAGCGCCGTCATGGGCGCCGCCTCGCGGGCGCGCATGGGGACCGCCGCTGGGCTGCTTGCCACCAGCCGCAGCCTCGGCATGGCCCTTGGCACCGCAACCGCCGCCGCCGTCATCGCCCTGCGGATGCCGGCCCACCTCGCCAACCACGTCGGAGCAACGGTGGCGACGCTAGCGTCGTACCAGGACGGTTTCCTGGTGGCCAGCGCCGTTGCGCTGCTCGCTGCGATGACCTCGATGGTGCGTGGTTCCACGGCCTCGGCCGATCGGTCCTCGCGGGCCGTCGAGCCGCAGGCGATCGGGTAAGCTCGAAACCGCCAGTGCTGCGCCAAGTCGCCCAACGCGAAGCGATCAAATACGTCATCGATCACTCGGACTAATCCCCCCGGCGTCCTGAGGACGACGGTCGCGAGCAGCTGGTCGTGGATGCGGCTCGACCTGCTGCTTCGACTGGTCCCGCTTACGCTAGTGCCGCTCGTCTTCAGCTGGCTGTCAGGGACATCCCTGCGCAGCCTCGGCCTGGTGATCACGCATCCCCTGCGCGACCTTCTCATCGCGATCCCCGCGGGGGTGGCCGGCTTCGCGATCGCCGCCGGGTTCCACGTCTACCTCTCGCGCCGCAGCGGCCGCTGGTTTGTTCCGACCAAGCCTGACCTGCTCGTGCAAAGCGGCTATTACCTGGTGCTCAACGCCCCGATCGAAGAGTGGTTCTTCCGCGGATTCCTGCAGGGCAGCCTGGCTCGCTGGTGGAACGTGCCTTTGCTCGCGCTGCTCGTGGCCACCGCGATCTTCGGCGCCTACCACTTCCTCGACCGCTGGGGTTGGCGCCCGGTGGCCGGAGCGACCGCGGCTGGGCTGGCGCTGGGCCTGATTTACCTCTGGCAGCCGTCGCCGCCGTCGTTACTCGCCCCGGTCCTCGTCCACGCGGCGATCACCTGCGGATTTCTCAGCCTCGGCCCGTACTTGGTCTATCGCTCTAGCCTTCTTCGGGCTGGCCCAACCACTCGCGCTGTTTGTAGCCCCAATGGTGGCGCGCGTAGATGCGGCGAAGCGTGCCGGAGCGGCTGCGCGTGACCAGCGATTCCGTCTCGGCCCAGTTCGTGTGGTACTTGACGCCCTGGAGCACCTCGCCATCGGTCACCCCGGTCGCGGCGAAGAAGACGTCGTCGCTGCGGACGAGATCGTCGATGCCGAGCACGCGGTCGAACGTCGCGCCGGCCGCTTCCGCTTTCTCTTTTTCTTCGGGATTGCGAGCGTAGAGCTTGCACTGGATCTCCCCGCCCAGGCATTTCAGCGCCGCAGCGGCCAACACCGCTTCCGGCGAGCCTCCGATCCCCATCAAGAGGTCGAGACCGGTGCCATCGATCGCGGTCATCACGGCGCCCGCCACGTCGCCGTCGCTGATCAGCTTGATGCGGGCGCCCGTGTCGCGGACTTCCTTGATCAGCGCTTCGTGACGGGGCCGGTCGAGAATGACGACCGTGAGATTGCTGACGCGCATGCGTTTCGCTCGAGCGACCCGCTGCAGATTGACCGCGACCGGATCATCGATGTTCAACGAGCCGGCGGCATCGGCGCCGGTTGCGATCTTGTGCATGTAGTGGACGTGTTTGGCGTCGTAGAGCGATCCGCGTCCGGCGGCCATCGCCACCACGGAGATCGCGTTCGGCAGTCCCTTCGAGAGCAGCGTGGTGCCGTCGATGGGGTCGACCGCCACATCGACCTGCGGCGGTTCACCGGTGCCGATCTGCTCGCCGATGTAGAGCATCGGCGCTTCGTCCTTCTCGCCCTCGCCGATGACGACCACGCCGTCCATCGGGATCATGCCGAGAGCTCGTCGCATGGCATCCACCGCGGCGCCATCGGCCGTGTTCTTATCCCCCCGGCCCATCCAGCGCGCGCTGGCCAGGGCCCCCGCCTCGGTGACCCGAACCAGCTCGAGCGCGAGGTTTCGGCTGATCTCGGCTGACACGCTTTCGGTCGCCCGCAGCGGCCGTGCCATCAGCGCATCGCCAAGGTCCTCAATGGACCTTCCCCAACCGACCCCTGCTTGCTACGCTTGCGATGTTCCGGCATGGCGTCCGCGCACCTACTTTAGCTGGGCGGCCCACCGGAGGGTGAGAATTTTGGGAACCACCAGCCCGCCGCCCGTGACGGTTCCCTCCTGGACCCAGCGAGGATCGACCCGCGGCGCCCGCGCCGTGCTGCAGACCTTCCTGATCTTTCCCCTGATGGGGGCCTTCTCGCCGCTCACGGTCATCGACCGCTACCGGGTCAAGCCCCTCAAAGGCGGAGCCGTCTTCGTCTCCAATCACAGCAGCGCGCTCGATGCCGTCGTCATGCTGCAGGCGCTCCCCAACCGCTTCCGCTTCCGCGCGTTCGTGGTGGCCGCCGCCGACTCGATCTTCAAGCGCAAATGGGAGGCGGTGCTGACGCAGCTGCTGATCAACACCTTTCCGATTCCGCGCGCCGGGGGCGCCCGACCGGCGCTGGACCGGCTGAAAGACCATCTTGCCCATCGCTGGTCGGTCGTCATCTTTCCCGAGGGGACGCTGTCCCGGACCGGCAACATCGGAACCTTCAAGAAAGGCGCTGCCATCCTGGCGATCGACGCCGGGGTGCCGATCGTCCCCGCTTACATCGACGGCCTCTACGAGGTCTTCCCCCGGTTCCGCCGCATCCCACGGCGACATCCGGCCAGCATCACGTTCGGCGATGCGCTCTACCCGCAACCGGGCGAGGACTACGACCGCTTCATTGCGCGAACCGAGCAAGCCGTCCGCACGCTGGCCGGACCGAAGGGGTTGCTACGCGACGCGCCGGCGCCCACCGGCTCAGGCTCAGCCGAAGGCTCCAACTACTGGTACTGACTTAGGGAACTCATATCGCACCCTCATCCGGGCTTCAACTTCAGCGTGCAAAATGATAGTGATGGAAACGCCGGACGGCGAGCACACCGCCCTTCCCGCCTTCGCGGCGGTGGGCATTCTAGCCATCTTCGTGCTGCTCTCGATCTCCGGTTACCTCATCCTGAGCGCGCGGTAACGCTCAGGCCGCCTTCCCCAGCAGCGCCAGCAAGCTCCGCTCTTCGGCGGACAACCTGTAGGGATCGGGATCATCTTTCTCGCGGATGGGCTTGAGTCCACCCGAGAGGTAGGCGGCGATGACCGCGGGATGGATGTAGCCTTGCTTCGCCACCGCGGCCGTG
>VBEQ01000078.1 GCA_005881235.1 Chloroflexota bacterium | reverse complement strand
AGCGGGGTTCCGCTGTCGAGAACGATCTCATTGCGTTGTGGCCTGAGAGCTCGTGCAGCGTCCCTGTGGTCACGTCATGCACGGGAAGCTGCTCGCGGACCGAGACGCGGCCTTGTCTGCAAAATTGTGGATAACTAATTAGTTGCATGAACCCTTTCTAAGGCCTTCGGTCGCGGCATCGATGCTTAGGCGAAAAAAAGTTGTTTGCAGCGCGAGACGCTGGTAGAATTTCTCTCAACGCTGCGTGGCCGCAGTGTCCCGGGTTCAGAAGGCAGGCACAACATGCAATACATTGAGGATATTGGCTGCCTAACGCAGCGTTCCCAGCTCGACCGACTGCAAGAGTTCGCTGACCGCATCACTCGCGAGCGCATCCGCGGGCTCCAACCCTCGGATCTCCTTTCGACCAGCGTCTTTACGATCGCTCCCAACGGCAAGGAATCGTCCTGGGACCTCGATCATCTCGCGGTAGCCCGCTCGGCCACGGAAGCTGCCGTCCAACTCCTGCTCGACCCCGAGGCCGTGCTCGACAACCTCGTGCCGACCCAGGCGATCATGCGCATCGTCCGCGATTCCGGCGCCTCCGTGGTCGCCCTGATCGCGCCGATGAGCACGTCCGTGGCCGCGCTCCAACTCGCCGACGTCGATCACGAGCAGAGCCTGACGGCCCGGATCGTTCACCAGCCCGACAGCGAGCCCAGCTTGAGCCAATGGGACTTCGGTAAGGTCGCCTGGACGGTACGACTCCGCCATGTCCTTCGTGCCGCCCGTGGTACCTCGGCAGAAGAGGCGGTTCCGCCGACAGCCCACCCGACGGCACCGGTCCGGCAAAGCGAACCTGCGGTCGGGCGCCAAAGCCTGCGGCGCGAGATGCGCGAGCAGCTGCACCGCGCGCCGGCCGCGGCTGCCTCCTGGATCCAGTAGGACTAGGCCAAAACTTTCTTGCCGCTGCCGCGCGGAGCGGCCAGCGGAATGCCGGCAGCGCAGTGGGGGCACGCATCCGGCGGATAGGAGGGGAAATCGACCGTCAAACAGGCAAAGAACGGCACATTCGTCGCTGCCCGACCAGCCGTTCGATCCGCGAGGACACCGATGCCGATAACGACCCCGCCGGCGTCCGTGACGCACGCCTCCGTTTCCGCGACGGATCCGCCGGTGGTGACGACGTCGTCGACCACCAGGACCCTGGTGCCAGGCGGGATCTCGAAGCCGCGCCGTAAGACGCGCCCGCCCGACTCGCCGCGCTCGACATACACGGCGTTGACGCCGAGCTGTCGTGCCACCTCATAGGCGAGGATGATGCCGCCGGTCGTTGGTCCGGCCACCAGCTCGGGCGTGAGCCGCCTGAATTCCTCTGCGATCATGGCGGCAAGCGCGCTGGTCGCCTTCGGGTCTTCAAGGATGCGGAATTTCTCGAGGTAATCCGCGCCGTGCCGTCCGCTGGTGTAGACAAAGTGTCCGCGGAGGAAGGCACCGGCTGCCTCGAATGCCTGCCGGGCGTCGAGCCGCGCCGAAGTGCGCTCAGGCATGGGTCAACACGCTCGCCGACCGGATCGGCAGCTCGCGTAGATTCCGAAGCCCATGCTCCTGAAGATATACGGCAATCCCTTCGTGAACTTCGTGCGCGGCTTGCGGCCGGATGTAGTTGACGGTACCCAGTTGCACCGCGACCGCGCCCGCCAGCAGGAACTCCAGCGCGTCGCCGGGTGTCATGATTCCGCCGATCCCGATGACCGGAATGCGCACGGCCTGCGCCACCTGCCAGACGGCGTGCAGCGCCAGTGGCTTGATGGCGGGCCCGCTCAAGCCGCCGCTCTCGCGTGACAGCACCGGCCGGCGTCGGCGCACATCGATCGCCATCCCGACGTAGGTATTGATGGCGGACACCGCGTCGGCCCCCGCGTCTTCGACCGCGCGGGCGATCGCGACGACGTCGGTCACGTTCGGCGTCAGCTTGACGATCAGCGTAAGGCGGGTGACAGCTCGCACCGCGGAGGTCAGCTTCGCGGCTTGGTCGGGGTCCACCCCGAACTGCAGACCGTTGGCGACGTTCGGACACGAGATATTCAGCTCCAGCCCCGCGATACCCGGTACGCTGTCGAGCCGTTCGGCCACCGCGACGTACTCGTCGATGGCGTCGCCCGCCACGTTGACGATCACCGGCACATTCCAGGAGGCCCAAACGGGGGCATAGACGCGCGCCACGTGATCGACACCGGGATTCTGCAGTCCAATGGCATTGAGCATTCCCGAGGGGGTCTCGGCGATACGGTTCGGGGCGTTGCCCTCGCGTGGCCGCAGTGTCGTGCCCTTGGTGACGATGGCGCCTAAGGCGATCCGGTCCACCTGCGGCGCATCGAAGCCGTAGCCGAATGTCCCCGACGCGACCAGCACGGGGCTGCGCAGGCGCAGGCCCCGGCCAAGATCGACGGTGAGATCGAGGCGCTCAGCCATGGAACTGATCCTCCATCCGATCCCAATCGATGCGGTCGGCGCGCACGCAGGGCCCGTCCTGACAGGTAAGCAGGTAGCCGCCCTCACGCCGCGGCGCCGCGCAACCAAGGCAGGTGCCGACGCCGCAGCCCATCGGCGTCTCGAGGGCGACCTGGATCGACGACAGTGGAACCGCGTGACGCTGGGCCAGGCCGATCATCGACTGGAGCATCGGCGTCGGGCCGCAGGCAAAGAGATCAATGCCCCCACCCTGGCGCTCCCCCGTAAACGTGGGAGGGAAATGACTCGAGATAAGGTCGACGACCGAGCCATGATGGCCCCGGCTTCCATCGTCCGTGGCCGTTCGAACGTCGGCACCGGGCAAGCGATCGGCAGGCAGAAGCTGTGCCGACATCCGTGCCCCCTGGAGCATGGTCACCTTCCGGCCACGAGCCACGAGGGCCTGCACGACTCCAAGGAACACCGCGATGCCGAGGCCACCGGCGATACAGACCGCGGGTCGGTCGCCGTCCAGCTCGAAGCCCCGACCCAGCGGGCCCAGGAGGTCGAGCTCACTTCCTTCATCTCGCTGGGAGAGCCAGGCGCTCCCGGCGCCCACCACATTGAAGATGAATCCGACTCGCCCGCTTGCCGCATCGGACCAGGCGGCACTGTAAGGACGGCGCAGGATGGTGCGGGGCGCGCCGACGGCCAGCTGGAAGAACTGGCCGGGGTTGACGGCGGCCGCTGAAGGCGGATGGTAGACCACGAGCTCAACCGCGCCGGCCATCGGAACCGAGCGCTCGACGACAACGGCGGGCGCAATCGCGACGCTCACGCGCGCACGACCTCGGCGGACACGGCGCCGACGTACTCGCCGAGCGTGGCCACCCTCGACCGATGCTCGCGGCGCCAGGCTCGGTGCGCCTGCACCAGGGCCCGAGCTGTATCGAGCGAGGTCAGGCACGGAATACGGCGCTCGACCGAAGCCCGGCGGATCTCGTACCCATCCCGCAGCGGTTCGCCGGCGCCGTTGTTGGCGACAGGCCCCGACGACGAGACGGTGTTCACAACCAGATGGACCTGACCCGACCGAATCACGTCCACGACATTGGGGTGGCCGTCCCTCAACTTCTGCACCGTGGTGGCCGGGATCGCGGACTCGCTCAGGAAGGCCGCCGTGCCGGCGGTCGCGTAGAGCCGGATACCCAGGCCGTGGAGTGCCCGCAGGATCGGGAGCGCCTCCTCCTTGTCGGCATCGGCGATCGAGCACAGGGCCGCGCCATCCGGTGGCAGTTCCTGCATCGTCGAGAGAAACG
>VBEQ01000164.1 GCA_005881235.1 Chloroflexota bacterium | reverse complement strand
ACGAATACGCTCCCTGGAAGGCGCCGCTCCCAAGTCGCATCGTTCCCGATCCGTCCTGCAGCGACTTCTGCCATACGGCTTCCGCTGTACGCACGGGCATCTCTGCGCCACCTCGCTTTCGTGAATTTGTCGCCGTCCTGACTTGATGCTAGTCGACGGCGCCGGCGGCCGCCGCCAGCATCTCGAGCGTGCGCAGCCGCTCCGCCTGCGTCTTGCCGTGCACGCTCGCCAGCAACGTCGTCACCCCAGCGGATGCCCAGGCCGCGAGCCGTTCGCGAACGTAGGCCGGCGGCCCGGCAATGCTGATGGCATCGACCAGCGCATCGGGCACGCCGCGGATCGCCTCGAGCTGCTTACCGCCGAGGTAGAGGTCCTGAAGGGTGCGCGCATCGTCGGCGAAGCCGTAGCGGCTGACGAGGTCGTTGTAGAAATTTTTCGTTCGCGAGCCCATGCCACCCACGTATAACGCCACCCAGGGCTTGAGCGCCTCGCGCGCGCGAGCGCGGTCATCATCGATGCTGACCGGCACGTGCGGAGCGATGGCGAGGGAGTCGAGGGAGCGGCCGGAGATCTTTGCGCCCGCCTCGAGTTCAGGGCGGAAGAGATCCATATGGCCCGGACTGAAGAGCGTGGGGATCCAACCGTCGGCGAGCTCACCGGTCAGGCGCAGTCCGCCGGGGGTGAGCGTCGCCAGATAGATTGGCACCGTCTCGCGCACCGGCCGGGCCAGGAGCTTGAGGCCCTTGTCGAGCCGGAAGACCTCACCCTCGAAGATCAGGCGATCGCGCCGAAGCACCTGGCGGACGATGGCGATGGTTTCGCGCATGCGTACGAGTGGTCGATCGAACGCCATGCCGTGCCAGCCGCTCACCACCTGGTGGCCACTCGTCCCGAGCCCGAGGATGAACCGCCCGCCGGAGATCAAATCGAGCGTAGCCGCCGTCTGCGCCAGGAGAGCGGGCGTCCGGCTGAACACATTGACGATTCCGGTGCCGAGCCGGATGCGCTCGGTGCGGGCGGCGAGCGCGCCGAGGATGGAGACGGCATCGGTCCCGTATGCCTCCGGCATCCAGACGGATTCGAAGCCGAGCGCCTCGGCGCGTTGAGCGAGCTCGACCGCTTCGGGAAACGCGAGGCTGCCCTCGTAGGGCAAGTTGAGACCGAGCTTCATCGTGGCATCCTACCCGGATGTGCGCCTAGAGTAGGACACAGCCGGCCATTAGCAAGGAGGACGTCATGGCAGATCGGACGGGCACAATCACGGCCGCACTCGCCGGAACCATCGATATCGGCGGTGACCTCCCGGTCAATCGCTTTGGATTCGGCGCCATGCGCATCACCGGAGAAGGGATCTGGGGTGAACCCGCCGACCGCGAGGAATGCAAGCGTGTGTTGCTACGGGCGGTGGCGCTCGGGATCAACTTCATCGACACCGCCGATTCCTATGGTCCCGAGGTGAGCGAGCGATTGATTGCGGAGACGCTGCATCCTTATCCCGAGGATCTGGTGATTGCCACCAAGGGTGGGCTAAACCGGCCAGGGCCCGGCGTGTGGGAACCCGACGGCCGGCCCGAGCACCTTCGCGCCGCCTGTGAGGGCAGCCTGAAGCGCCTCCGGGTCGAACAAATCGATGTCTATCAGTTTCATCGCCCGGATCCCAAGGTCCCCTTCGAGGAATCCGTCGGCGCCCTTGTGGAACTGAAAGCCGAGGGCAAGATCCGGCATATCGGCCTGTCGAACGTAACGACCGACGAGGTGGAGCGGGCGCAAAAGCTCACGCCGATCGTGTCGGTCCAGAATCGGTACAGCCTTTTCGAACGCGATTCGGAGCCGGTCCTGGAGTTTTGCTCCCTCGAGGAGATGGCGTTCCTGCCATGGCGCCCGGTCGCTGGCGGCAATCTCGGGGCTTCGGCCGTCGTCGAGGAGATCGCGCGCCGCAACCACGCGACCCCAAGCCAGGTGGCCCTCGCCTGGTTGCTGGCGCACTCGCCAGTGATGTTGCCGATTCCGGGAACGTCCAAGGTCGAGCACCTGGAGGAAAACCTCGGCGCGGTTGCGTTGGGACTTGCCCCGGCCGACCTCGCTGAGCTCGACAAGATTGCCCCCGAACCCCGCGGCTGACGCGAACGACCAGGGCGACGATTGGTACGACGCGCTGGACGAGGCCTTGATGGAGACCTTTCCGGCCAGCGATCCGATCGCGGTCTCCGAGCCGATCCACCGGCACGTGGCCCCCACCCTGCCCTCCCCCGCAAGCGGGGGAGGTTAAGAGGCCTCAGCGCCACCAGGGTGTCCGCGCCGCATGCACGGCCTGGGCCACCGGCTCTCTAAGGTCGTCCTGCAGGCGCGCGAGGTTTTGCGCCCACTCCCCGGCCATCACCACTGCCATCGCTCCCCGCCCGGCGCTCTCATCGTTCCGCCAGCGGCGCAGGCAGTCGAGCGCCGCGGCGCGCAAGGCCCGTGGTGAGACGGGTTCGATGTCGGCGTCCGCTTCCTGAAGGGCGAGGCGGTCCGCCAGGCGAGAGAATCCACTGAGCAGGACGCGCACCTGCGCGCGCAGTGCACGGGCGCCGTCCGGGCAACCATTCGCCTGGTATCCCAGCCGCGTCGAAATGATGTCGAGCAAGTCCCCTGCCAGGATCGCGTGGTTGCCGGCGGCGAGCAGGAAGCCGGCCGTCTGCGCGTCGAGTGAGGGGGCCGACCGTTCGTTGAGGAAGGCATCGAACGCCTCGCCGGCCCGCTCGGCCGCCTGGATCACCGAGCGGCGCGCCGGGTCGGGACCGGCCGGCGCCGAGAAGCCGAGGACCCGATCGAATGCGCGATCCAGGTAGGCGGTGACCGCGCGGTAAAAGCCCGCGACGCTGCGGGCCAGTTCGCGCCGTGCCCCGCGCGGCCAGAGGAGCAGGCCGACCACAACGCTGATCGCCGCCCCGACCGCGAGATCCTCGATGCGGACCAGCCCCACCTGCCAGCCCGCGGGTGAGATCAGGTTGAAGATGACGATCAGGTTGATGGTGAAGGCGGCCTGGCTCGCCGCAAAGCCCACGGCGGTCGCGGCGTAGGCCGCGATAAAGATCGCGATGGGCAGCGCGGCCCACATCACCAGCGGATGGTTGCCGGCGAGAATCGCGAACACGCCACCGATCACCACGCCGATCACGTTGCCGATCAGCGCCTGCACGGTGGTGCGCCCGGTGCCGAGCGCGGTGGACCGCAGCACCTGGAGCGTGCCGAGCACGACCCAGAAGGCATGCGACAAGCCCAGCAGGCGGGCCACCAGCACAGCAAGCGCCAGGCCAACCGCCACCCGCATGCTGTTTTGAATCACGGTCGACGTTGGTTCGAGGTGCGTGCGAATCGTGCGCGCGACGCGGATGGCGGTTCCGCGGACGCCTGCGAGGCTCGGCGCCGTGACCGGCAGGCTCACCGTGTCATCGGGCTGCCGACCGACGGCGATCACGGCATTGGTGCCGAGGGCGATCGCGATGTAACCCACGACGCGCAGGGTGTGATCGACATCGAGACCGCCGAGAACCTCGTCGACGGGCCGGCCGGCCCGCAACTGCTCGGCCGCCCACCGGTCGAGGGCGGCGCGGTGGGCATCGCGCGCCTGGTCAACCGCGCGCAGGTCGGGCGGTGCGCCGCCAGTCAGCACATCGGCGCTGCCGCGGAGTGCGGCCACGGTGACGGCGGCAAGGTGATCGCCCTCGGCGAGGCACGGCCGTATCGAGACGCGCGGCTGTTGAAAGGGCCGTTCGATGATGTCGACCGTGCGCTGCAGTTCGGTCAGTAGCTGGACGAAGGCGCGGTCGCGACGGGTGGGACCGGCGGGACGTTTCGCCGTCGCCGCGTAAGCCTCTCGGGCGGCCCGCTCGGCGTATCGCGCCGCCTCGATCAGGCGCGGCAGCTCAGGGTCGTCGGCGCGCATGGCTTCGACGAGGTTGGCTACCGCCAGGCAGGCCTTCGCGGCCTGCTTGCGCAGCATGACGCGCTCGAAGCGCGGCCACAGAAAGACGCCGGCCAGCGTCGAGATGAGTCCGGCCATCACCCACCCGCCCACACGGGCCGGAATCGCGGAAGCGGGCGCTGGGATCGACACCGCGATCACGAAGGAGAGGAGCATGCCGGTCTGCGCCGCCGCCAGGTAGCCGCCGAAGACCCGGCTGAATGCGATCGCGAGACCGACGACGAACATCACGGCGGCCGCGAGTCCAGCCGAGATCGATACCAGCGTGCCGATCGCGACGAGGAATGCGCCGACGGCGGTGCCCGTCAGGTAGGCGACCGCCCGCGCCGATCGTTGACCGCCGAAATCCGACATGACGAGGAGGGCGAAACAGCCAAAGACGGCGAAGATGACGTTCTGCCCACCGTGGAGGACAAAGATGGTGAAGGCGAGGACCGGCGGAATGACGATCGCCGCGCGTGCGGCGCGCCGCAAGGCGGCGAATCCTGGGTCGGCCGGTACCGTAACCGAGAGTTTCGGCCGCCGCGACGGAGCGGGCGTCTCCGTGCTGGCGATGTCGGTGCCGCTGGCGCCCATCCTCTATTGGTACACCAGTTGAACGAGGTGAGGTCTCACTCAAAGGTAGGGTGACGAGCCCGGCCCAAACCGCTACAGTCAAAATATGACCGGCCTCTGGGCTGTCCTCATCACCACCTTCCTGGCTTCAGCCGTTGAAGCGATCGAGATGGTCACGATCGTGGTCGGCGTTGGGGCAACTCGCGGATGGCGCTCCACCGTCATTGGCGTGGCCTCCGGATTCGGTGTGCTGGCGGTGACCGTGGTCATCCTCGGTGCCGCGCTCAGTGCCATTCCGATTGGTCCGCTCCGCCTGGTGATCGGCGCCTTGCTGCTCGTCTTCGGCCTGCAATGGTTCCGAAAGGGCGTCATGCGCGTCGCCGCCCGCGGGCTCGCGGGGATCGGCGGGTCGGATCCTCAGGGTGATGCGGATCAGTGGCGGGGCGTTGGAATGGACTGGACCGCCTGGTTTCTCGCCTTCAAGGGGGTTGTTCTCGAGGGTCTCGAGGTAGCCATCATCGTGGTCAGCTTCGGCGCGGGCGCGAACCAGTTGGGTGGAGCAGTGATCGGCGGCGTGGGAGCGATCATCATCGTCGGTGGGATTGGGCTTCTCCTTCACCGGACTGTTCGACGGATTCCACGGAGCCTGCTCCAACTGATCGTTGGGGTCCTGCTCACCACCTTCGGCACCTTCTGGGCGCTCGAGGGTCTTGGGGTCGAGTGGCCTGGTGGTGACGCCTCGATCCCCGGGTTACTGGTTGTCTACGCGGCGACAGCTCTCTTCTACATCACCCTGGAGCGGAACCGGGCCCTCGGCCTGCGTCCGGCAGCCTAACCGATGCCCCCGCCGTTTTCGTGGATCGTGGCCATCGGGCGGTTCTTGTACAACTTCATCGTCGGCGATGACTGGACCATGGCGGCCGCCGTCGCCATCGGACTGATGCTGACGGCGGTGCTCAACGTCAATCACATCGTTGCGTGGTGGCTGATCCCGCTGATCGTGGTGTCGATGCTGGGGATCAGCCTGCGACGAGCGAGCCGGAAAGCGCGGTGAGCGTCATCGCCGTCGTCGGGCTGGCGACGATGGGCATGAACCTCGCCCGCAATCTCGCCCGAAACGGATTCGGCGTTTCCGTCTACAACCGCACGACGTCGCGTGTCGACGACTTCATGAAGCAGTACGGCAGCGAGGGCGCGTTCACACCGGCGCATACGCCGGAGGAGCTGGTCTCGCAATTGGAGAAGCCGCGCCGGATCCTGATCATGGTCAAGGCGGGCCCGCCGGTCGACGACACGATCGAACACCTTGCGCCGTACCTGGAAGCCGGCGACATTCTGATCGACGGTGGCAACTCCTACTTCCTCGACACCGTTCGTCGCGGCAAGGCGCTGGAGGCACGCGGCTTCCGCTTTATCGGGACGGGCGTTTCCGGCGGCGAGGAAGGCGCCTTGAACGGGCCCAGCATCATGCCGGGCGGCGCTCGCGATGCGTATCAGCAGGTCGAGCCGATGCTGACGCGGATCAGCGCCCACGTGGACGGCGAACCGTGCTGCACCTACATCGGTCCGGGCGGTGCCGGCCACTACGTGAAGATGGTCCACAACGGCATCGAGTACGCCGACATCCAGCTGATCGCCGAGGCCTACGACCTGCTCAGCCACGCGCTCGAGCTGGGCGCCGAAGATCTCTCGCGCATCTTTGCCGAGTGGAACAAGGGCGACCTCGAGTCCTACCTGATCCAGATCACATCTGAGGTGCTGGCCAAACGGGATCGCGCCACCGGCCGGCCACTCGTCGACGTCATCCTCGACGAGGCGGCGCAGAAAGGCACGGGCAAGTGGGCGTCGCAGTCGGCGCTCGACCTGGGGATCCCGGTCACCGCGATCACCGAGGCGGTCTTTGCCCGATTCCTGTCCGCGCTCAAGGCGGATCGCCAGGTGGCCTCGCGGACGCTCGCCGGGGCCGACGGCGCGATGCGTGCTCCCGCGCCCGGTTCCTTGGTCGACGACGTGCGCAGTGCGCTCTACGCATCGAAGATGGTCGCCTACGCGCAGGGATTCGAGCAGATGCAGGCCGCCTCCAACGAGTACGGCTGGGACCTGAAGCTGGGAGCGATCGCCCGCATCTGGCGCGGCGGGTGCATCATTCGCGCCCGTTTCCTCAATCGCATCACAGATGCCTACGCGGAGTCGCCTGGCTTGAAGAACTTGCTTCTGGCGCCCTATTTCCGCGATGCGATGGCATCGGCCCAGGATGCGTGGCGGCGCGTGCTCAGCGTTGCCGTCGACCGCGGCATTCCCGTGCCGGCGTTCAGCTCATCGCTCGCCTATTACGACGCCTATCGTCGTGAGCGGCTTCCAGCGAATCTCGTGCAGGGTTTACGCGACTACTTCGGCGCCCATACGTACAAGCGGATCGACCGGGAGGGTTCGTTCCACACGCGCTGGTCTCAGGATGGGGAGGAGGTGCCCGTCCGGTAGAGCGTTCGTTGGACGAGTAGGATGGTGCCAAGGAGGGGCTATGGCACAGGTATTGGCTGAGGTTCGACTCGCCGGTTCGCCACTGCAGAGCTACCGTCACGTCTGTGCGTTCTTCCGCAGCCCAGACGAGTTCTATACGGTATTACTGCCTTTCATCAAGGAGGGCTTCGACCGCCGTGAGCGGGCGCTCCATATCGTCGACCCCAAGCTGCGGGCGGAGCACATTCGCCGGCTCGAAGGCATCGGGATTGACACGGCGGCGGCGGAGGCAAGCCAGCAGCTGGAACTGCGAGTTTGGGAGGAAGCCTACCTTCGGGGCGGCCATTTCGTTCCGGACGCGATGCTCACGCTGCTGGAGGAGCGGCTCAGCGCCGGGCAAACTGAGGGTTTCCCGCTGACGCGCCTCGTCGCCACGGTGGAGTGGGCCCTCCAGGACCGCCCGGGCGTCGACGACCTGGTCGAGTACGAGGCCCGCGTCAACTATCTCGCGGCCAGCCATGCCGACGCACTCGTGTGCTGCTACGACCTGACGCAATTCGGGGCCGGCCTGGTGATGGACGTCCTGCGTACCCATCCGATGGCGATCATCGGCGGGACTCTCCATGAGAATCCATTCTTTGTCCCACCGGACCTGTTGCTCCAGGAGCTGCGCGGTCGGGAGCCAGCAGGGCTGAACTGAGGCCCGCGGCGGACGACGCCGCCGAACTCCGTCGCAATCTCCGTGATCTCGTTGCCCTGACCGCGCTTCCCGCCATCTGGCTCGGCCAACCGCCACAAGTCATCGTCGAGAGTTTCACGGACGCGCTCCTTCGGACGCTGCGCGTGGACTTCGTCTACGCGCGACTGCCCGCCTCGGGTGAATCCGGATCCCTGATCGAAGCTATCAGCCTCGATCCTCGGGCTGGCGACCTGTCGCCGTCGGACATTGCCGGTGCGCTGCGATCCTTCCCCTCAGCGGAAGTTTTTGCCGTCCCGACCCCGATCAACTCGCCGGGCGCCCCGGTGGGTCTCGCCGCGGCGTCGATCGGGCCTCCTGGGCCGCTGTCGGGCATCGTCGTAGCCGGGATGCGACGTGATGATTTTCCCTCCAGCTACGACCGGTTGCTCGTCCGGGTCAGCGCCAATCAGCTGGCCGTTGCACTCCAGGGGGCGGAGCTCCGGGCGGTACAAGAACGCCAACGTCTGGCTCGCGAGCTTCACGACTCGGTGTCGCAGGCCCTCTATGCGATCGCGCTTGACATTGCAACGGCCCAGCGCATCGGCGGGGCGGACCCGACCCGACTCGAGGCGATCCTTCGGGATGCGCGCGCCCTGGCTGAGACCGGCCTTGCCGAGATGCGAGCCTTGCTCTTCGAGCTGCGACCGGAATTCCTCATCAAGGAAGGGCTGGTGGCCGCGCTCCAAAGGCAGGTTGCCGCGGTTCGAGCCCGCCACCAGCTTTCCATCACGGTAGAGGCCAAAGAGGAGCCGGAGGCGATTCCCGCGATCAAAGAGGCGCTCTACAGGGTTGGGCAGGAGGCGCTGAACAACATCGCGAAGCATGCCGGCGCCCGGGCCGTCGTCATCAGCTTGGAGGCGAGTCCAGGTGAGCTTGTCCTGCGTGTGCGCGACGACGGCCGCGGGTTCGATGCGGGGAAATCTTTCCCGGGTCACCTCGGATTACGCTCCATGCGTGAGCGAGCCGCCTCCGCCGGCGGTGTCCTTCTGATCAGTAGCAAGCCGGGGCAGGGGACCGAGGTGACCTTCCGCGTTCCAACGCCATCCGAGGGCTTGACGGGATTGCGGCCCGCCGAAACCCGGACCTAGAGGCCAGTGCGATGGACGGTCAGCAAGGGCGAGCCGATGAGGGCGTCCGCGGTCGCGCTATTGGTTGCCAGCGGAACGTTGGCCACGTTGCAAATCCGGAGCAGCGTCTGGATGTCCGGGTCGTGAGGATGCTGTCCGAGCGGATCGACCATGAAGATCACCGCGTCGACGTCGCCTTCCACCACGCGGTTGGCGATCTGGACATCGCCGCCGACAGGGCCTGATTCGAGACACTCGACCTCGAGCCCGACCTTGTCCATCAATAGTTTGCCGGTCGAACTCGTGGCGACGAGCTGGAACTCGGCCAGGCGGTCGCGATTGAACGCGGCGAAGGCAACGAGGTCAGCTTTCTTACCGTCGTGGGCGATGATCGCGAGTCGAGAGGTTTGAGACATGGGCGTGCAGTCTACCGTGCGACACTAGGCCTGTGGCGGAAGGGGCCCCGGCGCTGCTGTTCGATCTGGACGGGACGCTGGTCGACAGCGTTTATCAGCATGTCCTCGCCTGGCACGAAGTCCTTGGAGAGGCCGGCATGGAATTGTCGGTCTGGCGGATCCACCGGCGCATCGGGATGAGCGGCGGCCTCTTCGTCAATGCCCTATTGCGGGAGACCGGCAAGCAGCTGAGTGCGGAAGAAGCGGGCGCGCTTCGCGCCCGCCATGCCGAGGCCTTCATCCGGCGATTGGGGGAGGTGCGTCCCTTGCCCGGTTCCCGCGACTTGCTCGCGCGGCTCAACCAGCAGAACGTGCCATGGGCGATAGCGACCAGCGGGAACATGCGGACCGCGGGTCCCTCGATCGAGTTGCTTGGCGTCAAGCCGAAGGTCGTGATCACCCGCGACGACGTCGCGCACGCGAAGCCGGACCCCGACCTGTTCCTGGCGGCGGCCGCCCGTCTGGGTGTCGACATCACGAGCTCGATCGTCTTCGGCGACAGCGTCTGGGATCTCCTGGCGGCGCAACGGGCGCGTTCGCTGGGCGTGGGGCTGCTCTCGGGCGGCTATGGACGGGAGGAGTTGCAGCAGGCAGGCGCTTATCGCGTCTACGAGGATCCGCGCGACCTGCTGGTGCACCTCGACGAAGTCGGCGTACGGGAAGCAGCAGGCTGAGGGGAGAACCGTTGGCCGCGGCGGGGCGGAACGTACCCCGACTTCTGTATCTGGGCCCGTTCGCCACCATGACCGATCGTTTCGCGGTGGCACCGCTGCTCATTCCGATGGCGGCCAGCTTCCACGTATCGCTCGTGGCGGTATCCGGAGTGGCGAGTCTCTACTACCTCGCCTACGGTCTGATGCCAACCCTCTACGGCGTACTGGCCGATCGATTCGGAAGGGTACGTGTGATCCGGGTCGCGTTGCTTGGGACGGCCCTCGCCGACGCGCTCTCCGCGCTGTCGCCCAACCTCACGGCCCTGCTCGTCGCCCGCTTCGTCACCGGCGGCATCGCCTGCGGTGTCTTTCCGACGACGTTGGTCTACCTGGCGGATCGCTTCCCCTTCAAAGTCCGGCAGCAGGCTATCGCCAGCGTATTGGTCTTTGTGGCGCTGGGACGACGGCGGGCACCCTTGGCGCCGGACTCACCGCGCACGTGTTCAGCTGGCGTTTCTTCTTCCTGCTCCCCGGCGCCATCGCGCTGGGGGTCGCGATCGGCCTTCGCGGGGTGCCGGAGTCGCTGCTCACGCGGTCGAGCCACAATCCCCTCAAACAGGTGGCCACCGTGGTGCGCCATGGCTGGGCCATTCTCGTGCTGGCGCTGTCCGTGGTCAACGGAGCGGTGATGTTCGGGTTCGTCACGTACCTTGCTCCGGCGCTCGAGGCCAACGGTCAAAGCCCGGCCATCGCCGGGGTGGTCGTTGCCAGCTACGGCGTGTCCGTGCTCGTTTGCACGCGCGCGTTTGGTTACGTGGCACAGCGAACGCCGGCCGCGCTCATCCTGGCGGGTGGCGCGACCATGCTGCTGATCGGCTACGCGATCGCCGGCGCGACCCAGACCGTGGTCACGATCCTCGCAGCCAGTCTTCTGGCCGGTGGCGCGTACGCCTTCATGCAGTCGACCTTCCAGACCTGGGCGACGGACGTCGTCCCCGAGGCGCGGGGCACCGCGACGGCGCTATTCGCGACCGCGATTTTCACCGGCGCCGCGCTGGCGACCTCCGCCGTCGCCGGATTGGCGAGTGCCAACCGCTACTCGACGCTGTTCATGATCGCGGCGCTCGTCACGCTGCCGGTGTTGATCTTTGGCAGCCTGGCGCGCTGGCGATACCGGGGATCCGACGCCATCGCTAGGCTCACGCCCGAATGTTGAACTTCCTGGCGCGCAACCTCGACAGCCTGCTCGCGACCTATGGCTATCTGGCGGTCTTCGTCTTCGTCGGCGTCGAGAGTATCGGCATTCCGGTTCCGGGGGAAACGATGCTCGTGACTGCCGCGATTTACGCAGGGACAACGGGCCGACTCTCGATCTTCTGGGTCATCGTGGCCTCGGCGGCGGGCGCGATCGTCGGGGACAACATCGGCTACCTGATCGGCCGAACCGGCGGTTACCGTCTGGTCAAACGTTACGGGCGCTACATCCGGCTGGAAGAGGACCGGCTTCGGCTTGGCCAGTACCTGTTCGACAAGCACGGATCCAAGGTGGTGTTCTTCGGACGCTTCATCTCCGTGCTGCGCATCTTTGCGGCCTTCCTCGCCGGGGTCAACCACATGCACTGGCGCCGCTTCCTCTTCTTCAACGCGGCGGGCGGCATCATCTGGTCGACGCTCTATGGTGTGGCCGCCTACTTGCTCGGCCAGCAACTGCTGCGTCTTTCCGGGCCCATCGATCTGGCGCTTGCCATCATCGGGATCGTGGTGATCGTCGCGGCGATCGTCTTCTTGCGGCGAAATGAGGCGCGGCTGCAGCGCGAAGCCGATGCGGCAATGACGCGACCGATCGCACCGCCGAGCTAACGAGCCTGGCGGCGGTCCGTCTCGAACAACTTGGCCAGCAATTGCAAGAGCTGTTTCTGTTCAGCGGGCGTCAACCGTTCCAGGAACTGCGGGGGCTCGGCCAGCCGCTCCTCCAACGACGCTCGAAGCCGCTCACCCTCCGGCGTCAGCGCCAGCAGGCGAAAGCGCCGGTCCGAGGCATCCGCCCGGCGCTCGATCAGGCCGCGAGCCTCGAGTGAGTCGGCCAGGGCGGTGATATTGGACGGATCGTAGTGGAGCCGGCGGGCGAGCTCGCGCTGCGACTGCGCCGTGCCCAGTTCTCGGATCAGCTTGCCCTGCGACATGGAGAGACTGCACTCGGCGACGCGGGCAGTGAAATCGTCTCGCAGGCTGGCAAAGGCGTCGTCCCGGAGCAGCTTCCAGAGCGCCTTCGCCGGCTTGCCGTCGACCTTCGTGCTCACACAGGGAATATACCCGCCGGGTCAATGGTTTATTCATGTGAATCGTTCAATGATCTCGACAAGCATTGGAGGCAGAGACATGGCGTTTGTTCCCTACTGGATGAATCCGGCTCGAGCGAAGGAAGCGATCGAGGCTGGCCAGGCGATCGTCCTGGACGTCACCTCGCAATTCATCGAGGGCGCCGTCCGGGGGAGGATTCCGGGAGCGGTTTGGGTGTCGCCGCGCGAGATCCTCAACCACAATCGGCACGCCGCCGACGTGGTCAAGGAGGTGCCCGGTCTTTCCCGCGACAAGACCATCATTGCCTACTGCACCTGCCCCGATGAGGAGGCGAGCGCTCGGCTGACGCGCGTCCTGCGCGACGAAGGGTACGACGCGTGGATGCTCGACGGCGGGTTGCCGGCGTGGCGCGCGGCGGGCTATCCGATGGAAGTGAACCAGGCCGCCTAAACGGCAACAGAGGAGGATTTCATGGCTAAGACATGGCTGATCACGGGGAGCTCCCGCGGTTTCGGGTGGGTGCTCGCCAAGGCCGTCCTCGAGGACGGCGACAACGTGGTGGCGACCGCGCGCCGGCCCGAGCAACTCGACGATCTGATCCGGCAGCACGGTGACCGCGTGCGCACCTTCGCGCTCGATGTCGCCGACCCCGAAGCGGCGCGCGCGGCCGTCAAGCTGGCGGTCGACGCGTTTGGCAGCCTCGACGTCGTCGTCAACAATGCCGGTTACGCCATCTATGCAGCGATCGAAGACATGCCGGACGACGTCTTCCGGGCGCAGATCGAGACGAACCTCTTCGGCTTGGTCAACGTCACGAAGGCGGCGCTGCCGGTGCTGCGCAAGCAGCGCGCGGGTCACTTCATCCAGTTCTCGTCCATCGGCGGACGCGTCGGCGGGACGCCAGGGCTGAGCGCGTACCAGGCGGCGAAGTTCGCCGTCGAGGGCTTCTCCGAGGTGCTCAATAACGAGGTCAAGCCGCTTGGCATCAAGGTCACGATCGTCGAGCCCAGCGCGTTCCGCACCGACTGGGCCACGCGCACCATGCCGGTCAGTGAGGACTACGAACGCTCGGTGGGTGCTATGATCCGCTCCCGTAGCGCGACCGACGGCAGGCAACCGGGGGACCCGGCCCGAGCCGCTCAATTCATCATCGGGATCGTGCGCGTCGACGAGCCGCCACTGCGCCTGCTGCTCGGCGCTGGTGCGGTCGAATCCGCCGAGAAGGCTTCCAGGGCGCGTGCCGCCGAAGCCGAGGAGTGGGCCGCCGTGAGCCGGTCCGCCGACTTCGGGGCCGGTCCGCCGAGTCAGCCCGTCCGCGTTCGATTGGCGGCGACCGTATCCGGCTGAACGACCCAAGCCATAATCAACCTATGGCGCGAGCCGTATGGTCGGGGACGATCAGCTTCGGGCTGGTGAGCGTCCCGGTACGCCTGTACCCGGCGACCCGGCGGAAGGACGTGCGCTTCCACGAGATCGACCGCGTGAGCGGCCAGCGAGTCCGCCATCAGAAAGTCATCGAGGCCCCTGGCCCCACCCTAACCCTCCCCCGCGAGCGGGGGAGGGAGTTGCCGCCTCAGTGGGAGGAGCGAGTCCCACCGACCGCAGTACCCGAAAAAACGGCAGCACGACTCGTGGCGCCAGGCGATGTGGTTAAAGGATTCGAGGTCGCCAGAGACCGGTACGTGACCGTCGATCGCGAGGAGTTGGAAGAGCTCGTTCCGGAACGAACGCGAGCGATCGATGTCGAGCAGTTCGTCGATGCCTCGGCCGTCGACCCGATTTATTTCGACGTCAGTTATTACGCGGTGCCCGACCGGGATTACGAGCGCGCCTATGGGCTGCTGGTCGACGCGATGCGCGAGGCACGGAAGATCGCGATCTGCTGGTTCGTGCTGCGCCGCAAGCGTTATCTTGCCGCGTTGCGCCCCCAGGGCCGGCTGATGGTGCTGACCACGATGTTCCACGCAGATGAAGTCCTGCCAACCGCGGGGCTGGAACCCGCCAGTCCGACGGATCTGCGGAAAAACGAACGCGAGATGGCAGCCCTCTTGATCAACACGCTGTCCGGCCCCTTCGAGCCCCAGCGGTACCCGGACGAGTACCGGCAGAAGTTGAACGCCCTGATTGAGGGGCGGGCCGCGTCAGCCCGCCCGGCGGGGATCGAGGCGCCGGCGGGAACCGGGGTGCAGGACCTGATGTCGGCGCTGCGGGCCAGCGTCGAACAGGCCCGGCTGGCTTCGAAGAGCCGCGCCAAGCCGGCGGCCAAGCGTAAGCGAAGGAGCGCCTGAGTCTCCGGCTATTCCGATCGGGCGACGAACGCCACTGGACCGGCGGGGAACTTTCAGGGCCATTCGACGTCGAAGAGATGGATGGCCTCATCTCGCCACTGGCTCGCAGGCGCCGTCGCCCTCTCCGCCCTTGTTGTCGGCGCATGCACGCCAGTCCACCCCGCATCGGTACTTACCACCGCTGGGACCAGCTCGGTGTCCAGACCAAGCGCAGCGGGATCCACCATGATCATCGATCAGGCAGGGCCGGCCCCGGTCGTCCTCGACGACACGTCCCCTGGCCAACTCGCGGCACAGGTTCACCTCACGATAGGTGGTTATGATCCAGCAAATCAAAACGTTGCGGAACTGTCCATCGTGTTCCTCCATGAGGGACGCTGGGTTCAATTCGTCCGGGGGGAGCGATTA
>VBEQ01000077.1 GCA_005881235.1 Chloroflexota bacterium | reverse complement strand
CACACGCTTGTTCCTCGAGGTACCAGATGGTGTCGCCGCTGACGAAGATGGGATGGGAGCGGGCCGCCGCCCCGGTGGCGACCACCTGGTTGTGCTGCAGGTCGTAGAGCCGGACGTGCGGCACGGAGTTGCTGTCGATCTGGGTGAAGGCCAGCCATCGGTCATCGGTCGCGGCCGCAGGGTCATACCAGTGGAGCCCAGTGGCCAGCGTTCCGACGCTAGCCACGCCGGCATCCCAGGTGCGCACCCCGATCGCATCGCGGTAGTAGAGCCGATCCTTGTGCCGCGCCCAGGTCGCCATCGTCGCGTTGGCGCTGATCCCTGACGGCGGCACGAACGCGACGGTGTTATCGGCGCTCCGGATGACCAGGAACTGGCCCGTCTGCGGTGCCTGGCCCTGATTGCCGACGAAGGTGTCCACCATGAGCAAGTACTTGTCGTCGGCAGCAAACTCGAGCCGGACCTCGTCATCGCGGCCGATCCCGCGACCGGGGATGGCGTTGAGGCTCAGCGTCGTTTCCTGTCCGCCGCGGCGCACGTGGAGCGACGCCTTGCCCGAGCCCGAGGTGTCGTGCACCAGATAGGCGAGCAGCGAGCCATCGTGGCTGTAGGCAAAAGCCGGGATGTACCCGTTGACGGTGACCTCGGTTGATGGTGCGCGTGTGGCGAGCTCGAGGCTGATGATTTTGGCCGGTCCCGCGTTGGGATTGTCGACGTAAGCAATTTTCTGCGGAGAGATGAAACGAGCTTCGGCCAGCGCCGCGGTGCTCGAGGACACGAGCTCCTGCGGCGTGCTGCTAGCCGAGTCATAGAGAAAGATCTCGCTTGCGCTGGCCGTGGAGGCCGTGAAGAGCACGCGATAACCCGAGGCCGGCGCGGGCGTGCCCGATGCGGACGGCGACGGGCTCGCGGTTGCCGAGGTCGTGCCCGAGGCCGGAGCCGAACAGGCGCTCAAGAGCCCGATGAGGATGATGACGGCCGGTTGAAGCCGTGCTAAAGGCCTGGACACGTTCAAGCTGGCGCCGATTGTAACGCGCGGCGACGTCGCGAGTGGCGTCAGGAATGCCTTAGGTTGCACTGTTTGGCGCGCCATACTTGGCGCATGGAACAACGCATCAGTCTCGTGACGCTCGGGGTGAGGGACCTCCAGCAGGCTCGCAAGTTCTATGAAGCGCTCGGCTGGTCCGGCGCCCAGCAGCCCGACGACGAGGTCGCCTTCTACCAGGCGGGTGGAATCGTCTTCGGCCTCTGGGCCGCGCTCGGCGGTCATGGCGCGCCCGGAGTGGAGCTGGCGCATAACGTCCGGTCGCCCGAGGAGGTCGACGTCCTACTCGCTGACGCCGAGCGCGCCGGCGGGACCATTATCCGACCGGCGCAACGGGCCGAATGGGGCGGCTACACCGGTGCCTTCGCCGATCCCGAAGGGTATGTGTGGGAGGTCGCCCACAATCCTGGTTGGAGGTTGGCAGACGATGGCTCAGTCCGGCTCGCGTAGTCGACTACCGATTCGGTTACCAGTAGCGCCAGGTACTCGATGGCGTCGTGCCGAACATCTCGTTCCAGAGCACGTCGGTACCGGTGAGCGACGAGCGGTTGAATGCGTGGAGAAAGGCCGACACGCCGATCCGTTTGACCCCGCGAGAGCCTATCAGTCCGACCGTATTGAGGCGATCCGACGCGTCGCGGTCGTGTAAGTCGAACCCCTTGAGATGGCCGTAGGTGGCAACGTCGGCGCTGGAGAAGAAGACCGGCTCCAGGGCGGCGTAGGTGTAGACGCGGCTGTACCAGGTGTGGCGCGGCGCCACGATGTCCCAGGGATCCAGCACGCCCCTCAGGTACGGATAGGTCGCGAGCGAGCCACCAAACACGTCCGACACGTTGGCCGTGTGGCCACCGTCCGACGCCGAGAAGAAGGCCTCGATGACGCGCCCGCCGTACATCAACACCTGGCCGGCGGTCTGGTCGACCGCGGCATTCTGCGATCCGCTCTCCGAATCGATCCCGCGGTAGACCTGAAACTGGGTGGTGTCGTCGACGTCGTACAAACCCGTACTTCCCATATGCGTGAGCGCGTAGCAGCGCGCGGCCACGATCTGGGCCTTGATCGCCTCCAATGGCCAGCTCGACGGGACCTCACCGAGCCCGCGCAGGTAATCCTCGATCGGCAGCACATTGATGATGTAGAGCAGGCCGCCGCTCGGCTGCGCCACGATCGTTCCCCGGTAAGCGTGATAGCGACCCGACGGACCGTAGACCGTAATCCGGGTGCCGGCCGAGGTCGGCACAATCTTCTGCACCGAGCAAGACTGTCTGGCCGGGCGCCAGGTTGGTGACGCGACCGCCGGCGAGCAGTTGCGCGGGCCCGCTCGGCACGACGCGGTAGGTCGCGGTTCCCCAGAGCACCGCGACGTGGATCGGGGTGTGGGCGGTGTCAAGGCTGGCCCAGGTGGTTCCCGTGTAGAAGTGCTGGTCGATGAACCGATAGTTGAGTCCCGCCAGTGCCATGCCTTTGGCACCCCACTGCCCGAGCCCCACGCCGTGGCCCCAGCCGTGACCGCAGAAGCGCACCGATCCCGGGGCAGCGGCCGGAGGACAGGTCGCCCCGTACGATGCGCCGGACCCGCGGAGTGCTGCTTGCGCCGCCTCGGTTTCGTAGCGGTCGAGCGCCGACTGGAGCGCGCGGCTCTGGCCCTGCAGACCCGCGAGCCGGATCAATGTCTGGCGGCGCTGGCTGTCGAGGTCGCTGTCATAGCTGGCCACCGCGGCGACCTGGCTGGCGATCGCGTTGGCGCGCGCCTGCAGCGCATCGAGCAGCGGCGCGAGGTCCGCGCGCGCCTGGGCGAGTAGCCGGCGTTGCCCCTCCAGCGCATCGCGCTCAGCGCGCAGCTTGCGGGCCAGCTGCAGCTCGCTGACCGAGATCTGCTGCAGATAGATGCTGCGGTTCAGCAGGTCATCGAAACTTCGCGCGGAAAAAACGAACTCGAACCATCGCATGCCGCCGAGTGCGTAGAGCTTCTTGATGTCGACCTGGAAAGCGCGCATGTGCTGCAGGTAGGCGAGCTGGTCGTGCGACAGCTGCAGCTGCGCGTCCGCAATTTGCGCCTCGATCACCTGCGCTTTCGCGGCAATCGGTGCGAGATCGGCGCTGCTCAGTGCGAGCTGGGCTTCGAGCGCTGCCAGGGTTTGCCGTACCTGGCTCTGCTGTCCTTCGAGGGCGGCCAACCGTTGATGCTGCCGCGCCTGTTCCGCCTGCACCTGCGCCAGCCGATCGGCAAGCGTGCCGGGATCATCCGCGTGCGCCGGCACGGCGGTGACGAGGAGCAGCAGCGCCAGCAGGGCGCCGCCAGCTCGGGCGACTATGCCGGCGGCGCTCCCGCCGAGCCAGGCATGCCGGGCTCGCGCCGTGGGGTGAAGGCGGCGTCGCTAAACGGGGCCGGGGCGCCCTTGGGCGCCTTTTCCTTCTTTTTCTTCTTGACCTCGCGCTTGCCCTTGTCGCGTGACTTCGCCATGGTTCCTGCCTCCAGACTTAGTCCGGCGAGCCGCTATTGTACCCTCGATCACCCGCAGTGTCCACGCGATGGTCACTGACGGTGGCGTCCGCGAGCAGGACCTCGAGGCAGGCCACCACCGAATCGCCGAGCGCTGGCAGGTTGTAGCCGCCTTCGAGAGCCCAGACCGTCCGGCCGTCGGTGTGCTCGATCGCCCAGCCCTTGATCAGCGTGGCGAGCTCGCGATAGCCCTCGGTCGTGACCTGAAGGCCAGCCAGCGGATCGTCCTCGTGAGCGTCGAACCCGGCGGACACCAGCAGCAGCTCTGGGTGGAATTCCGCCAGTGCCGGCCCGATCTTGTTTTCCCAGGCGCCGAGAAACAGCGCATCGCCGCTGCCACTGGCGAGCGGCACGTTGAGGACGTTGCCATGCGCTCCGCGCTCTCCCGCACTGCCGGTCCCCGGATAGAAGGGGTACTGATGGGTCGACGCGTAGAAGACCTCGGCGTCGTTTTCGAAACTGTGCTGCGTGCCGTTGCCGTGGTGGACATCGAAGTCGAGGACGGCGATGCGGCGAATGCCTTTGGTGCGCGCCGCCATCAGGGCGACGGCGATGTTGTTGATGAGGCAAAAGCCCATGGCTTGCGCGTGCTCGGCATGGTGGCCGGGCGGCCGCACCATGGCGAGGGCATGCTTCACCGTTCCATCCAACACGCGGTGCACGCCCTCAACCACAGCGCCGGCGGCCGTGCGGGCGGCCCGCATCGAGAGGGGCGTGATGTACGTGTCGGGGTCGAGGTAGCCACCACCGGCGTCGCCGGTTCGATCGAGCATCGCCACGTACCTCGGATCGTGGACGCTGGCGATCATCGAATCCGGCACCGGCGGCGCGACTTCCGGCGAGAGGCCCAGGTCAGCTGCCTTGATCGCGTCGAAGATGGCGCCCACCCGCTCAGGACGCTCGGGGTGGCCTTCGGCGCGATGCCCGATTTGCTCCGGGTTGGCGAAAAGAGCGATCACGTGAGCGTGCGGGTGCGAAAGCGCTCGAGCTCCAATGGCGCGTAGCGATCGATGCCGGCTTTCTGACAGGCGGCACGGATCTGCTGCTCAGGAGTCTCGATGCCCTCGATGTCCGGCAGCAGCAAAGCCTGGCGATCGCCGCGGCGGACGATGATCCCATAGACATGCGGATCGAGCTCGGCGATCTCGGCCACCCGCTCCGGCATGTCGAGCAACTGAACCTTGATGGTCAGCGCGCCGACTTCATCGAGCCGCACCGGGTCGAAGCGTGGATCGCGCACGGCGGACGCGACCGCGTAGCGGATCAGCTCGTGCGCCGCGGTCGCCTCGGTCGGCCGCAGGCTGCCGACGCAACCGCGTAACTCGCCGTGCTTGCGCAGCGTCACGAAAACCGCCGAGGGGGACTGCAGCTCGACGGGAATCGGCTCCGGCGGGTCGATCAGCTGACGTGTCCGCAAGTAGGTGTCGATCGCGGAGCGGCCCAACGCCTGGATGTCGAGTGCGATGGCCGGGGTGGCGGAGGCGGTGAAGGCGACGACCGGATATCCGACACCGAACGGGCCTTCGTAGCTGAGCACCTGCGAATTCAGCTTTGCGCCACGCCCGGCGCCGAGCAGGATTGCAAGGGGACGCAGACCGCACTCGCCGGCCTCCTCGACGAGGTCCGGATCCAGCGCCTCGATCTGTTCCCAGGAGCGCGAGCGAAGGGCATCGATCACCAGCCGGTCGAAGAGCGGCCCCTGCGGACGAAATCCATAGGGCGCGTCGGGCGTGAGGCGATGGGAAAGATCACCCGAGGCGATCAGGATGGCGGAGCGATCTCGGAGCCGCATCTGCAACCAGCCACCGAACTCGACGAAGCGGGATAACGGCCATCCGCTGACGCCGAGGAAGATGCAGCGCTTGCTCGCCATCGTGCGCGGCAGCGAATGGAGCGGAACCACGACCCCGTGATCGAGTTCGGTCTCCTCAGCCCAGGTGAGAGCGAAACCTGCCCGCTGCCCATCGACGACCAGCGCGGCCGCGAGCGCCGCGTCAACCTCTGCCTCCACCCGGACCTGGGGCGCGCGGAATCGTGCGAGGTCGCCGGACGCGTGGGCGGCGCGACGGACCGGCAACGATGTCATGCTCGAAGGACTGTGCGGCGAGACGACGATCGCCAGCTGGGCATCGGCGGTTGAGAGGATGCCGTCGAGCTGTCGCATGGCATCGGCCGTTGCGCGGACTCGTTCCGACTGCGCGCCGCCGACTTCGGTCAGCAGGATTGGAGGATGGGCAACCAGGGCGCCGGCGACAAAGCCGGACATAGGCTCAGCCTCGGGCCGTCGCGGGCTCCGGCCGAAGCGCGTTGATCGCGTCGCGATACCGGCGTGCCGCCGCGCCCGCGGCATCCGCGTAGTCCGCGCCGGCGGACACGAACAGGATGCCACGCGAGATGGGGATGATGGCCCCGCGTCCATCCGGCCGTAGCGCCGCCTTGAGCGCGGCCGCGAGGTCGGCACCTTGCGCGCCGATACCCGGGACGAGGAGCAGCCGGTCGCCCGCAATCTGGCGCACGTCGCGCAGCTCGGCAGGCGCCGTCGCGCCGACCACGAAGGCGACGTTGTCGTGATGATCCCAGCGGACGCCGGCGCGCGCGACGTGCCGGTAGAGCGCCTCACCATCGCTACGCATGTGCTGGAATTCCGCCGCTCCCGCGTTCGATGTTCGACAGACGATGAAGACTTCCTTGTCCCGGTGCGCGAGAAACGGCGCCACGGAGTCATAGCCCAGCCAGGGGTGGACGGTGACGGCATCGGCGCCCCAGGCCTCGAACATCGCGTGAGCGTATGCCTGGGCCGTGCTGCCCACGTCGCCGCGCTTGGCGTCGAAGATGACGGGCCGCCCTTTGGGTAGCGCAGCCATCGCCTGGTCGAGCAACCAGCTAGCCTCTCTCCCCCATCGCTCGTAGAACGCCAGGTTGAGCTTGTAGGACGAAACCGAATCGCCGACCGCGTCGACGATGGTGCGGACGAATTGGGCGATGCCAGCGGGCGACCGTTCGATCGATTGCGGGAGCAGGTCGGGCTCGGGGTCAAGGCCGAGGCAGAGGAGCGAGCCGGTGGCGTCCTCGCTGGCCCGCAATTGTGCCTTGAACGTCATATTCGGAC
>VBEQ01000113.1 GCA_005881235.1 Chloroflexota bacterium | reverse complement strand
CGATCTTCAACCTCTGCCGGCGGTTGCTGAACAGCCGCGAGGACGCCGCCGACGCGATGCACGAGGTCTTCCTGCGGGCAGCGGCCTCGCTCTTCGAGCCTCCGCGTAGTCCGCAGGCTCGGGGCTGGCTGACCAGGGTCGCTCGCAACTACTGCATCGATTTGCTGCGGCGGCGTGAGCGATTCGGGTCGGCCCTGATTACTCTCGCTGCCACCGCGGATCCGGGCGGAGATTCGGTCCAGAGCGTTGAAGATCGCGAGCTGCTCACGACCGTGCTTCGGCAGCTCGGCGTTCGCGACCGCGAGGCGCTGTGGCAGTCTGCCGTGGAGCTCCGTTCCCTGCCCGAGATCGCGCGGTCGTTCAACTTGAGCTACACGGCTGCCGCCCAGCTACTCTCTCGCGCTCGCCGGCGGGCGGTCCTGGTGGCCGCGCGGCTGGCCGTCATCCTCGGCCTCGCTCAACTCGGCCAGGTCTTCCGGCGATCGAACGCGGCCCATCGTGGCCAACAGCTGGCAGCCGTCGTGGTCGTCCCGATCATGGTCGCCGCGGTGGTGATCTCAAGCTCGCCTCACGCCGAGATTGGCGCGGCGGCGACGTCGCACGCGGCCGGCGCCCAGGCTCAGGGGACAAGCATCGGGCATCCGTCGGCGCTGCCCGCAACGGGTCCCTCGACGCCGCCCGTCACGACGGGCGCGCTGGCAGCCCTCCCCGCGGCGTCAACCGTCGCGACCGTGCCGGCCCCAGCCGGCGTCACCCCCATCGCCGCCCCGCCTGTTCCCACCGACCTCGATATCGACCACGGAAAAGGGCGTGATCGGGACGACACGATCCACAAACACCCCGGCCGCGGAAAGGCGCTCGGTCTGCGCAAGTGACGGCCGCGGACTAAAAGCTTGGCCGGGTGGTCGTCGCCTGGACCTCGTGCCCTAGGGAAATCTCAGAGCCACTGAACCTCGACGCCGGTTGCGCCGGAATCGTTAATAACTGAGGCCGACTTGAATCCCGTGCCCGCGGGCGCGGTCACGAGGCTGCGGTGTCGATCGGCCCGATGTTGAGTCTGGCGTCTAGATCCGAATGCATCGTGACCGCCGGCGTGGTGGTTGACCTCGTTGCAGCGATGGCGGGTCCGCATGCGCCCAGTAAGACGACCGACAGCAGCCAGGCGCCCGGCATCTTCTGGCGGCGGCCCCATACGCGGACCATGGAGAGGTACGGAGCGAGGCTCCCAAAACGGCGCAGGCCGGCCCCTCGGGCCGGCTTGCGCTCCGTTTACGAACGACTAGCGAACGGCGGCGACGGCCGGGATCTCGTGCTCCACGACCTCGTAAAGCTTCGGCTGCGCCTCGCCCGTTGAGATCTCCTTCAGCTTGCTGAGCGCGTCCTTGAGGTAGCGGCTCTCACTCTTCTTCATCGCTTCGTCCGAGTCCCAAAAACTGATGGCGGCCATCATGCTGTCCTCAGTCAGGGCGCCGTACCAGGCAACGAACCCGGGCTCGTTGCGGGCGGCGCGCGATACGTCCTGCGCCAATCGGGTCGACTGCGGCTCGGCGTCTTTGCGGATCTGTGAGACGGTCAGGCGAGCTGCCTTTGGAGCCTTGTGCGTCTCCTCTTGCGCCTGCAGCTCACCCACCTGCCGGGTCGTCGGCTTGGTGAGGACGTCCTTCAGCTTGGCGACCTGCTCCTGGTAGTAGCCGCTGGCTTCGTTCGCGAGCAGCGCCTCCTTCGACTCCCAGAGGCTCAGAAAGACGGCTTCTCCCTTGGGGTCGAGGCAGAAGCTCAAGCCTCTAAAGCCTTTCTGCTGTCTCGCTGCGGTGAAGATCGACTCGGCGATCATCTCGGCGTTCTCACGCTTCTTCGGGTCGATCGTCGCTTCGGTGAATCGTGCGTACATCAAGAGCACCTCCACACACGTCCGAACATGACTCTCAGTTCGGATCACGTGACGGGCTGACTTTCCGCCAGATTGCGGGGTGGGCCTCGCCGAGCCTGCCACACTGGCATCCCTTGGCTCGCAAGGCTGGCTGAGGGGAAAACCGACGGTTCAGGAACGTCCATCCCATGTAGGGCCCTGGTTTACCAGGAGGCCCCTGGGCCGTCGGTTTCTGTTCGCAGTATGCGCTTCTTCGAACTTACTCGCGCAAGGTGGCACGCGAGAGGTCACGGATCGACACAATTCCGACCAAACTCTCGCCCTCGGTCACAGGGAGGTGCCGGAAGTGCCCCGCCAGCATGATTTCCAGAGCTCGCTCAACCGATGCTTCGGGGCCCACCGTGACGGGGTCTCGAGTCATCCATTGACCAACCGGCTGGCTGGCAGCACCAATGTCGTAAGACAACGCTCGGACGAGATCCCGCTCAGTGAAGATACCTTCGAGCCTCGCATCCTCCATCACCAGCACCGCGCCCACTCGCTGAATCCCCATGACGGTCACCGCCGCTGCAACAGAGGTTGAGGGCTCCACCGTGACCAGCTGCTCGGTCATCACCTCGCGAACGGCTGTCATCTGTGCCTGCTGCCATTATGCGAGCAGTCACGAGGCCGGCGAGGCCCCTGGCGTTCTGTCTAGCCGCCGGCTGCCGGTTCGACTCGGCTCAGCACCTGGCGCAGTAAGTCGGCGAGCACGCGCCGTTCCTTCGCGGTAACGCCTTCAAGCAATGTCGCTTCACTCTTCGTGTTTTCGGCGACGGCCCGAGCCAATAGCCGGCGCCCGGGCTCAGTCAGATGAATCGTCACACCTCGCCGATCGTTCTTATCCGGGTTGCGCTTGACCAGGCCCTGTTGCTCCAGGCGATCCAGCCGCTTGGTCATGCCGGCGGAGGACATCATCAATCCACGAAACAGCTGGGTGGGTGACAACGCATGCGGAGGAGGCGATGTGCGCAGAGCGCTGAGCACGCCGACGTCTCCGCGGGTCAGTCCGTATCGACCGAAGACCTCGTCCTCACGCTGAGCGATCCGTGCCGCGATTCGGGAGATCCGGCCCGTGACGTGGTAGGTGTCGACCGGCAGCCCGGGCTGCAGCGCTGACCAGCGCTCAACGACCCGGTCGATCCAATCAGCGTCCATGTGAGTAACCCCGCCAAGTATAGATCTCCGTGGTTTGGAATATCTCGCTCGCGAGCAAGATTCCTGTGATCGAGGTGATTACGAAATGATTAGAAAATTACTACTGACCTTGATCGCACCGACATTGCTTGCCGCCTGTGGAACGCCCGGCGTGGCCGGCTCCGCCCCATCGACGAGCCCCACGGCGACGGTGTCGGCGACTGCAAGCGCCACACCGACACCGACGCCAACCGCAATCCCGACACCGACTCCCGCGCCACCGCGCGTGACGCCCAACGTCTTCGTAGCGAACAACATGGCCCTGGGTGCGGTGCTGGTGAACGCGCAGGGTCGAACCCTTTACTACTTCGTACCCGAGCGCAGTGGCCGGGTCGTCTGCACCGGGCAGTGCACGAACGCCTGGCCGCCTCTTTTTGCAACCAGCATGTCCCCCACGGCTGGCACCGCGCTCCCGGGCCAGCTTGGCATCGTCGCCCGATCGAGCAGTGAGCAGATCACCTACAACCACTGGCCCCTGTACACGTTTGCCGGCGATGGTGGGCCCGACCAGACGAACGGACAGGGCGTATTTGGTTTCGGCGGAAAGTGGTTCGTGGCCACGCCGAGACTGCAGCCGTAAGCAACACACAAATACAGGAGGTCGATCCAATGAAACGAGCGCTCATGACCCTTTTCTTGCCGTTCGCGCTTGCGGCTTGTGGCACCGCGGCGACCAACTACGGCGGTGGCTCGGCTCCGAGCTCACCGTCCGGGTCAGCAACCGTCTCCGTGGCTGACAGCAGTCTGGGCCAGATCCTGG
>VBEQ01000163.1 GCA_005881235.1 Chloroflexota bacterium | reverse complement strand
GATCCTGGCGCGCCCATTGGCCGGGCTGCAACAGGCCAACATCGTCTATGAATATCTTGCCGAGGGCGGCATCACGCGCATGACCGCGATCTACTTCTCCCCATCGGGGAGCCAGCGGATCGAGCCGGTGCGGAGTGCCCGCCCGGTGACGATCCGGCTCTGGCACTCCTACCATGGGGTCCTCTTTTTCTCGGGCGCGAACACCAAAGTGCTGCAGGTGATCCAGGCCCAGCAGATCCCGGCGCTGACTGAAGGCAGCGACGGCGGCGCCTATTTTGCGCGCGACTCGAGCCGGCGAGCGCCCCACAACCTCTATACCGATGGCAGCCGGCTCGCCGAGGGTGTCAGCAAGCACGCGCCCCGCGTCACCTACGTGCTGCCCTCGCCCGGTGAGCCGGCGGCCAGCCCGGCGCCCGCGGTGGCTAACCGCGTCGTATTCGACCAGACGAGTTCCCACCGCGTCACCTACACGTACTCGGCCGCGGACAACGCGTACGCCTACAGCACCGCCCTCGGCGCACTGACCGACCAGGACACCGGGCAGCCGATCAAGCCGGTGAACGTCATCCTCATCCAGGTCGCGCATCACGACGCCGGCTTCACCGACGTCAACGGTGCGCCGGCCGTCGACTTCGACCTGCAGGGCACCGGTCCGGCCGATGTGTTCACGCGTGGCCACCACTACAAGGCCACCTGGGACCTGTCGAACCCCGAGCTGCCGCTGAAGATCGTTGGCGCCGACAGCAAGGTGATGCCCCTTCCGTCGGGGCTGACCTGGGTCCACCTGGTGGATCCGGGGACCGCAATCACTGCGTCGTGACGTAGACTCGAAGCTAACAGGCGCTCGAAGGCCGGTACCCACCAGGTGCCGGCCGTTTTGTTTTCGCTAAGGTACGGAGATGGTCATTACGACGCGTTTCGAGCTGGCGGCTCCGATCGAGGCGGCGTGGGCCTATCTTCTCGACGTTCCGAAGATCGCGCACTGTGTCCCGGGTGCGTCGCTGACCGAGGTGATCGACGATAAGACCTACGGCGGCAAGGTCGACGTCAAGCTGGGGCCGATCGGCGTCTCCTATAAGGGCCGCATCACGATCCAGAACATGGACGAGAGCGCGCACACGGTGAGCGTCAGGGCCGAGGGCTCGGAGACGCGCGGCCGAGGCGGCGCCTCCGCAACGATGACGGCGCAGCTACAGCCCACCGAGAAGGGGACGAGCGTCATCATGAATACCGACCTGGCGGTGAGCGGTGTGGTGGCGCAGTTTGGACGCACTGGCATCATGCAGGAGGTCGCTCAACGGATGGCGCAGCGGTTTGCCAACTGCGTCGATCAGGAGCTCAAGACGGCGACTCCAGCCGGCTGATCGCCGGCATCCTGCTCGCGGCCGGGCAGTCGACGCGGTTCGGACGCCAAAAGCTGCTCGAACTGTGGCAAGGCGAGCCACTCGTCCGCAAGACCGCTCGTTGTTTCCTCGAGGGCGGAGTGGAACCGCTCCTTGCGGTGGTCTCGGCTGACCGACGCCTGGTTGATGCGCTCGCCGGCCTTCCGCTAACGACGGTTGAGAACGCGCACCCGGAACAGGGCATCAGCGGATCGATCGCGATCGGCCTGGGGGCGCTTCCGGAGGGGACGGAGGCCGCCTTGATCGGTGTAGCCGACCAGCCGTATCTGACCCCGGAGGCGATCCGAGCACTGGTCAACGCCTTCTCGCCGGGGCGGATCATCGTGCCTCGGTGGGGTGACCATCGCGGCAACCCGCCGGTGTTCGATCGTGGCTTCTTCCCCGAGCTACTCGCCCTCAGGGGTGACCGTGGCGGTCAGCGGGTGATCGCGGCACACGCGGACGCCGTGACCGAGGTCCCCTTGCCGGCCGGGTTGGGCGACGATATCGATCGCCTTGAGGAGTGGCCTCGCTAAGCGATCGCGGTTCGGACTTGCTCGTATCCGGCGGCCAGCGCCCAGACCAGACCGCCCAGCACGATCGCATCGATCCGCCAGCCGTAGGCGATCCCCGCCGCCGCCAGATTGTCGAGAAGCGAGTGGAGGGCGCTCATCTCGGGTCCTTGCTGGATTTACCATCGCGCCCATAGATGAGCGCCGACTCCGAGTCGGATGAGAGAAGCCTGAGAATGTGACGCGGTGCTGAAAGCTCGTCCAGCCGAGTTGCGCGACGCCGCCGCTATTGCAGAGATCTACAACCAGGGCATCGACGAGCGCATCGCCACGTTCGAGACCGAGCACCGCACAACAAGCTCGGTAGAGGGGCTGCTCGGCGCGCGGGCAGCTCGCTACCCGGCGGTGGTGGTCGAGGACGAGCATCGCGTCCTCGGTTTTGCCTGGAGCCCGGGCGTCGCCCGACGCGAGTGGCGCGGTACGTGCCATACGAGCGTTTGAGACGTTCCCTGCGTCGCCCGCCGTGGCCGCGGGGTGGGCCGGCTGTGCCTCGGGGCGCTGATTACCGAAGCGGAGCAGCGCGGATTCTGGAAGCTGGTGTCACGCATCTTTCCGGAGAATGTGGCGAGCCGGCGCCTCTGCGCGGCGCTGGGTTTCCGCGAGATCGGCATCTATCGCCGCCATGGCAAGCTGGATGGCAGATGGATGGACTGCGTGATCGTCGAGCGCCTGCTCGACTAAACGGCCGAACGAGCCTGGGGGACGGTGTCGGCGCCGGTCTCGCCGACCAGGCGAAGGAACTGGTCGACGAGAACGGCATCCCACTGCTTGCCGGCCCCCTGCTCCAGGATGCGGATCGCCTCCTCTCGGGTGCGGCGGCGCCGGTACGGACGGTCGCTGGTCATCGCTACGAACGCGTCGGCGATGGCGATGATGCGGGCGAAAAGAGGAATTTGATCGCCGCCAAGGCCATCCGGATAGCCCGCTCCGTCAACCCGCTCGTGGTGGTGGCGGACGGCCGGAAGCAACTGGTCGGCGCGAGGCAGTGGCGCCAGGATCTCCTCGCCGACGAGGGGGTGACGCTTGACCTGGGTGAACTCTCCCGGATCGAGCCGCCCTGCTTTTGCGAGGACGCCAACCGGCACACTCAAGGTGCCGACGTCGTGCAGCAACGCCGCTTTGTAAAGAAAGGTGAGCTGGTCGTCGGGCAGTCCAAGGGCGGTGCCGAGTTGCATCGCCCAGTGAGCGACTTTCTCGGCGAGTCCCCCGCTGCTGTGATCGCGATCCTCGACCGCGCGCGCCAACGTAACTACGATGCCCTCGAGCTCATTGATCTGCCTTTTCAAGTGTCTGATGCGAAGCTGCGCTCGCACCAGCGTTTGCAGCGTGGCTCCCTCGACTGGCGTTAACGCGACGTCGTCCGCCCCGGCATCGATCGCCCGTTGGCGCAGTGGCTCGTCGGCCGGCGCAATCAGGAGCACGACAGGGGTATCACGGGTTGCGGGAGCCTGCTTGATCGCGCGGCAGACCTCGATGCCGTCCATATCGGGCAGCATGGCTTCGCACAACACCAGGTCAACGGGGTGCGCGATCAGGAGTCGCAGGGCTCCGGCGCCGTCTTTCGCGCTGATCACCCGATACCCGGCCGTCTCGAGGCTGCTCCGCAGGTCGCGCTCGCTTTCGGCGTCGTCCTGGGCCACTAACACCGTGGCGGCGATGTCATCCGCCGGCTCGCCCGCAGCCGAGGTCATTTGCGGAGCAATATCGGCAGCTTAGTGAAGTCGCGTTCGGCCGCCATGCGCATGAATGCAAATGCCCGGTCATCATCGCCGCGTGCTCGTAGGATCTCGGCATACATCGCGCAGACCTCGGCCAGCTTCCCGGCGGCGTTCCGATCGGTGAGCAGCCGCAGCGCGAATGTAAATTGGCGATTGGCGATGATTGGGTGGCCTCGACGTTCGGCCGCTACGCCCTCTATCGCGGCTGCGAGCGCCAGGTGCAGGTGATCGCCCGAACGCTCCGACGCCTGCCGGCCCTCCCTCGCGTGGGTCATCGCGTCGTCCAGCTTGTTCTCCTCGAGGTCGTACCGAGCCAGCGCAGCGGCGGCCACACCGACGACGAAGTCATCTCCTAGATCGCGTCCACGAACCAGGCAACTTTTTTGGTACTGGCGCGCCTGCTCCAGGCGACCGGCACTGTAATGAACGTCGCCGATGTTGTTCAGGATCCGATTCGCGTCGCGCTCCTGCTTGATCCGGGCGTGGATCTCGAGGGCCCGATTGCAGTGTTCGATGGCCTCGTCGAGGTGGCCCTTGGCTCGCGCCGTTACGCCGAGGCCCATGTGCGCATTTGCAATGCGTAGCAAACTCTCGGCGTCGGTCGCTGCATCAAGCGCGCTCGCTAGATAGGCATGGGCCTGGTCGACCTGACCCAGGCTCCAGCAAGCGCGGCCAAGATTCGTGAGGACGCGCGCGCGCAACCCCGGATCGGCGAGCTTGGAGCGGTCGAGCCAGTAGACGGCCCGAAGATCGGCCTCGACGGCGCTGACGAACTGTTCCTGCTCGGCGAGGACGGTGCCCATTTCCGCGTAAATGGCGGCACTCAGTTCTGGGTCGTCGGACGGTGCGGTTGCCGCCGCGGCTTGATGTGCGGCGAGCGCATCGGCTAGCTGTCCCAGGGCGTCGAGGGCGGTGCCTTTAATCCGTTCCAGGTCGGCTCGCTCATTGGCGGTGGTGGAATGGGAGTAGGCCTCCGCCACCAGCGCCAATGCGCGGAGCGGCTCCTTCGCTTTCACCGCGAGATCGGCGCTCTTGCGCAGGTAAGTGACCTCCATGGGCAACAGGTCGCCAGTGAAGTGACCCAGTGGCATCCGCAGTCGTTCCGCCATCAGTCGGAGCTTGGCAAGCGAGGGGGTAGCGCGGTGGCGCTCGATCTGGCTGATGAAGCCTTTGGTCGCCAGCCCCCTCCCCAGCTGTTCCTGGGTCAGCCCACGGGCCAGCCGGGCCTCCCGAAGACGATCTCCGACAGAGTTCATCCGACGCCCATGAGTATAGCTTCACTAAACCCGGTTGCGGAAAGTATATTGACACCAAATTGCACCGGGTGTTAGATTCCGGCTAATCGGTCGGAGCGCCCGGTAACCCAGGAGGGTGCTCATGAACCGGATCGCCGCCTTTTTCGTCGCTGTCGCTGCCCTCGTGCTCGCCGTCGCCGATTCGATGCCAGGCGGTCACTAACTGCGGTTCCGGGGGACTCGGATGGGCGCTTGCTTCGAGCAAGCGCCTTTTTTCTTACTTAGGGCGAGGCGCTGGGAGAGGGCCTGGGGGACCCGCTGGCCGCGGGGCTGGCCGGCTGAAGCGCGGCGAGCTGCTTCAGGATGTCGCCAACCGTCTTGATCTCCTGCGCGTAGCCGACAAAATCGCCTTTGGTCAGGTCCGTCTGGGCCTGGTCGTAATGCGTCTTGGCGGACGCGATCAACTGCGCGACAGTGCCGCTCGGTGGTGTCGTGGGCCCGGACGGCGTGGTCGGTGTCGCCTGTCCGAGCAGGGACGCCAGCGCCTTGTCAAGGGTGTCTTCCATCACCACGTTCTGGCCGGTTGCGGCGATCACTTTCTTCAACTGCGGAATCGGAACGTTGGTCGCCTCCAGGTAAATCGGCTCGATGTAGAGCAGCGAATTCTCGATCGGCAGGACCAGCAGGTTGCCGCGGATGACGGTCGACCCCGCCGCATTGAGCAGCGCAAATTGGGACTTGATCACCGGAGCTTGATCGATGTTCGATTCCACCTGCTGCGGGCCGACCACCAGGCTGTCCTTGGGGAAGCGGAAATCGAAGAGGGTTCCGTAGTCCGGTGGATCCGAACGCGCCGCCAGGTAGGCGATCATGTTGGTCTTGCCGTTCGGCGTGTACGGCAGGATCGTGACGAATTCCTCTTTGGCCTCGCCGGGAAGCCGGCTGATGACAAAGAAGGGCCGGATCGGTGAGGGGCCGCCGGCCTGCTGCAGGTTCTCCTTGGCGATATTCCAGAGGTCCTCCCGCGTGTAGAAGACCCTGGGGTCAGTCATGTGAAAGAGCGCAAATCGTTCGGCCTGCAGATTAAAGAGGTCGCGGGGATACCGTATGTGCGCTTGAAGACCGGGCGGCATCTGGCTGAAGGGCTTGAACAGACCCGGGAAGATCGCGCCGTATGTGTTCGCGATCGCGTCCTTGGGGTCGATCTGGTAGAAGGTCGTGGTGCCGTCGTAGGCATCGACGACGACCTTGACTGAGTTGCGCGCGTAGTTGACGTTGGCGAAGGCACCGGCGACGTCGGGTGCCATGTCGCTGTAGGGAAAGTGGTCGGTCACCGTGTACCCGTCCAGCATCCAGTAAATCCGGCCGTCGACAACCACCACGTAGGGATCCTGGTCGAAGCGGAGAAATGGCGCGAGCGCCGCGACTCGATCCTGGACGGCGCGATTGAAGAGGACCTGGGTCGAGGCGGTGAGCTGCGGACTGATCAGGAGGTTGATGTCACCGAAACGGACCGCGAACGCCAGGCTGCGCAGTCCCGAGGACAGCGGCACCCCTGTCTTGCCCGTCCAGTGCGTGAATTTGTCGGTCTCAAGCGGGTAGTCGAACTCCGCCTGCTTCGAATCGGCCAGCACGTAATCCGTGGTGTGCCTGCCGAAGTAGATGCCCGCCTGGGTGACCGGCGGGTCACCGGCGGGCGGGATGTCCTTGAGCGTCAGGACCGGATAGCCCTGGGTGGTGGCCTCGTTGGCACGGGCCGCGACCACCCCGTAGCCGTGGGTGTACTGCAACTTCAGGTTGACCCAGTTCTTGACTTCCGGCGGCAGGTTTTCGGGCTTGAGCTCGCGGGCCGCGAGCAGCAGCTGTAGATATTGGCCACCGAGCTGGTAGCGGTCGACCGCGACCTCGTTCTGATAGAACTGGTAGTAGGTCCGCAAACTCTGGATGTTTTCCAGCGTCTGCGGCAGCGCCAGCTGCGGGTCCCACAGCCGCGCGTTCTGCACCGTCTGCGGATTGCGAGCCACCGCGTCCGCGGTCAGCGTGTCCTTGGGGGTGAAGGGGCGGTCGGCGATATCGGATAGCCCGTACGCCTGGCGGGTGAAGTCGATTTCGTTTTTGATGTAGGGGGTCTCCCGCGAGAGCTGGCTCGGCGCTACCTGGAACCGCTCGACGATGCCGGGGAAAACGACGGTGAGGATGAACGCCGCGCCCAGCCAGACGACCAGGGCCGCCGCCAAGGGAGTAGCGCGCGCGCCGACGGCATTGATCAGGAGGCCGGCGGTGATCAGCACCATCAGCACGGTCATGATCCAGTAGGCCGGGACGCGGGCCGCGAGATCCGCATAGCCGACGCCGTAGACAAAACCCCGCTTGCTCAACAACAGTTCGTACAGGTCGAGCTGGTAATGGACCGCCCAGAGCGCGGCAAAGACGGCGGAAAGCACCGAGAGGTGGCGCACCGCACGGGGCGGCAGCTGCAGGCTCTGGAAGCCCGATCTCGAGGCGTAGATGCCGGCGACCATCAGGATCACGAGGATCACCACCCCCAGCAGCCAGCCCCAGAGCAGGCGGTAGAAGGGGAGGGTGAAGACGTAGAACGAAACATCCCGATGCCAGATCGGATCCTGCAGGTTGAAGGATTTCTGATTGAAGAACGCGAGGATGGTCTGCCATTCTCCGGACGCGATCCGGCCGAAGAGGAGTCCAAGGAGAAAGACCACGAGCAGGGCGAGGATGGTGGACGGCGCGGTCAGTGGGCGCTGCCGGATCCCGATCGAGGACAGCCGCCTGCCGGTGTTGGCGTTGAGTGCCAGCACGACATTGGCCCCCCCGATCACCCAGAACACGATGGCGAAGATGAAGAAGGACCAGATCTGGGCCGCAAAGCGCGTCCCGAAGACGCCGCCAAAGCCCAGCGCCCGGAACCAGAGATAGTCGGTGTAGAAGGTGGCGAACGGCTTCAGAAGAAAGAGGAGCAGCAGTAGGACGGCAAGGATGGTGATCCAGATGACGCCCCGACGGGAGACGCGGATGGTCGGGAAGCCGGGCTCGGTGGGCAGGCGGCCAAACGGCGACTCGCCGCCCTCGAAAAATCCCCGCGGCGGGCGTCTAGACACGCACGAACGCGGCGCGCCTCGGGTATGGTGCGGTTCGGCCCACCTCTTCTTCTATCCGCAGGAGCCGATTGTACTTCGCGACTCGTTCCGACCGTGACGGCGCCCCCGTTTTGATCTGGCCGGCCCCGGTGGCGACGGCCAGGTCGGCGATGAAAGTATCCTCGGTCTCGCCCGATCGGTGCGAGATCACGGTGGAGTAGCCGGCCCCGCGCGCCGTGGCGATGGTCTCCAGGGTTTCGGTCAAGGTACCGATCTGGTTGACCTTGACGAGGATGCTGTTGGCGACGCCGGTCTCGATGCCGCGGCGGAGGCGCACGACGTTGGTGACGAAGATATCGTCGCCAACCAGTTGCACCCGCTTCCCCAGCCGGCTGGTCAGTAACCGCCAACCCTCCCAATCGTCCTCGGCGAGGCCGTCCTCGATGGAGATGACCGGATACTTGTCGATCCAGCTGGCCCAGCGGTCGATGAGCTCACCGGGCTGCAGGCTGCGCCCCTCGCCGGCGAGCTCATAGCGGCCGTCACGGTAGAACTCCGATGCCGCGGGATCGAGGGCGATGAAGAGATCCCGGCCGGGCTGGTGGCCGCTGCGCTCGATGGCGTCGACCAGCAGCCGCATGGCGTCCTCGTTAGCGCTGAGCTCGGGGGCGAACCCACCTTCGTCGCCCTGCCCGGTGCTCAGGCCGCGTTCGTGAAGGATCTCCTTGAGGGCGTGAAAGGCCTCGGTTCCCCAGCGGAGGCCCTCGGAAAAGCTCGGGGCGCCGGCCGGTACCACCATGAATTCCTGGAAGTCGACCTTCGTCTGCGCATGCCGGCCCCCGTTGAGGATGTTCATCATCGGAACCGGCATCCGGAGCTCGCCGCCCGCGGCGAGATAGCGATAGAGCGGCTGGCCGGCGGCGAGCGCGGCGGCTCGCGCGGCCGCCAGCGAGGCACCCAGCACGGCATTGGCACCAAGCCGCGATTTGTTCGCCGTCCCGTCGAGGTTGATGAGCCGCTCGTCGATGCCACGCTGGTCAGTCGCGTCCGCACCGCGCAGCGCGGCGGCGATCTCCTCATTGACGTGGCCCACCGCCTTGAGGACGCCCTTGCCGCCGTAGCGGTTCTTCTCGCCGTCGCGCAACTCGACGGCCTCGTGGGCGCCGGTGGATGCCCCTGACGGGACGGCCGCCCGACCATGCTCCCCCGACTCCAGGACCACGTCGACCTCGACTGTCGGATTCCCGCGCGAATCGAGGATCTCGCGGCCGTGGACGCGCGCGACGCGGGCGGCGGTCACAGGTCGTCGTCGTCCATATTGGTCGCAGCGTCGGGCCCGGCCTCTTCCATCTCGCCGACCACCTGGTCGAAGTCTTCACCAAGCTCGTCGCCGCCCATCTGCTGTCCCATCTTCTTCGCCCAGCGCGCCATGCTCTTGGGGTCGTTCTCATCGACGTCGGAGAGGTCGCCATCGCTCATTCGGTCCAGGCGGCTGTCTTCGGAGAGGACCTGGGCCGTCCGTGAGATCAGGCGGGTGAGGTGACGGCCACCGCAGAGGGGACAGGCCGGCGAAGTCTCGACCGCCGTGAGACTCTTGAAGAAGATGGAGGGACGCTTGCCGCAGTCGGCGCAGCGATACTCGTAAATGGGCATCGGTCGCTCTAAACTTAGCGCATGGCAGAACAGCATCAGCATTCCGAGGGCACCGAACGCGTACGAGAGGCGATCCGCGATGGCTTCACCATCATGCTGGGCGCGGCCAGCTGGGCGTTTGAGCAGGGCGACCGCCTGGTCGAGACCTGGTTGCACCAGGGGCAGATCAGCCGCGAGGAGGGCCGCCGGCGCTTCGAAGACTTCGCAGCAAGCTCCCGACGCCGCGGCGAGGATCTGACTCGGCGTGTGTCGGAAGGCATGCGATCATCGATGCCGGTCGCGACTCGCGATCAGGTCGCCAGCCTCGAACGGCAGGTTGCCGAGCTCAAGCAGCAAATCGAATCGATGAAGAGCGCCGGCGCTGTGCCGCCGTCTTCAGGGCCGACCTCGACCCGCGAACGAAGTTAACCGCGCTTCTTGTGGCCTCGCCCCTGGCCACCTCCGCCGCAACCCACGTCGCAGCCGGCTGGGGCCGGCGGTTGCTGCGACTGCGCCACCGGCTCACTCCCGGGCAATAGGTAGGCCGTGTAGCCGTTCATGTCCACGGCGTGCAATCCGTCGGGAACGGCAAACCAGCTGTCGGGCTGGCCGCTGAGCGCCGCGGTCATGAAGCCGTGGAAGATGGGAGCCGCGCCGACGATGCCACTGACATTGCGCATCGGCGTGTGATCCGCGTTCCCCACCCAGACGGCGACGGCGAGATTGGGCGTGAAGCCGACGGTCAGGTTGTCGCGGAAGTCGTTCGTCGTGCCGGTCTTGGCGGCGACATGATGTCCCGGAATCGTGAGATCGCTGTTGCGGCCGAAGGCGAGGGAACGATTCCGGTCGTCGGACAGCATCTGCCCCATGATGAAGCTGACCTGCGGGCTGAGCGCCGGCTTGCCGTTGCGAGCTGGATCAAAACGGTAGAGGGTGCTGCCGTCGTGCGCCGCGATCCGCAGGATCGGCTGCGGGTGTTCATAGGTGCCCTGGGCGGCCAGGGTGCCGGCGCCGGCGGCCATCTCGATTAGCGGCACTTCATAACCGCCGAGCGTCAGGCTCGGCTGATAGCTACCGGCCGGCTGATTGAGTGACGTCAGGCCCATGCGGCGCGCCACGTCGACGACCCGATCAGTACCCGTGCCCAGTTCGACTTTGACGGCGGGAATGTTGAACGAGTTGCCCAGGGCGAACGGTAGGGGCTGCCACCCGTGATACGAGCCGTCGTAGTTGTGCGGCGTGTAGGTGCTGCCGTCGGGCATCCGGACGTTGATCGGCTGGTCCAGCACCCAGGAACCCATGGTGAACTTCTCCGACTCGATGGCGGCGGTGTAGGTGAAGATCTTGAAGGCGGAGCCGGGCTGGCGCGGGGTGATTGCCATGTTGTACTGCCCGCCCGGCACGTCCGGGCCGGCTGACCCGACCATGGCGAGCACCGCGCCGGTCTTGGGATCGAGCGCAACCAGGGCGCCGTCCGTCACGTGCTGGCCCTGCAGTGCCATGACTTTCTCCCGCACCTGACGCTCGGCGATCGACTGCAGGTTCCAATCGAGCGAGGTGATAACGGTCAATCCGCCGTTCTTGAGCAGCTCCCCGCCATAGGTCTTCTCCAACTGCGCGGCGACCCAGTGCACGAAGCCAGGTGCCTTGACGTCGTCCGCGGTCGAGGCCTTCTGCGGGGTCAGCTTCTGCGCGTAGGCGGAATCCGCCTGCGCCGGCGTGATCGCGTGGTTGCGAACCATCGCGTCCAGCACCACGCGCTGGCGCGCCTTCGCCCCATTGAAGTTCGTGATGGGATCCAGCTCGGTGGGCGCCTGCGGCAGGCCGGCGAGCAGGCTGGCCTCAGCTAGCGACAACTGGCTCGCGGGTTTGCCGAAATAGGTCTGCGCCGCCGCTTCGACCCCGTATGACCGATTGCCGTAATAAATCCGATTGAGATATGCCTCGAGGATCTGTGCCTTCGAGTACTGATGCTCGATCTCGACCGCGAGGATCGCCTCGTCCAGCTTGCGCAAGACCGACCGATCTTCCGAGAGGTAGAGGTTCTTGACGAGCTGCTGCGTGATCGTGCTGCCGCCCTGGTTGAAACGCAGATGCAGCAGGTCATCCAGGCCGGCCTGGCCCGTGCGCAGCAGGTTCAGACCGCCGTGCTGATAAAAGCTACGGTCCTCGACGGCGATGGTCGCCTGCTGCATCGCCGGCGCGACCTGCTTCAGTGGTACGATGCGGCGCCGCTCGGAGCCCTGGTGGATCTCCGCCAGCAAGATGGTCCCTGTCCGGTCGTAGATGCGGGTCGAGAGAGGCAGGCGGGCGGTGCTGAGATTGGCGGTAGAGGGGAGGCCGGCCCACACGTACAACAGGCCCGGAAGAACGACGAGGAGGATAGCGGCGAGCAGGACGGCGGGAGCCACCATCCAGGAGCGAAAGCGCAGGCGGCTCCTTCGGGCGGTGGCTCGGCCACAGCCCGCGCAGTATCGGCTGTCGGGCTTGACCGCGTCGCCGCAGTCAGGGCAGAACGAACTAATGTGGTTGACGGGTTACATTATACTAAGAGGCTCACAAACTACAGCAGGTGGGCGCCGAGGACCCCCTTGAGATGAGCCAGCGCCCATCGCTGCACCTCGTCACCCGGATGGCCCGGCCCGTCGAAGGTCTCCACGGCTGAGGCGGGGACCACCACCCGGTAATCGCGGTTGCGCAGGTCGGCGACGGTGTGCAGCACGCAGATGTCGGTGCACACCCCGACCACCGTGACCTGCTGCGGCTGCGCGGCGCGCAGCCGCGCCTCGAGGTCGGTCTCGAAGAAACCGGAGTAGCGGCGCTTGCGGATCAGGGTGGCCGCCTCGAGCAGCGGCTGGAGCTCGGGCACGACCTCGGACTCGACGGTCCCGCGCACGCAGTGCACGGGAAAGACCTCGAACTCCCGGTCGTTCGGGTCGTGGGTGTCCGCCAGGAAGATGAGCTGGTCGCCCGCCCGCCGGCGCTCCTCGACGGCCTCGAGGATCTTCGGGATGGCCGCGTCGCAGCGGGGAGAGGCGAGGTTCCCCTGCTTGCAGAAGCCGTTGAGCACGTCGACCACAATGGTCACGTTCGGCATGGTCAGGTCACCGGCTCGAGCCGGGGGTTCGGGCGGTACCGCCTCCCGGCTTTGGCATTGGGCCGGCCCTCGACCATCACGACGTCCGCCGTGAAGTCATAGGTGCCCTGGAAGAAGGCGCTGCCGACGCCGTAGGCGTCGACCGGAACCCGCTCGCGCTCGAAGCGCTCGATCTTGGCCACGTTGAAGCCGCCGCTGGCGACGATCTTGACGTGCTCGAAGCCCTCGCGGTCGAGCGCCTGTCGAACCAGGTGGCAGAGTTGTGGGTTGACGCCGCGCGGGTCGAAATCACCCATCAGTTTCTGGACGCTGAGGTCGACCATCGTCTCCGAGGTGTCGAGGCGCACGCCCCAGAGCCGGTCCTTGAGCGCCCGCGCGACCTCGAGCGAGGTGCGCACGCAATCGTTCTCCCAATCGACGAGGACCACGAGGTTCGCCGTCGGCTCCATGTATTCGGCATATTTGCGCGCGGCCAGCACGGTGTCTCCGTCGTAGGCGGCGATCAAGCCGTGCGGCACGGTTCCAATGCCGCGGCCACCCCACCAGGATGCCTGCGCGTCGGTGGAGACGCCGATCGCCCCCGAAACGTGGGCCGCGTAGCCGTCGCCGGTCTGCACCAGGTGGTGATCGTGACGAGCGGGGAAGAACATGATCTGCTTCCCGTTGGCCGCCTCAACGACGCGTCGCACGTTGGTCGCAACCTTGGTCCGGCGCGAGAGGACGCCGAGGTAGACGGTCTCCAGCCGGGCGAACAGGGAGTAGTCGCCCTCGATCGTCATGGTCGTCTCCCAGGGGGCCGCTTCGTCGCCGTCGTAAAGCGCGTGGACCCGGAGCTGCGAGAAGTCCTCGGAACAGAGCTTGACGATGGCGATCGCCTCATCCATGCCGCCCACGACCGCCTGGTTCTTCTGGAAGACCTGCATCAGGACGTGCGGATGGCGCGTGTCCGCCTTCAGGACGTCGACGGTCCGGTTGAAGTAGACGTCGCTGTAATAGCCCTCGCGGATCCACTCGTCCGGCAAGCGAAACACCGATGGGTCGAGCCGATCGCGTCGGCGTGTCGGCGCTTGGGTCACCGCTTCCGTGGCCACGGCAGTGGTTCAGATATTAGGCGCCGATCTTCCGGTATCGCTGGTAGCGCTCCTCGACCAGGCGGTCGATGTCGATCGCCTCGAGCGCAGCGAGGTGGCGTTGCAGGGCGGCACCGGCCGCGTCGGTCGCCACGCCGTAGTCGTTGTGGGCGCCGCCGGGCGGCTCGGGCACGATCTCATCCGCAAGGCCGAGCCGTTTCAAATCGGCAGCAGTCAGCTTGAGCGCGTCGGCCGCCTCCACCTTGCGGGCAATGTCGCGCCAGAGAATCGAGGCGCAGGCCTCGGGCATGGCGACGCTGTAGATGGAGTGCTCCATCATCAACAGGCGATCGCCCACCCCGATGCCGAGTGCCCCGCCACTGCCGCCCTCGCCGATCACCAGCGTCACGATCGGAACGCGCGCCTGGGAAAGCGCCACCAGGTTGTCAGCGATCGCCCAGGCGATGCCGCGCTCCTCGGCGCCGGCGCCGGGAAAGGCGCCCGAGGTGTCGACGAATGCCACGATCGGGAATTGGAATCGTTCCGCCTGCCGGATAAGCCGCAGCGCTTTGCGGTAGCCCTCCGGGTTGGCCATGCCGAAATTACGCATCGCCCGTTCCGCCGTGGTCCGCCCCTTCTGCTGCGCGATGACCATGACCGTCCGCTTGTCGAGGGCGGCCGGTCCGCCGATGATCGCGTGGTCGTCCCCGAAGACGCGATCACCGTGCAACTCGAAGAAGTCACCGAAGATCGCGTGGATGTAGTCGAGCGCATAGGGCCGGTCAGGATGCCGGGCGAGCTCGACCTGCTCCCAGGTGGCAGCCGCGACGGATCCGTTGTCGCTCACCGCTGCACGACGGACGCGGGCGCCTGCGTGGGCGTCTTCGCCTTACCGTGCAGCTCGAAGTCGCCGGCGACGCCATTCCTCGCGTAAAGGTCGAGGAGCTGGCGCAGCACGGCCGGCAGCTCGGGGCGGGGCACCACGAGGTCGATCATCCCGTGCTGCCAGAGGAATTCCGCCGTCTGGAATCCCTCGGGAAGCGTTTCGTAGGTCGCCTGTTGAATAACCCGCGCGCCGGCAAAGCCGATCATGGCGCCGGGCTCCGCGATGATCACGTCGCCCAAGGAGGCGAAGCTTGCGGTCACGCCGCCCATCGTCGGGTCGGTCAGCAGCGAGATATAGGGAACACCGGCCGCGTTGAGCCGTCCGAGGGCCGCCGATGTCTTCGCCAGCTGCATCAGGGAGAGCATGCCCTCTTGCATGCGCGCGCCACCCGAGGCGGAGATGATCAGCAGCGGCAGACGGCTTTGCCGGGCACGCTCGATTCCGTTTGTGATCTTTTCACCCGTTGCCGCGCCCATGCTGCCGCCCATGAAGGCGAAGTCGAGGCAGACGATGACGAGGGGATGGCCCGCCAGCCTGGCTTCGCCCCAGATGACCGCCTCATTGGCCCCGGTGGCGGCGCGGCTCTGTTCGATGCGCTTGGTGTAGGGCAGCGAGTCTTTGAAGCCGAGGACGTCCTTCGCCACGATCGCCTGGTCTTCTTCCCGGAACGACCCCGGCTCGACCAGCATCGCGACCCGCTCGGGGGCGCGCAGGCGGAAGTGGTAGCCGCAGCGGTAGCACACACCCAGGGCCGCAGTCAGGCGGGCGGGCTCGAGCGAGGTGTCGCACTTGGGGCAGGTGAGCCGGTCAACCTCTTCGCCGACGCCGGCACGCGGCGAGGGCAGGGCGACGTACCGCGTTTTGGGACGAAACATGGATCAGGCCGCGGCCCGGACGGGCACGCCTTCCCATGTGATGACGCACGCACCCCAGGTCAGCCCCGCGCCGAACCCGACGAGGACGAGATGGTCGCCGGGCTTCAGCCGGCCCGCCGCCAGCGCGTCTTTGAGCGCGAGTGGAATCGAGGCAGTGGAGGTGTTGCCGTAGTTGGCGATCTCGTTGACCATGACGTCGGCTCCCACGCCCAGCCGCTTGCCCGCGGCCTCGATGATACGGGCGTTGGCCTGGTGGGGCACGATCAGCTTGACGTCCTCCAGCGGGATGTTGGCCTTCTCCAGCGCCTGGAGCGTCGCCTGGGCGAGGATTTCAGTGGCGAAGCGAAAGACCTTGCGACCGTCCATGCGGATTTCCGGACGGCCGCGGCCCTCCGGACCGTCGGCGCCGGGCGCGACATAAATAAGGTCGCCGCCGGAGCCGTCCGATCCCAGTACGGAGGATTTGATGCCGGCACCGTTCGAGCTCGGGCCCAACACGACGGCGCCGGCGCCGTCACCGAAGACCACGCAGGTGCCGCGGTCCTTGAAATTGAGGATCTTGGTGAGCGTCTCGCTGCCGATCACGATCGCCTGCTTGGAGTCGCCGCTCCCGACGAAGCGGTCGGCCACGCTCATCGCGTAGAGGAAACCCGTGCACGCGGCCTGCACATCGAACGCCGGACCGTGGGCGCCCAATCGCTCCTGAACGCGCGACGCGACCGACGGAAACATCGAGTCGGGCGTCGACGTGCTGCACACGATGAGGTCGGTGTCCTGCGGACGCATGCCGGCGGCGGCGAGCGCGTCCCTGGCGGCTTCCGCGGCCAGGTCGGTCGCCGTCTCGTTGACGGCGGCGATCCGCCGCTCGTGGATACCCGTCCGCTCCCGGATCCAGGTGTCCGACGTTTCGACCATCTTTTCGAGGTCAGCGTTGGTCAGGATGCCGGACGGAACGTAGCTGCCGACCGACTTGATGCTGGTAAGCATGCGTCTCCCCGGCTGAAGAATCTGGCTGACCAGTATATACCGGCATCCTGGGACTGGTTACGCATTTTCACTGAGCGTCAACAGGGCCGTTCCGGGCCCCTGCCGCGTTTAAAAGCCGCCGAGCCTGGGGTATATGGGCGACCGAAAAATGAATCGAAAGGAGGCCACGTCATGAGCAGCCTGATTCGTTGGTCACCAATCAGTGACCTGATGTCGCTCCATAGCGCCATGGATCGCCTGTTCGGCGATACCTTCGGGGTTCCCGGAGCGTCGCGGTCAGTGGGGGCGGTCGGTGAAGGTTACTTGCCACTGGACATCTACCAGACCGACAGAGAATGGGTGATCCGGGCCGCCGTTCCGGGCGTCGATCCCAGCGCGGTCGAGGTTACCTTCGACCCCGGCCAGATCACGGTCAAGGGGGAGATCAAGCCGCCGGCCGATGCCCGGCCCGAGCAATACTGGCTGCGCGAGAACTTCTCGGGCAAGTTCAGTCGCCAGGTGACACTTCCCGAAGACGCCGTCGGGGAGCAGGCGAAGGCGCAGTTCGTCAACGGCCTGCTGATCCTGACCGTGCCGAAAGCCCAGCCGGCCAAGCCGAAGTCGGTGAAAATCCCGATTTCCGGAGGGACGGCCAGCGGCAACGGCGAGCAGGCGCGGCTCGGCGCCGTCCCACAAAAGAAATAGCCCCTGGCCCGATTGGATACGGAGCCGCCTTCGGGCGGCTCATTCACGCCAGGACGGTGACCTGGAAGCGGCGCTCGCGCGGCCCGTCGAACTCGGCGAAGAAGATGCCCTGCCAGCGACCGAGCGCGAGGCGGCCGTTGCGTACCGGCACGGATTGCGAGCTGCCCACCAGGGTGGCCTTGATGTGCGCCGCGGCGTTGCCCTCGGCGTGCTGGTAGCCGTCCTCCCAGGGCACCAGCGCCTCGAGCCTGGCAAGGATGTCGGACAGGGCGTCGGGATCCGCGTTCTCGTTGATGAAGACCCCCGCCGTGGTGTGGGGCACGTAGACCTGGCAGAGCCCGGTTTGGACGCCGCTTTCGCGCACGACCTCTTGCACTCGATCCGTGATGTCGATCGCGTCCGCGCGCCTGCCCGTGCGCACGTCGAGCGTGTCGACTTTCGCGGCGCTGCCCATGAACGACATCGTAACAATGGGTGCTCCGATCTCCCACGCTGCTGACCGGCACCCGATAATGGCGCAACGTGTCACGCGACCTGCCGATCGGAAACGGGTCCCTGCTGGTCAACTTCGATCGCAACTATCAGTTGCGCGACATCTATTACCCGCGTGTCGGCCAGGAGAACCACACCAGCGGCGAGCCCTGCCGCTTCGGTATCTGGGTGGATGGACGGTTCAGCTGGCTGGATGACCCGGCCTGGTCGCGCAACCTCGTCTACCTCCCCGACACCCTGGTTACGAACGTCACCCTTCGACATCCGGATCTCGCGCTCAGCCTGACCTTCAACGACACGGTCGACCTCGGCCGCGACATGTTCCTTCGCCGGGTCAAGGTCCACAACGAAGGGCCGGAGCGGGAGGTTCGGCTCTTCTTCCATTACGACTGGCACATCTACGGCACGGAAGTCGGCGACACCGTGATGTACTACCCGGCGGTCAAAGGACTGGTCGCCTACAAGGGTCAACGCTGCTTCGCCGCCTGCGGCCAGGTGGGCGATCGCATCGGGCTGGACGGGTACGCCTGCGGCAAGAAAGACGTCGGTGGCGCGCAGGGAACCTGGCGGGACGCCGAGGATGGCGAGCTCGGCAACAACCCCATCGAGCAGGGCTCGGTCGACATGACGCTCGCGCTGAAGCTCGGTCGCGTCGCACAGGGGCAGACCGCGACCGCCTACCACTGGCTGATCGCGGCGCGCAACCTTGCCGAGCTCCAGACGGTCGCCGACGTCGTCACGCTGCGGGGACCCGAGGCGTTTCTCGAGCGCACGCGCTCCTACTGGATCGCCTGGGTCAACAAGGAAGAGCGCGAGTTCGGGGACCTCTCGCCACAGGTCGCCGACCTCTTCCGCCGCTGCCTGCTGGTGGTGCGGACCCAGATCGACAGCGGCGGCGCGGTGCTCGCCGCCAACGACACCGACATCATCAAGTTCGCCCGCGACACCTATAGCTATATGTGGCCGCGCGACGCCGCGCTGGCCGTCTACGCCATGGACCAAGCCGGCTATGTTGACGTGCCCCGGCGGTTCTTCGAGCTCTGCGCGCGGATCGTGACCAAGGACGGCTACTTCCGCCACAAGTACACGCCGGCGGGCGATCCGGGCAGCAGCTGGCATCCCTGGGTCGATGCCACCGGCAAGCCGCAATACCCGATCCAGGAGGACGAGACCGGCCTGGTCCTCTTCGCCCTCTGGCAGCACTACGATCGCCATCGCGACTTCGAGTTCTTCAAGGCCTATTACCGGCCGTTGATCATCCTGGTCGGCGATTTCCTGGCCAGCTACATCGACCCCCTCACCGGGTTGCCACAGCCCAGCTACGACCTCTGGGAGGAGCGTCGCGGGGTGATGAGCTTCACCGTGGCGACGGTCTGGGCCGGGCTGCGGGC
>VBEQ01000112.1 GCA_005881235.1 Chloroflexota bacterium | reverse complement strand
GCCGTTTTGGAAACTGCCGAGGATCGTCCCCGGGCGCAGCACCAGCTGCAGCTGCTCGATCGCGTCCAGGGTGTCGTAACCCTTGACAGTCAGGAAGACATAATCAAATGGACCGCCGGCATCGGCGAGGGTCGGCCGCGCCGCCCTGACCGACTGGCTGCTGACCTTGCCGGCCACCACCATGCGGACGCCGCCACGCGTGACCGCCTCGACGTGCTCTTGACGCCCCACCAGGGTGACCTCGCTGCCGGCCTGAGCCAGACGGGCGCCGAGCAGCGAGCCGACCGCCCCGGCACCGAAGAAGAGGAAGCGGAGCGGTGGCGCCGCCGCGGGACGCTCGGGCATCAGTGCGTCGTGATCTTCAGCTCTCGGCCGCGGGCGAGCCGCTCGATGTTCGTCCGATGCCGGATCAGCACCAGGCCGGCGAGGGTGATCCCGAGGATGATCACCGGCCAGCCCACCGGACGCCATGCCGACCAGCCGATGAGGTGGAGCACGATCAAACTGACAAAGCCCACCGCGACAGCGCTCAACGAAGCGAGCGACGCCACCTGCGTCAGCCGGATGATCAGGAACCAGGTGACGAGGGCCAGAACGAGTGCGACCGGCGCGAGCGCCAGGAGCACGCCGCCAGAGGTGGCGACGCCCTTGCCGCCCTTGAAGCCGAGGTAGAGGGGCCAGTTGTGCCCGATGACGGCGGCCAGCCCGATCGACGCGAGCGCGATCTCATTGTCCCCAAGGCCGAGCAGGATGCCGGCCATGACGGGGATGAAGCCCTTCAGCCCATCGGCGATCAGGGTCAGGGTAAAGGCGCCCTTCCCACCCGCGCGGAAGACGTTGGCTGCCCCGATATTGCCGCTGCCCAGCTTGCGGAGGTCCTGGTTGCGATAGACCTTCATCACCAGCCAGCCAGAGGGAACGGAGCCGAGGAGGTAGCCGAAGGCCAGCAGGGCGAGCACTTTCAGCATGGGGGCGTCCTTAAGGACGCCTCAACTATAGATCGCGACCTTTAGCGTTGTCACCCCTATCGACTATCACCTTTCTGCTCCGCTCTCGGCAATTCGAGCGTGAACTCGCTTCCGGCCTCGGGACGGCTGTCCACCAGCACCCGGCCGCCGTGGGCGCGGGCGACCTCCTGCACCAGGTAGAGGCCGATCCCCATGCCGACCAGATGCCGGTTGGCGTCCGTTTCGATGCGGGCGAAGCGCTTGAAGAGCTGAGCCTGGTTCTGCGGCTCGATCCCGAACCCGTCATCGAGGACGCTGATGCGCCAGTTGGCTTCCGCCTCGGTCAGGCTGACGTCGATGCGACCGGTCGGGCCTGCCCGGAAGCGAACGGCATTGTCCAGCAGCTCACGAAATGCCAGATGCAGCCAGTAGGCGTTGCCGTTGACCATGGCGTCGGTGGTATCGAAGCCGAATTCGATCGCCAGGTCGCCAAAGCGGCGCTGATGATCTTTGACCATCGGCTCCATGAGTCCCACGAGGTCGATCGGCTCGCGTGCCATCGAGGGCCCCAGCTCGTCGAAGCGGCCGACCAGGCTCATGTCCATGATCAGCCGGCTCAGCTGGCGTGTCTTCTCGTAGATGCGCGTCCCCGCCAGCTTCTGATGCTCGGGGCTCAGGCCGCCCTGGGCCAGCATGGAGCCGTAGCCGAGGATGACGCTCAGCGGCGTCCGCAGTTCGTGTGCGGCCATGTTCAAGAACTCGGTCTTGGCGGCGTTCATCTCCCGAAGGCGCGCGACGTCGACATCGAGCGGCGCGGCTGGGCTCGCGAGCAAACCCGTCAGGAAGTGCTCGACGGCGCGGCCGCGTCCCTTGAGAGGGCGGATGAACCATTCCCAGGTCTGTCCGTCGATCACCACCGTGGCCGCAAAGGGCTGCCCGTTGGTCGCGACGGACCGGAAGGGACGGGGATCCGACAGGGGATGCGCCGGCGGCACCAGTGAAGAAATAGTCAACCCCGCCGCGTCGGCTCGTCGCAACACCCGGGCCATCATCTCGTTGACGGCGAGCGCTCGAAGATCGCCAGCCTCGACGACCGCGAGCGGGATGGGCATCGCCTGGAGCAATTCGCTGACCGGCGTGTCGAAGCGTTCCGCGAGCGCTGTTTCCAGGAGCTGCGCAATCGCTTCCGATCGCCGGTTCACGTGCAGGTTGCCTCCAGATCGGCTGATAAACTGGTCGCGGCGTGCAAGACCCCGACAAACTCAATGATGAAACCACATACCAGCGTTGCTTCGCCTGCGGCCACCGTAACGAATCCGGCCTCAAACTGACCTTCCGTCGCGACGGCGACCGTATCGTCGCCGACTACACGCCGTCTGAGCGCTTCCAAGGGTTTCCTGGCGTGCTGCATGGTGGCGTCCTTGCCACGATGCTCGATGAAACGATGAGCCGGACCGGTGCGCTTCGCCGCCAATGGCTGATGACGGGCAAGCTCGACATCCGCTATCGGCGGCCGGCCCCGGTCGATCAGCCGCTGCGCGTTTGGGGGGAGATCGCTCGGGAGCGAGACGGCGCCGTCGACGCGGTCGGCGCGGTCGAGTTGCTCGACGGCACCGTGGTGGCCGAGGCCCGCGGCATGTTCGTGCGGATGCCGGATTCGCTCGCCGACGCCACCGTCGACCAGTACCCGGAGTTCGTCAACTACTGGCAAAGCTAGGCGTGCCGCCTTCGCACCTCTTCGCACCGGAGCACGAGGAGTTCCGAGGCACTGTTCGGCGCTTCATCGACAAGGAGGTGCGTCCTCACGTCGACGAGTGGGAAGAAGCCCAGCAATTTCCACGCGAGTTGTTCAAGCGATTCGGCGCCCTGGATCTTCTGGGCTTGAAATACGCGGAGGAGTACGGCGGAACGAACGCCGGCGTCATCTATGAAGCGATCCTCTTCGAGGAGCTCGCCCGCTGCGGGTCGGGAGGTGTCGCCGCCGGAATCGGCGCGCATGTCGCGATTGCCACGCCACCGATCAATGACCACGGCAACGACGCGCAGCGCCAGCGTTGGCTGCCTCCCGCGATCAAGGGCGAGAAGATCGTCGCGCTCGGCGTCACGGAGCCTTCGGGTGGCTCGGACATCGCGCACGTGCAGGCCATCGCGCGCCGCGACGGCGATGCCTACATCGTAACCGGCACCAAGATGTTCATCACCAACGGCGTCAATGCCGACCTGGTCGTCATCCTCGTCCGGACGAAGCCGGAAGGCGGCCATCAGGGGCTGACGGTCCTGGTCGTCGAACGCGGCACTCCGGGCTACAGCGTCGGCCGCAAACTGAACAAGCTGGGATGGCGGGCGTCGGACACGGCCGAGCTCGTCTTTCAGGATTGCCGGGTGCCATTGGAGAACCGGCTTGGCGAGGAGAACGGCGGCTTCTACCTGGCTGTCGCGAACTTCCAATGGGAGCGCCTGTGGATCGCGCTTGGCGCCGTGGCCTCAGCGCAGCGCAGCCTCGAGCTGGCGGTCGAGTATGCGGCAAACCGGACGCAGTTTGGGAAGACGCTGACCTCCATGCAGGTCATCCGGCACGAAATCGCGGACATGGCGCTCACCATCGAGCAGGCACGGCAACTGACCTACTACGCGCTCTGGCTCCATTCGCAGAAGCTGCCGTGCACGAAAGAAGTGTCGATGGCGAAGATCGCCGCCACGGAGGCCGACGTCAAGGTCGCCGACCGGGCGTTGCAGATCCACGGCGGCTACGGCTACATGATGGAGTATCCGATCCAGCGCGCCTGGCGCGATGCACGGCTCGGTCCCATCGGCGCGGGGACGAACGAAATCATGCGCGAGATCATCGCCAAGGAACTCGACCTGTAGCGCAGGCAGCGCTGTCACGTTTCCGCGGAAAGGTCTCTGGCTAGACTCATACCGTGCCCTTTGAATTGACGTTGCCGTTCACCGCGATCGTCGGCCAGGAGCAGATGAAGCGCGCGCTTATGCTCAATGCCGTCGATCCGGC